>CAKUCX010000029.1 GCA_934643865.1 uncultured Kiritimatiellota bacterium
GAGTCGATCGAGGACAACGTGGACCTCACGGACCCCAAGGCGTTCGAGGGCCGCATCGACCCGAAGTACCTCAACGCCTTCCTCTCGATGAAGTACTCCGAGACGACGAAGCTCGACGAGGGCAAGTGCAACGCCCTGCGCGAGATCTTCGGCCTGCCGCTCCAGGGCACGATCAAGACGCAGTGCGACATGTACGCGAACCGCTACCCCTGGGAGATGGCGCTCAAGCTCTTCGGCGCGCTGAAGGGCAAGGGCGCGCAGGCGATCAAGTAAACGCCGCCGGGCAGACGCGGCGGACGAGACGAACGGAAAGACAAGGAGACATCTGTCATGGCAGTTACGGAAACGACGACGGAATCGTGGGGCTCGCGCCTCGGCAACTCGATCAAGGGCGTCATCGTGGGGCTCGGCCTCTTCGTGCTGGGCTTCCCCGTCCTCTTCTGGAACGAGGGAAACTCGGTGAAGACGGCGAAGTCCCTCGACGAGGGCGAGAAGGCCTGCGTCTCGCTTGAGTCCGCAGAGAAGGTCGATCCCGGGATGGAGGGCCGGCTCGTCCACGTCTCGGGCAAGGCCGACACGAAGGATGTCCTCACGGACGAGACGTTCGGCGTCGCGGCGACGGCGATCGCGCTCACCCGCAAGGTCGAGATGTACCAGTGGCGGGAGGACTGCAAGACGGAGGAGAAGAAGAACGCCGGCGGCAGCGTCACGACGACGAAGACCTACACCTATGCGAAGGTCTGGAGCGGCAAGGCAATCGACTCGTCCGGATTCAAGGAGGCCGGCCACGACAACCCCGGCGAGCTGGAGTTCCCGTCGCGGACGCAGCGCGCGGCGGACGTGCGCTTCGGCGCCTTCCGCCTGAGCGCGGACCAGGTGTCGCGCATCGGCGCGGCCCAGGACTATGCGTTCCCGGCCGACTTCACCTGCCGCGTCGCGCGCGTCCAGATGAAGGGCACGACGATCTACGTGCCGAACCGCGAGACGCGCCTCAACGAGAAGAACGAGCGGGACGTCGCGTCGCAGCCGCGCATCGGCGACATGCGCGTCGTCTTCCGCGTCGTCTACCCGCACGAGATCTCCCTCGTCGCCAAGCAGCACGGCGACACCTTCGTCTCCTACGTGGCGCAGGCGGGCAGGAAGGTGGACCTCCTCAAGGACGGCGTCGCCGACGCGGCGGAGATGTTCGCCGACGCGCGCACCGCGAACACGCTCTTCACGTGGGGCCTCCGCCTCGGCGGGTTCCTGATGATGTTCATCGGCCTGTCGATGGCCCTCAAGCCGCTGTCGGTGCTGGCGGACGTGCTGCCGATCTTCGGCGACGTCGTCGAGATGGGCATCGCCGTCGTGGCCGGCCTCGTCTCGCTCGTCTGCGCGCTCGTGACGATCGGCGTCGCCTGGCTCGTCTACCGTCCCGTCCTCGGCGTCGCGCTCCTCGCCGTCTCCGGCTTCTTCGTCTGGAAGCTCGTCCAGAGGCGCAAGGCCGCCAAGGCGAAGCCCGCCGGCGCCCCGGCCGCGGCGAAAGGCGCCGCCGCCATCGCCCTCGCCTTCCTCTCGCTTGCGGCGTTCGCCGAGAAGCGCGTCACGCGCAGCGGCGTCACCCTCAAGGGGGCGGACGCGGCCGAGGCCGCCGCCGCCGTCGAGGAGTTCAAGGCCCTCGGCGGGTCGGCCTCCGTCTCGCTCACGCTGGAGAAGTGTGACGCCGGCGCGCTCGCGGCCGCCGCGCAGGCCTGGCCGGGCGCGACGAGCGTTTCCATCACCGACACGGCCGCCGACCGCAAGCTCGCCGACCTCGCGCCCGTCGCGGCGTTCACGGCGGCGCGCCGGGTCTCGATCACCGGCGTCAAGGCCGACTTCGCCCCGCTGGCCGCGCTCGCGGGCGTCCGCAGCTTGGCCCTGAAGTACTGCGAGATCGCCGACCTCGCGCCTGTCGCCGCCCTGCCCGCCCTCGCGGAGCTCGACCTCTACGCCTCGAAGGTGAAGGACTTCGCCCCGCTCGCGGCGGCGAAGGGCCTCCGGACAATCGACTACTACGCGGTCAACCCGCTCGTCCCGGGCGAGGACTGCTACCGCTCGCTCGGCACGCTCAAGCAGGTGACGGCCTTCCACGGCGGGCTCACGAAGATGACGTCGCTCGCCTGGCTGAAGGATGTCCCGCAGGCCGAGGAGGTCAAGATCTTCGCCGAGAAGATCGACGACTTCACGCCGCTCGCGAGCCTGCCGAACCTCCGCTACCTGCGGGCCTGGAACATGGACGGCCGCAACGTCGCCACGGCCTTCGGGTCGCTGAAGGTGCTGGCGAACGCGACGAAGCTTGAACGCCTTGAGCTTCCCGGCTCGGTCGTCGCGGACTTCGACGCGCTCGCCGCCCTGACGGCGCTGAAGACGCTCGACCTCGCCGTCAAGTGCGACGTCGATCTCGCGTTTGCCAAGGGCCTCAGGAACCTCAAGAAGCTCACGCTCCCGAACGACCGGAAGACGGCGCACAAGGTGTCGAACTTCGACGCGCTCGCGGGGCTGCCCGCGCTGGAAGTCGTTTCGATGCCCAACGTCTCCGGCGTCGCCTCGCTCGCGCCGCTCCTCTCCTGCCCCCGGCTGAAGACGGTGACGTGCGCGAAGAAGGCGTTCCCGGAAGAGGAGATCGCCACGCTGGAGGCCGCGCTCAAGGCGCGCGGCAAGAGCAACCGCGTGAATGCGCGGTAGCGGCCAGGATCGGTCCGTTGGGGAATCACTCGATGCCGTGTGAATCCCCTGTGCGCGGGGTTTGAACGGTAGACGGCGCAGAAGGGATCCTGCGGGAACCGAGACATGGCCGAAGGCGGCGAAAAGACGGAAATGCCCACCCCCAAGAAGCTGCGCGACGCGCGGCAGAAGGGGCAGGTGTGCAATTCGAAGGACTGCGTCTCGACGGCAATCCTCCTCGTCCTCCTCTCGATCCTCGGCGCGCTCGGTATCGCGCTGACGGACGACCTCTCGAACTTGCTGCGCTTCATCGGCCAGCGCGTGGGGGAGAACGACGTCTTCGCGCTGCGCGAGGCGGGCAAGATCGCGGTCGTCACGGTCGTCAAGCACTCCTTCATCTTCGTGCTGGTCGCCGCCGCCACCGCCCTCGTCGCCAACGTCGTGCAGATCGGCCTCGTCTTCGCCTTCGAGCCCCTGAAGCCCGACCTCAAGAAGGTCAACCCCGCCGAGGGCGCGAAGAAGATCTTCTGCATGAAGAACCTCTTCGAGTTCTTCAAGAACATCGTGAAGGTGACGTTCCTCGGCTATTTGATCTACAAGATCGTCGTCAATTCCGTCCCCGCGCTGCTGCCGATGTGCTACGGCACGCTCGACGACGTGTTCCCGGCGCTGCGCACGATCCTCAAGAACCTCGCCGTCTACACGGTCTTCGGCTACGTCGTCATCGCCATCGTGGACCGTCTCTTCCAGCAGCGGAACTTCCTCAAGCAGATGATGATGACGAAGGACGAGGTGAAGCGCGAGTACAAGGAGATGGAGGGCTCGCAGGAGGTGAAGCAGGCGCAGCGCCAGTTCCGCAACGAGATCCTGCAGGGCGAGCCGCCGGCCCAGGCCGTCAAGAAGGCCGATGTCGTCGTCACGAACCCCACGCGCCTCGCCGTGGGCATCCGCTACCGCCCCGACGAGGCGCCGCTGCCGAAGGTCGTCTGCCGGGGGCAGGACGTCGTGGCGAAGGAGATCCGCGCGGCGGCCCTGCGGGAGGGGATTCCGCTCATGGAGAACGTCCCGCTTGCGCGGGCGCTCTACGCGAAGGTCAAGATCGAGGAATTCATCCCCGTGGAACTCGTCGAGCCCGTCGCCGAGGTCCTCAAGTGGGTGAAGGCCCTCAACGAGGCGAAGAAAGAGGACGAAGAGCTCGACGCAATCGAACTCACCTGATCGAAAGGAGACGCCATGACGAAGACACCGGCCGAAGTGAAGGAATACCTTGCGAAGATCCGCAAGACGGTCGCCGACTCGCAGGCGGCGATCGACGCCGCGCAGCTGCGCCTCAAGGAGACGGACCGCCTGCTGGAGAGCCAGGGGCTCACCCGCGAGCAGGTGCTGAACTTCAAGGTGACGCCCGCGCACCGCCTCGCCGTCAACGAGGAGCTGCGCCGCCGGGGCCTGCCGCCGCTGGAGGACGACACGGCCGCCGGCGACTTCGACGCGGCGACGGCGCAGCTCCGCGACGAGGCGGCGGACGCGCGCGCGGAACCCGCCGCAGACCGTCCGCGCCGCTTCGCGAACCTGATGCACGCATTCCGGCTGTGAGCGTGCGCGAAGTCGCCGCGCGGCGCTCTTGACGGAGGGACGGAGAAGATGCTACCATGCCAAGGCGCATGGGCGCATCGGGAGGCCGACGGCGTTTGGAGGCGGAGCTCGCAAGATGAAGAAGAAGAGGGAGCAGGAGCGCGGCGCGCGGCTGCGGGTCCTTGTCGTCGACGACGAGGACTTCGTGCGCTTCACGCTCACCGCTGTCCTGCGCGGCGCCGGGTACGAGGTCGAGGAGGCCCGCTCGGTCGAGGAGGCCCTCGGGAAGGTGCGCCGGACGGGCGGCCCGTTCCACGTACTCGTCACCGACATCATGATGGGCGAGATCGACGGCTTCATGTTCCGCGACGCGGTGCGGCGCACGCACCCGACGCTGCCGATCGTGTTCCTGACCTCGCTCGTGGACGAGGACGGGGCGCTGTCGAAGCGCATTCTGGGGGACGTCCACTCCTATTTCCTCTCGAAGGGCGTCGCGCGCGATGCGCTGCTGGACGTCGTCCGGCACGCGACGCACGTCTCCCGCTGCGAGCGGGCCCTGCTGCGCATGACGGAGAACTTCAAGCACGGCATGGAACTCGCGAGCTTCGTCCAGCGTTCCGTTCTGCCGAAGTGGGCGCATGTGGGCGCGCGCTATCGGTTCGGCTATTTCTGGCGGCCGTTCAGCAAGGTGAGCGGCGACCTCATCGCGTGGTTCCCGTTCTCCCCGGACGCCTGCCTCGCGGTCTTCGGCGACATCTCGGGCCACGGCACGTACGCGGCCCTCGCGATGATGGGCGTGCAGGTCTTCCTGAAGCAGCTCCTCGGCGGATGCACGGCGCAGGACGTCCGCCCCCATCGCATCCTGCAGGAGCTCAACGGCTTCTTCCGCCTCAACCTGCCCGACAGCACCTACATGGCCTGCCTCGTCGCCTTCTGGAACTTCTCGAAGAACGAAGTGCGCTTCCACAACGCCGGCTACCAGGAGCTGTACTGTTTCCGGGCGGCGACGGGCGCGCGCGTGGACCTGAACCCGGAGAGGCGGGGCGGCGTGCCGGTCGGTCTGCTGCCCGACACGCGCTACGAGGCGGCGGACGACGTCTCGGCGGCGTTCCCCGACGACGCGGTCTTCATGACGTGTTCGGACGGCATTCTGGACCTCGCGTCGGACATCGCGGGCGAGCAGTTCGTCGAGAAGGCGTTCGTCGAGCGGACCATGGGCGCGCTTGCGGCGGAGTCCGCGCGCGACCGGGACGTCTCGGAGCTCGCGGCGGAGCTTTTCCAGTCCCTTGCGGACTGCGGCTGGGACGTCCCGCAGGACGACGTGTTCACCTTCGCGCTCGCGAAGGCGCGGCGGGCGGACTGTTTCGTCCGGGGCGTCCAGATCGACGCCGCCGACGTGGACTGCGCGGCGCAGGAGGCCGCGCGGTGGGTGCGGGAGCGCTTCGGCTCGGCCGCGCTCGCGTTCCGAGTCGAGCTCCTGCTGGGCGAGCACCTGACGAACATCGTCCGCCACGGCCTCGACGAGACGGTGCGCCGCTTCGAGCAGATCGTGGTGCTGATCGCGCCGGCGGCGGATCCGGGGCTGCTCGCCGTCAAGACCCTCGACCGCGGCAGGCCCTGGAATCCCGCGCGCCAGTTCACGGAAATGGCGAAGGGGGCGGACGCGCGCCTTGAGGAGCAGAACGAGAAATTCGCCTTGGGCGGACGCGGGACGGCCATCAAGCGCAAGCTCGTCTCGTCCGTTCGCCACTGCCGCGTGGCGGGGATGAACCGCGACATCTTCTACGTCCCGATGGTGTCCGGCGCGCTTTGGGCGTCGACGGAGGTGCAGAAGGCGTGAAGCAGGCCCGGACAGACGAGCTGGAGGCCCTCGTCCGGGAGTTCGAGGACCGCGCGCAGCATGGCATGCGGCGCACGCTGAAGAACCTCGGCTGGCGGCTGACCGTGTGGGGGTCGTACAAGGTGAAGCGCGCGGTCGACGTGGCCGTCTCGGGCCTCGGGCTCGTTCTCCTCGCGCCGCTCCTGCTCGCGATCGGCCTCGCCGTGCGCCTGACCTCGCCGGGGCCGGCCATCTTCCGCCAGGTGCGGGTCGGCCGCTTCGGGCGGCATTTCGGCTTCTTCAAGTTCCGCAGCATGTACATCGACGCGGAGGCGCGCAAGGCGGCGCTTCTGGCGCGGAACGAGTCGAAGGCCGGGGTCATCTTCAAGATGCGGCGCGATCCCCGCGTGACGCCGCTCGGGCGCGTCCTGCGGCGGCTGAGCCTCGACGAGCTGCCGCAGCTCTTCAACGTCCTCCTCGGCGACATGTCGCTCGTGGGGCCGCGTCCGCCCCTGCCGAGCGAAGTGCGCGAATACACGCTCGAAGACCGCAAGCGGCTCAACGTGACGCCCGGGCTGACCTGCATCTGGCAGATCAGCGGCCGCAGCGAGCTGTCGTTCGCGGAGCAGGTGCGGCTCGACAAGCAGTACATCCGCACGCACGGCCTCTGGAACGACCTCAAGATCCTCGTCAAGACCGTGCCGGCGATCCTCTCCGGGAAGGGGGCCTACTGAAGGCGATCGTCATTCCCTACGCCGACCCGGCGGCGTGCGCGTGGGCCGGCGAGTATTTCCCGGGGCGCAGCATCGCGTCGCTGCCGGTCTGCGGCAAGCCGCTGCTCGAATGGCAGCTCGACGTCTGCGCGGCGGAGGGCGCGACGGAGGTCCTCGTGCTCGACTGGGGCTACGACGCCGCGCTCGCGCGGCGCCTCGGGGACGGCGCGCGCTGGGGCGTCCGCCTCCTCTACATGGGCGCGGACAACGGCACGACCCTCAAGGACCAGATCGCCCGCCACGCGGGCTTCCTGGACGGCGGCAAGGTCAGGTTCGTCCTCGACAACGCGGTCGGCGGGCGGCCGGTCGATTCGCTGAAGGCGTACTTCGAGGCGAACCTCTCCGTCCTGTCGGACCCGGGCGGCCTCGTGCTGCCCGGCTACTCGTCCGAGGACGGCGTCCACATGGGCATGAACGTCGCGCTCAAGCCCGACGTGGAGGTCTCCGCCCCCGTCCTCCTCGGCGACAACCTGCTTCTGGAGCGCGGCGTGCGCGTCTCGGGCGGGGTGTCCATCGGCGAGGGGGCCGTCATCGACCGCGGCACGCGGCTTTCGCGGGCGGTCGTCTTCCCGGGCACCTACGTGGGCAAGAACATGGAGATCGCCGGCAAGATCGTCGTCGGCCGCCGCGTGATCGACCCCGAGACGGGGGCGTTCGTCGACCTGAGCGAGGCGGGCCTTTCGTCGGAGGTGGGGCGGAATGCGTTCGCGCGCCCCCTGCCCGCGAGCGAGGCGGAGCTGCGGGCGCACCGCTACACGGGCGTCCGGTGCCCGGAGACCGAGGCGCGCCTCGTCGGCGTGCTGGCCCAGATCGCGCGCGACATCGCCGCGCTCGGCCTGCCGAAGCTCGAAGGCGTCTACCTCGGCGGTGGCTACGGGCGGGGCGAAGGCGGCTCGCCGCCCTGCAACGATCTGGACTTCTTCGTCCTCTCGCGCGGCGCGTCCGCGGCGGAGAAGGACGACATCGCCGTCGCGCTCGACGTCATCGCGATGACCTATGCGCCGCAGTTCGGCGAGGGCTTCCACGTCGATTTCTGCCGCGCGAAGAACCGAGGCGATTTCCGGCGCGACGAAGGCCGCATCATGATCCAGGAGCTTGTGCGCGGGTTCGTGCCGATCTACGGCCGGGCCGAGTCGCTCGGCTTCATCCGGCGGCGCGCGCCGTCGGAGCTGCCGCTTTCGGAGGCGACGCGCTACCTCGTCAACCGGGGGATGGGGCTTCTGCTTGCGCGGACGCGCGTGGGCGCCGAGTTCACGAAGCGCAACATCAACAAGGCGGTCCTGGGCGCGGGCGACGCGCGCCTCGTCGCGGAAGGGCGCTACGACTGGGACGTGCGCGTGCGCGCGCAGCGGCTCGGCGCCCCCGTCTACGCGCAGGCCGTCGCCTTCAAGTTCCGCCCGACGGGCGACGTCGTCCCGTGGGAGAAGGCGGCGGAGATCTGGCTGGGGGCCTACGAGGAGATTCTCGCGGCGCGTGCGCGCGAGCTGCGGCGGCGCACGCTCCGCCATGCCGTGCGCTGGCTCGTCCGGCGCCGGACGCTCGGCCCGCGCGCGACGTTCGGGATGGACCCCCTGACGCGCATCCTCTTCCCGCTCGCGCGCCTCGTGCGCGAAGGGCGGCGCGGCCGGCCGATCCCGGCCGGACTCATGCGCGACTGGGACGTGTTCAACTAGCCCCTCGGCCCGCCTTTCCGCATCCTCCCCCCCCCCCCACACACACATTACCCCCTTTCCCTCGTTGACAACCTATGGAAGAGGGGATAGAATGTACACATCTGAAAACTTCTGAAAGGAGGTTCGCATGAAGGCTGGGACAAGGATGGCGGCGTGGCTGGGCCGGGCGGCCGCGCTGGGCATGGCCGCGCATGCGGCCGTGGCGCCAGATTTCGGCGAGGTCTCCGTGCAGAAGGTGCCGGCGGGCGAGACGGCGGCGGCGGAGACGCTCACCTTCGGCGACCGCGCGGGCTTCTACAAGACGGGCGCGGGGACGCTCGTCCTCGACGCCGGCCGGCTCGCGCGCACGACGGACGGTCGCCTCTCGGTGCTGGAGGGCGCGGTCGCCGTCACGGCCGGCGCGGCGGCCGACTTCGCCGCGCCGCCCGCCGCCTGCGCAAAGGCCGCCTTCTGGGTGAACGAGACGAGCCTCGTCACGACGAACGGCGTCGCCGCCGCCGAAGGGGAGGAGGCGCCGGTCTACGCGGCGCGCTGGTGCGACGTGCGCGAGACGGACCGCGCCGCGCCGACGCGGCTCTACGCCGAGCCGAAGTGGTTCGGCAGCGCCGCGCTCCCCGCCCGGCTGGACGGCCTCGATCCCGTCGCGGGGACGTTCGACGGCCGCGCGGGCGTCTATTTCGGCGGCGCGTCGAGCGGGCAGTACATGCGCTGGCGGCAGAACGGCGCGGAGACGGCGCTCAACAACATCCACCACCTCTTCATCGTCCACGCCGTCACGAACTGCGTGGGCCATCCCGTCGGCTGGGAGACGGGCGGACGGAAAGGCCCCTTCCTGGACACGGTTGAAACGAATACGCCCGCCTTCAACCCGTCTTCGCCGCCCCCGATGCTCGTCAACCGCGGCGACGTCTGCGGCCCGCAGATGAGCGCGCGCTTCTTCCTCGACGGCGAGCAGGTCGACCCGCGCACGACGCGCCAGAAGGCGGGCTGGCAGCTTTTCGCCTGCGACTACAAGGACGTCCTGCCGGGCGCGGACAACTTCTACCGCAGCGGCTTCACCGAGACGCTGAAGGGCGCGCAGGGCGGCGACTGGCTTGGCGAAGCGCTCGTCTTCACGAACCAGCTGCAGGAGGCGGAGCGCGTCGCCATCGAGCGCCATCTGCTCGCGAAGTGGAACCTGCCGCAGCTGAAGGGGCCCGTGCCGCGCGTGAAGGGGACGGCGTTTGCGCTCGCCGCCGGGACGTCCGTTTCGGTGGCGGGGGAGGCGGAGACGGTCACGCCGCCCCTCGCCTTCACGGGCGCGGGCGACGTCGTGAAGACGGGCGAGGGCGTCCTCGCGCTCGGTCCGTCGGACGGCCTCGCCTTCGCGGGCGGCTTCGCGTGGGAGGCGGGCGCGCTGCGCCTCCAGGGCGGGCGCCTCCCCGCCCTCGCCGTCGGGAGCGGCGAGACGTATGCCTTCACGAGCCACATGGGCTCGCCGGCGCCGAGCGCGGCGGGCGACGCCGCCTCGGGCCTCACCTGCACGAAGACGGCGGGCGGCGCGGCGGGCGAGGTCGCGACGACGGGGAACGGCTGGCTGCGCGTCCACACGGTGAAGCCCGGCGTGCGGCGGCTCACGGTGGGCATCGCGGACGCCCGGCGCGGCGCGGTCCTCCAGCTGGAGGGGCGCGTCCGGCGGACGGCCGCGCCGGCGGGCGGCGACGCGGAGGCGATCTTCCCGAACCCCGACATGGAACAGCCGTTCGCGATCACGTCCGAGCCGTTCGACTTTGCAGCGTTCCCGGGCACGACGCTCAACGGCTGGACGGCGCGCGGCGCCTCCCCGCGCTTCCTCTGCACGCAGGCGCCGCAGCCGAACGCGGCGACGGGCAAGAACACCTGGCGGCAGTGGTTCATGTCGGGCGATCCCGCGCCGCGCGGCGGCACGAACCTCCTCCAGCTCGTCCAGGGCGACGCGGCCTCCACGCGGGTCTTCGTGCCGACGGGCGGCGTCTGGGAGCTGAGCTTCGACGCGAAGAGCCGCTACGGCTACACGAACGGCGGCTACAACGGGGGGTATCCCTACGCCGACCAGCAGCCGCAGATCCGGATCCTGCTCGGGCGCACGTGGGACGCGGCGACCGATGTGGCGACGCTGCCGATCGGCTGCGCCCAGTTCAACCGCTTCCGCTTCCGCATCGCGGTGCCTGAGGCCGGCGACTGGGAGCTGGGCTTCAAGCCGACCGACAAAGGGTGGGACGCCTGCATCTTCCTCGACAACTTCCGCATGGTGCGCGTCGCCGAGCCGGAGGCGGAGGAGACGTTTGCGATCCCGAACGGGAACTTCGACGATCTCGAACGTCCGTCGTCCGCTGAGGTCACGGGCGCGCACACCTACATCCACGCGCACTACGGTACGCTGAACGTCCCCCGGAACTGGACGCTCTCCGTGCTGCCGGGCTCCCTGTACGCGGCCGTCGTCACGAACGGCGTCGTCGGCGCGATCACCAGCGGCACGGTAATCGAGAAGTCCATCAAGATGCAGGTCTTCCCGTTCGCCGAGGCGGCGCGCGGCGCGGCCGCGCTCGGCTTCGTCGCGACGGGCGGCGTCGCCTCCACCACCTTCACGGTTCCCGCCGGGACGTGGCGCCTGCGCGGCCTCGTCCAGCGCCTCGCCTCCTTCATGAACATGTCCCCCGTCCATCCCGACAAGAACCTGACGCTCGTCCCCGGCTTCCGCGCCACGCTCACGCGGGCGGACGGCTCGACGGCCGTGCTGGGCGAGGTCCAGGCCGCGACGCAGCGCCTCGCGCCCGCGCTCTGGCCCGAGGCGTTCACCGTGGCGGCGGACGAAGCGGTCACGCTCACGCTGACGCAGACGAACGTGTATGCGATGGGGCTCGTCGATGAGCTTGCGCTCGTGCGCGACGAGACGACCGACTTCGGCAACCTCATCGCCGAGCCGGGCTTCGAGACGATGACGCGCTGGACGGGCTACGCCGTGCCCGACCTGCCCCCCACCCAGTACTGGGGCGCGTATGCGGCGTCCTACTCGGACCGCCCCCGGAACTGGGGCTACAGCGCCTACGAGGGGGCGTGCCGCCTGCGCATCCAGAACCGCATGGGCATGCGCCAGGACATCACGGTGCCCCGGGCGGGGCGCTACCGCTTCACGATGCACGTGCGCGCGCGTGCCGACCTGGTGAACTACGCGAACAACCCCGTCCGCGTCTGGCTCGCGCAGGGCGCGGCGACGAACGTCCTCGCGACGACGCCCACGCTCTACGCGCGGCACTGGATGGAGGTCTCGTACCTCGTGGACATCCCGGCGGCGGGGGCCTGGCGCCTCGGCATCGAGGGGCGCGGCTGGATGGACGACACCGCCCAGGCGTCGGCCGACCTCGACGCGCAGATCGACGACGTGTCGCTCGTGCGGTGCCGCGACGAACAGGACGACGCGCCGTCCCTGCCGCGCGGGCTGCGGATCGACGTCGCGAAGGGCGCGCAGCTGCTCCTCGACTATCCGGGCGTCGCCGCCTGCGGCCCCGTCTCCTACGACGGCCAGGTCTACGTGGGCATGCTCGACCGGACGACGCATCCCGCGTTCATCACGGGCCCCGGCACCCTGCGCGCCATTCCCTCCGGCAGCGTGCTGCTCGTGCGGTGAGCGGAGGGGAAGAACCTGGTCTCCTTCGCGCTCACGGCATCCGACGACGGATGCGGCGAGGCCCTCAGAACAGCGCCTCGACGGCGGCGTCGATGCCGTCCACGTCGACGACCTGCGTCTGCGTGACGGGGGCCTTCTCCAGCGCGGCGAAGGCGGGCGGCGGCGCGTCGAGGACGTCCGCGCCGAACGCGCGCCGGCACGTCTCCGGGAACTTGTAGGGCGTCGCGGTGGCGGCGACGACGCAGGGCGTGCCGTCCTGCGGATAGCCGAGCGTGCGGGCGACGGCCGTCGCGACGGCCGTGTGCGGGTCGAGGACGTAGCCGGCGCGCGCGCGCATACGGCGCATCTCCGCCTCCGTCTCCTCGGGCGTCGCGAAAGCCCCGGCGAAGTCGGCCTGCAGGCGCGCGCGCGCGGCGTCGTTCAGCGTGTACGTCCCCGTCGCGGCGAAGGCGTCCATGAGGCGCTTCGTCTCGGCGGCGGCCCCGGCGGGATCCGCCGGCCCGCCGTTGACGAGCCAGAGGAGGCGCTCGACGTTGGAGGACGTGCGGATGTCCATCGAAGGCGAGTTCGTGACGGTGAACTTCTCGCCGGGGTCGTAGGTGCCGGTGTTGATGAAGCGCGTGAGGACGTCGTTGACGTTCGAGGCGCAGACGAAGCGGCGGATCGGCGCGCCCATCGCCCGGGCGTAGTACGCGGCGAGGATGTTGCCGAAGTTGCCCGACGGGACGACGACGTCGAACGCGCGCCCGACGCGGGCCGCCGCGAGGAGGTAGTAGCCGATCTGGGGGACGAGGCGGCCGATGTTGATCGAGTTCGCCGAGGAGAGGGTGACGCCCGCGCGTTCGGCCCGGGCGCGGAGCGCGGCGTCCGCGAAGATGCGCTTGACGGCGGCCTGCGCGTCGTCGAAGTTGCCCCGGATCGCGATGCCGTGGACGTTCTTCGCCGAGGGGGTCGTCATCTGGAGGCGCTGGATGCGCGACGTGCCCGTGTTGGGGAAGAAGACGGCGATCTCAATGCCGGGGACGTCCGCGAAGCCCGCCATCGCCGCCGAGCCGGTGTCGCCCGACGTGGCGGTGAGGATGAGGACGCGCCGCCCGCGCGCGGCGGCGACCATGAGGACGGGCAGGACGGAGAGCGCGACGTCCTTGAAGGCGCCCGTCGGGCCGTGGAAGAGCTCGAGAATCTTGAAGCCGTCGGCGTCGACGAGCGGAATCGGGTCGTGCGCGGGGAACTTCGCGAGCAGGTTGCGGACGGCGCCTTCGCGGACGGCCTCCGGCACGTCGTCGAAGAGCGCGCCGAGGGCGGCGCGTTCGGCGCCGGCGAGATCGGTGCAGCGGCCGAGATCGACGGCGGGGATCGCGCGCGGGACGAAGAGCCCGCCGTCCGGGGCGAGGCCCCGGAGGATGCAGGAGAGGGAGTCGTTCTGGGAGTCGGAGCGGGTGCTGGTGAAGGTCATCTTAGTTCGCGGCCTCTTGGAGCTGGTTTTCGTGTACGGTGGTGAAGCCCGCCTCGGCGAGGACGCGCTGGGCGGCCGCGTCGTCCTTGAAGCGGAAGACGAGGACGGCCTTCTCGTTGTTGTTGAAGGCGAAGGCGTAGGAGTATTCGATGTCGCAGCCCTTCTCGGAGAGCGTCGAGACGACCTGCGCCATGCCGCCGGGGCGGTCGGGGACCGTGACGGCGACGACGGGCGTCGTCTTGACGAGGAACTTGTTCGTGCGCAGCACGGTCTCGGCCTTCACGTGGTCGTCCACGATGAGGCGGGCGATGCCGAAGTCCTGCGTCTCGGCGAGCGAGAGCGTGACGAGGGAGATGTCGTTCTCGGCGAGGACCTTGCAGACCTGCGCGAGCTGGCCGACGCGGTTTTCGAGGAAGACGGAGATCTGGTTGATGGTCATGTTCGCACCTCTAGCTTCTCTTTCGGTTGTCGATCACGCGGCGGATCTTGCCCTCGCTGCGCGGCAGGGTGCCGGGGGCGACGAGGGTGATCTTCGGGGAAAGGCCGACGATCTCCTTGATGGAGGCGGCGACGCGCCGGCGGACGGCCTCCATCGCGGCGACGGAGTCGGAGAACGTCTCGGCCGTGACCTCGACCTTCAGCTCGAAGCGGTCCATCGTGTCGGTGGACGAGAGCTCGATCATGTAGTGCGGCGCGATCTCCGGAACCTTCATGAGGCAGGCCTCGATCTGGCTGGGGAAGACGTTGACGCCGTGGATGATGAGCATGTCGTCCGAGCGCGCGTGGACGCGGTCCATGACGCGCATCGTGCGCCCGCACGGGCACGCGCCGAGCTGGAGGCGCGAGAGGTCGCGCGTGCGGTAGCGGACCATCGGCGTGCCGAAGCGGTCGAGCGTCGTGAAGACGAGCTCGCCCTCCTCGCCGTCGGGCAGGACCTCCAGCGTGTCGGGGTCGATGATCTCGGGGTAGAAGTGGTCCTCCCAGACGTGGAGGCCGTGGCAGTGGGGGCAGTTGCCCGCGACGCCCGGCCCGGCGATCTCGGTGAGGCCGTAGATGTCGTGCGCCGCGATGCCGGCGACCTGCTCGATGCGGGCGCGGATCTCGTCCGTCCACGGCTCGGCGCCGAAGACGCCGTGTTTGAGCTTCGTGTCGCGGCGGAAGTCGACGCCCAGCTTCTCGGCGACGGTGGCGAGGTGGAGGAAGTAGCTCGGCGTGCAGCAGATGACGGTCACGCCGAGGTCCTTCATGAGCATGATCTGCTTCTCGGTGTTGCCCGCGCCCGTCGGCAGCACGGCGCAGCCGAGGCGCTCGGCGCCCTGGTGGGCGCCGAGGCCGCCCGTGAAGAGGCCGTAGCCGTAGGAGACCTGCACGATGTCGTCCGCCGTGAGGCCGTACATGGCGAAGCAGCGCGCGGTGGCGTCCGTCCAGACCTCCAGGTCGCCTTTCGTCTGCGGGATGCAGATGGGCTTGCCGGTCGTGCCGGAGGAGCAGTGGAAGCGGCTGATGTCGCGCATCGGCGCGGCGGTGAGGCCGAAGGGGTACTCGTCGCGCAGATCCGTCTTCTTCATGAAGGGGAACTTGGCGAGGTCCCGGAGCGTCACGAGGTCGCGGGGCTTCACGCCCTTTTCGTCGCAGCGGCGGCGGAAGAGGGCGACGTGTTCGTATTCGTAGGGGATGAGCTTCTGGAGCTTCGCGAGCTGCAGCGCGCGAAGCTCGCCGACGGGCATGAAGTCGGGCTTCGAAATCGGGTTGATGTCGCGGGGTGTCATCGGTCGAGTTCCTTGAGAGCGGAAAGAAGGGTGGCCATGTCGGCGTCCGTGCCGACGGTGATGCGCAGGCGCTCGCCTGTGCGGGGGCCGGGAAAGTGGCGCACGTAGATGCGGCGCGCGCGCAGGGCCTCGAAGATCTCGGCGGCGGGGCGGTGCGCGGGGCGCGCGAAGAGGAAGTTGGTCTGGGAAGGGGGCACGTCCCAGCCGCGCGCGCGCAGGGCGGCCGCCGCCGCGTCGCGCGTCGTCCGGACGCGCGCGGCGTTCGCGCGCATCCAGCCGAGGTCGCCGAGGGCGGCGAGGGCGACGGCCTGGGCGAGGGCGTCGACGTTGTAGGAGTCCTTCACCTTGTAGAGGGCCTCCACGAGGTCCGCCGGGCCGACGCAGTAGCCGAGGCGCAGGCCGGCGAGCGAGAAGCTTTTGGAGAGCGTGCGCATCACGACGACGTTTTCGTTGCCGGGCGCGGCCGCGAGGCCCATGCACGAGGCGTCGGCGAAGTCGACGTAGGCCTCGTCCACCGCGACGACGCCGGGGAAGGCGCGCGCGAAGGCGGCGACGTCCGCTTCGGGGTAGCGGATCGAGGTGGGGGCGTTGGGGTTCGTGAGGAGGAAGAGCGCGACGGGCCGTCCGTCCGCCCCGCGCGTGACGGGTGCGCGCCAGGTGAAGCCCTCGCCGAGCGGGCTCGGCACGAAGGGAACGTCGCGGATCGCGGCGAGCGTCTGGTAGAGCGAATAGCTGGGGTCGAAGGCGCCGATCGCCTCGTTGTCGTCCACGAAGGCGCGCGCCATGAGGGTGAGCACCTCGTCCGACCCGTTGCCGACGAAGACGCGGTCGGGCGTCGTGCCGTTCAGCGCGGCGAGGCGCGCGCGCAGGTCCGTGAAAACGGGGTCGGGGTAGCGGCGCAGGCGGTCGAGGTCGAAGGACGCCAGGACGTCCGCGACGCGCGGCGAGGGCGGGTAGGGGTTCTCATTCGTGTTGAGCTTGACAACGGATGCGTCACGGGGCTGCTCGCCCGGGACGTAGGGCACGAGGGCCCGGACGGATTGTGCGATTCTCATTTTTGGGGGGCAGGTTCCACGGTGGGCTTCGCGGGTTCGGGCTGGAGCAGGACGGCGCTCGTGTGATAGGCGCGCCGCGCGAGGAGGCAGACGAGGTACTTTTCGTCCGAACGATGGCTCGTGAGGTTCGCGACCTCCGCGACGCGCTCGCGCAGCATGATCTCCTGCAGCACCTTGAGGTTGTTTTCGACCGTGACGGTGTTGGTGAACCAGCGGCAGTCGGCCTGGTTGGGCGCCTCGACCTTGCCGCTCGCGAGCGGGATGAAGGTGAGGAGGTACCAGCCCGAGTTCTCGATCTCGACGGTGACGACCGGCGTGCGCCCGTCCTCCACGGCGATGCCGTTGTAGGCGCGGGTCGTGCGCACGGTCATGCAGCCGGAGGCGAGGAGAAGCGCGAGCGCGGCGGACAGGACGGAGAGGCGGCTCATTGCGTGCCTCCTTCCACCGGACGGTTCACGAGCACGCAGGAGAGCTGCGTTTCGCGGAAGGTGAGGATGTAGGGGATCGGCAGGGGGAAGGACGTGCCGGGGATGGAGATCAGCACCTGCTCGTCGTTGAAGACGTTGAGGTCCGTCACGTTGCGGCCCTTTTTCGCCGCATAGCGCGTGAGCCGGTCCTGGAGGATGTCGGCGTTGACGTCGTCCCGGAAGAGCCGCCAGCGGAACGTCGCGTTCTCGTAGGCGTTCCCGCACGCGAGCGGCCAGGCGTTGAAGAGGTACCAGCCGTTGTTCGCGATGACGACGTGCTCGGTCGGCACGCCGTGGAGCGTGCGGAGGCGCATGGGTGCGGCGTCCATCGAGAAGCAGCCGGCGGCGAGCGCGAGGAGGGCGAGGAGCCCCAGATGGAGGAGGCGTTGTTTCATGTGCGGAAAGTATAGCACATTGGCCGCGCATCGGCTTGGCGAAATGGTGTTTGCACATTCCCCTTCCGGCCCGGGTATTTGCT
This sequence comes from uncultured Kiritimatiellota bacterium, assembly GCA_934643865.1. Classification (GTDB taxonomy): domain Bacteria; phylum Verrucomicrobiota; class Kiritimatiellia; order RFP12; family UBA1067; genus RUG572. The sequence goes on from CAKUCX010000029.1 coordinate 17,391, forward strand.
ATACTGGGGGCGCAATTCAAATCAAGAAAGGGACGTGCGGCAATGGCAGGAATGACGTGGAGGATGTGGGGCGGCGCGCTCATGCTCGCGGCGATGCCCGCCTTGGCGGGTCAGTGGGCGAAGCCGGCGCCGATTCCGCGCGAGAAGGGGCTCTTCCGCTGCCAGATCCACCGTGGCGGCGGCGCGAGGTCGCGTCCCGACAATGCCCTCGAAACCTTCCTCTGGTGCTGGGGGCACGGGATGGCGCCGGAGGCGGACGCCCGCCTCACGAAGGACGGCGTGGCGATCGCGATGCACGACGGGAACTTCCGGCGCATCGGGCGCGGCATCACGCCGGCGTTCGCGGCGAAGGACGTGCGCGAACTCACCTGGGACGAGATCAAGGACGTCGACACGGGCTCCTACCTCGGCCCCGAATACGCCTCCACGCGCGTCGCGACGATGGAGAGCGTCTTCGCCGCGATGAAGGGCCGTCCCGAACGCCTGCTCTACGTGGACGAGAAGGGGGCGCCGCCGGAGCTGATCGCGAAGCTCGCGGACACGTTCGGCGTCATCGGGCAGGTCTACTACTGCTCCTCCAACTGGCGGCTCATCCCGCGCTGGCGCACCCTCGCGCCGCAGGGGCGCTCGATGGTGTGGCTGGGGGCCTGGCCGAAGGACAACTCGCCCGGGGAGACCGCCCGCGCCGAGGCGTACGTCCAGAAGCAGCTCGACGAAATGGCCGAGACCGGATTCGACGGCATCGACCAGGTGCAGATCCACCTGCGCACGGATCTTTCGAAGCCGGACATCTTCTGCCCCTCCACGCCGTTCATCACGCGCGCCATCGCCCTCCTGCACAAGCACGGCGTCACCGTGAACGGCGTCACCTGGACCGAGGGCGCGAACAAGGCCGTCTACCGCGCCATGTGGAAGCTCGGCTTCGACCACTATACCACCGACTACCCCGAAACGCTCTTCGAGGTCGCGGACGAGATCCGCCAGTGGGAAATCAAGTAAACAGGGAGAATGCACATGACAACGAAGTGGATGAAGCAGGTGGGCGCGCTCGCGCTCGTGGCGGCGCTGCCCGCTCTGGCGGGCGCGGCGGCACCGGGGATCGTCTCGTTCAAGGACGCGAAGAAGATCAAGAGCTGGGATGCCTGGGGCGACCATCTCAAGAAAAAGGCGCCCAAGACGCTCTTCGAGAAGGAGAAGCCCTGCGTCACCTGGAAGAAACTCTGCGCCCTGGAGAGCGGCCTGGAGCCCGCCGGGCAGCTGGAAACGCGCCTCGCTTCGGACATCAAGGGCTCCAAGTGGTCGATCGGCTGCGAGACGATGGACCGCGACTACGCCGACTGGAACGCCTACAAGGACTACCTGCCCTATCTCGGCGCGAAGCGCGGCCGCCTCTTCAGCGGCTGGGCGAAGACGGAGCAGGAGAAGGGCGTCTACGACTTCACCTGGCTCGACCCGCAGGTGCGCGAGATGGCGGCGATGGGCGTGAAGCCCTGGATCTGCCTCTCCTACGGAAATCCCGTGTGGGGCAGCGACTTCCGCCTCGGCATGCGCGTGAAGCAGGTCACGGGGAACCCCGAGGCGTTTGCGGCGTGGCTGCGCTACTGCACCGCGTGCGTGGAACGCTACAAGGACGTGGTGGACGAATGGGAGATCTGGAACGAGCCCTTCCACCAGGGCCCCGAGTACGCCGAGCTCTTCTACCGCACCGCGAAGGCCATCCGCGCCGTGCAGCCGAACGCGAAATGCTACGTGACGGCGATCAGCTGGACGTGGAAGAAGGGGCAGACGCCCGTCCAGAGCGACTACGGCGTGCTGCTGGAGCGCCTGAAGAAGGAGAACGCCCTCGACCTCGCGAGCCTCTTCATCTACCACCCCTACGAGAACAACCCCGACAGATCGTACGCGAATCTCGCGGAGCCGCTACGCGCGTTCGTGAAGAGCTATTCGCCCCGCTTCGACATCTTCCAGGGCGAGGTGGGCTGCCCGTCGCAGCTCGAATACGCCCACGCGATCCACAGCGTCGAGTGGACGGAGTACTCCCAGGCGAAGTGGAACCTGCGCCGCACGATCGGCGACGCGGCGCGCGACATCCCGTCGAGCGTCTTCACGTGCGTCGACCTGCAGTACACGTTCATGCTCCAGAGCTTCGGCCTCCTGCGCTGCAATCTCCTCAAGGAGGTCGTCTACCGTCGCCCGAGCTTCTACGCGATGCAGCACGTCTTCTCCTACTTCGACGAGGACGTCCACCCCGTTGGCCTCTCGAAGCAGACCGTGAACGGGAAGGAGCTGACGGTTGCGAAGTTCGAGCGGCAGTCGCAGCCCGTCTACGTGCTGTGGTTCTCGGGAGAGCGTCCGGGCGACACGCTCGCGTACGAGCGCGGCGACGTGGTCTTTGACATGCTCGGGTTCAGGGATGCCGTCTGGGTCGATCTGCTCACGGGCAAGGTCTGCCGTTTCCCCGCGGCGAATATCGTGCGCACGGGCAAGCAGACGGTTGTGAAGGGCCTCCCGCTTTGGGATTCGCCCATTTTGCTCGCGCCCAACAATCAGATTCCGCGCCGCACGGAATGGGCCGAAATGAAGCCCGCCGAGATCGTCGACGCGCTCTATCGCCCCCACCAGGAGATGAGGGGCTGGGTCGGGAAGAAGCTCCCCATCAAGATGGCCGTCACGAACGAGCCGTGGGCGAAGATGGCGACGAAGGACTTCCTGCCGTGCTTCGACAAGTTCGGGCAGTTCAAGTGGCGCGACTGGCCCGGGAAGACCCACAGCGACGCGGAGCTGCAGGCCGCCGTGTCCGCCGAGGAGGCCGACCTCGCCGCGCATCCCGGTCCGGACGACCGCGACCGCTTCGGCGGCTGGACGAAGGGGCCGAAGCAGACGGCGACAGGCCGTTTCTACCCGAAGAAAATTGACGGCAAATGGTGGCTCGTCGATCCAGAAGGCAACCTCTTCTGGAGCTGGGGCGCGGTGCGCGTGACGCCGAGCTCGGCCCTCACGCCCCTCAACGGCAACCCCCGCACGCCGAAGTGCGGGGGCGCGATGCCCGACCGCGACATCCTCTTCACGGATCTGCCGAAGAAGGGCGAGGCGCTCGCGCAGTTCTACGACACCTACGACGCCCTCCTGCTGCCGTTCTACCTGAAGCGCGACGAGACGCGCCGCTTCGACTTCTCCGCCGCGAACCTCTACCGCAAGTACGGCGCGGCGTGGTTCGAGAAGTTCGCCGACTCGTGCCACCGCCGTCTGCGCAGCTGGGGCTGCAACACGATCGCGAACTCCTCCGACCTCCGCATCTGCCTGCAGGACCGCACGCCCTACGCCGAGCGCGTGGAGGTGGCCTCGCGGCCGATCGCCGGCAGCTGGGGCACGTGGGCCAAGTTCCGCGACCCGTTCGACCCGTCCTTCCGCACGGCGACGCTCGCCGCGCTCGCGGCGCACGGGCGCGAGGCGCACGATCCGTGGTGCATCGGCTTCTTCATCGACAACGAGATCCAGTGGGGCGCGAAGCACGAGGACCTCGCGCGCTGGACGCTCTGGAGCCCCGACGACCAGCCCGCGAAGGTCGCGTTCGTGAAGCGCCTCGCGGCGAAGGGGATCGTCTGGGACGGCGACATGGGCAAGGTCCCCGCCGAGGAACTGCGCGCGTTCACGGACGTGATCGTGGAGGAGTACTTCAAGCGCACGCGCGACGCCGTGAAGGAGTACGACAAGGGCCTCCTCTATCTCGGCTGCCGTTTCGCCGGTTCGGCGCGCCCCTGGGCCGTCAAGGCCTGCGCGCGGTACTGCGACGTGGTGAGCTACAACATCTACACCGGCAGCATCCTGGACTGGCGCCTGCCGGAGAAGCTGGACGCGCCGGTCCTCATCGGCGAGTTCCACTTCGGCGCGCACGACCGGGGCCTCTTCGGCTCGGGCCTCGTCAACGCGGGCAGTCAGGAGGGGCGCGCGGCGGCGCTCAAGGCGTACGTCGCGTCGGCGCTGCGGAACCCGCAGGTCGTGGGCGTACACTGGCACCAGTTCTCCGACCAGGCGACGTCGGGCCGCTTCGACGGCGAATACTTCCAGGTCGGCTGGACGGACATCTGCGACCGCCCCTACCCCGAGACGGTGAAGGCCCTCCGCGAGGTGGGCTATCCGCTCTACGAGACGCGCGCGGCGGCGAAATAAGGCGGAAGGGAGCGTACATATGCGAACGGCCTTCTCCTTTTCCCTGTCCCTCTGTGGGCTGGCGCTGTCGCTTGCGGCCGTCGAGCTGCGGCCGACGGCGGGACGGACGCTCGTCCACGTCACGGCGCCCCAGGAAATCCCCGCCGCGCGTCCGTCCGGGACGGTGTGCCTGAAGTTCGTCTGCCGCGGCCCCGTGAGCGTCAACACGCGCCTTCGCTTCTTCGACGCCGAGGGGCGGCGCGTCAAGACCTCCTTCCTGTGGCCGTCGCTGAAGATGCCCCCGCGCGCGGAGTGGGGGCGCGACAACGTCCACATGATGCCGCTTGGGCGCGCGTCCCTTCCGCCGGAGGCGAAGACGGTCGCGATCGAGCTTTCCCTTTCGCATCAGCCGGAAGGCGGCCCCGAGCCGCCGCTCTTCGACCTCCGCGCGGCCGCGGTCGACTGGGCGCTGGCGCCGCGCGGCGTCAAGACGGCGAACTGGTTCACGCGGGGCGAGGACGTCGTCTTCAAGGGCGTCCTGCCGCCGGGCAAGACGGGCCTGCGCGCCCGCGTGCGCGACGCCGAGGGCGCGGCGCTCTTCTGCGGCGATGTCGCCGGCGCGACGTGGCGCTGGCGTCCGCCGGACGTCGGCTTCTACACGGTGCGCTTCGCGTGGCTCGACGCGGCGGGCGGAGAGGAGCCGGTCGTCGAGTCGTTCGCGGCCTGCTCGCACCGCAGCGAGGGAAACCTCATCACGCGTGCGCGCTTCGCGGCGTTCCCGCGTGCCGAGCAGGCGTTCTGCGTTTCGCCCGCCCCGGCGCGCCGCCCCGACGAGGCGCCGCCGATGTTCGGCTTCAACGTCGGGACGAAGGCCTCGCAGGACCTCGGCGAGGATGTGCCGTTCGAGCTTGTGCGCCTCCTCGGCATGAGCGCCTTCATCCGCTACCATTGGTTCGCCTGGCACGAGATCGAGAAGGCGGGCCGGGGACGCTACGACTGGTCGTCGGTCGACGCGGCCTTCGCGCGCGCCGCGCGCGCCGGGTACGGCTTCGACCGCATCCTCGTCAACGCCTTCGGGACGCCCGCCTGGCTCACCACGGCGCCGGAGGGCACGACGGCGGCGCAGCGCCCGTACTTCTACGCGCCGAAGGACATGGCGCCGTTCCATGACTTCGCGAAGGCCTTCTGCGCGCGCTATCCCGCGATGCGCTACTTCGAGCTCTGGAACGAGCCGCACCTGCCGGGCTACAGCATCTTCTGGCAGAAGTCTTCGCCGGAGCAGTTCGTGGAGTTGCTGCGCGCGGGCTACACGGGCGCGAAGGCGGCGAATCCCGACGTGACGGTCGTGATGGGCGGCGTGGGGATGCGCTATCTGCCGTTCTACGAGCCGTTCGTGAAGCTCGGCGGCGTCCAGTGGTTCGACCAGCTCGACACGCACTGCGGCTACGACATGAGCGCCTTCCGCGCCGTCGAGCGGCGCTACGGCGTGCCGCAGAAGCCCTACTGGGAGGGCGAATGGCACACGGTCCTCTACAACTGCAGCACGCCCGAGATCCCGAGCGAAGAGCTGTGCGCCTACCGGATGCTCACGAACATGGCCGACTTGATGCACGAGGGCAACACGCGCATCACGGGCTTCGGAATGTGCTGCGGCGACCACACGCCCGAGACGGCGCCGTTCTTCGCGCGCGAAGAGGGCATCCACCAGGTCATGGGCCTCTTCCGCTCGCGGCCCTATCTGGAGCCGCGCCTTGCGGCGCTCGCCCTGCGGACGGCGACCGACTGCTTTGCGGGCGACATCGCACGCCGAGGCGCCTGGGCGTTTGCAGAGGACGGATCCCAGCGCCTCTGCGCCTTTTCGAGCGCGGCGGGGACGATGGCCTTCGCCTGGAGCGCGAACCCGCGCCAGAAGCCGGGCGCGTGGGACGCGGATTTCGCCGCCGCCGTGCGCGGCCGGCGCATCCTCGACTGGACGGGGCGCGCGGTCGCGTGCGCCGAGATGAAGCCCCTGCGCGTCTACTTCGTCCTCGACCCCGACCTCGCCGCCGCCGCGCGCGGGGCGCCGCTTGAGAAGCTCGACTATTCCGCCTACAACTACAAGGCCCCGACGACGGTGCAGCGGGGCGTCTATGCGCCTGCGCCCGTCTGGACGCCCGTCACGAACGCGGCGGCGCGCGCGACGCTCGCGGCGCAGTTCGCCGCCGACCTCACCGCGTCCAATCTCACGCTGCGCGTGCGGACGGGCGCCGCCGAGCGGGCAACGTCCCTGACCTGCGCGATCGACGTGACGGGGAAGGGACTGCTGGAGGATGTCGTCGAACTGCGCGCGACGCGCGACGGGACGCTCGTCAAGCTGCGCACGCCCGCCTTGATGGGCGACATCCCGCCCGAATTCTCCCCCGCGAACGTGCCGCTCACGAAGAGCGCCGCCGCCTGCGCGGCGGACGGCGCGGGCGAGTGCTGGACGGTCCGCCTTGCGATGAGCGACCTCTACCCGTTCATCCACGCGCCGGGGCGCGCCATCCGCCTCGCGCTGCGCGTCGCGGGCGAGAAGGGCGGCGTGGCGGGCTGGGGCGCGGGCTGGGACCGCATCAAGAAGCCGGCGGACTTCGGCCGCCTCGTCCCTTCGGGCGGCGGGCGCGTTCTCGCCGACCAGCAGGCCGTCTCGTGCGTGTTCGGCGATGCGACCCTGTCGACTGGCGCCGTCGCGCGCGTGCGGGCGACGGCGGCGACGCGCGCGGCGGGCTTCTCGCTCCGCGCGTCGTTCGTGCCGGGCTCTACCGTGCGCCTCTCCTGCGAGATGCGCGGCGTAGGGCGCGTGGAGGCGGCCGCGTGGGCGCGCGACGCCCAGGGGCGCTCGTGCGGCCGCCACAACGCGGGGAGCCTCCCCCTTGAGAACGGCTGGAAGCCCTTTACGGCCGTCTGGACGATGCCGCGCGAAGCGTCCGCCGGCGACTTCAAGGTCTTTTCGTGGCGCAACGGCGAAGCCGCCTTCGAGGTGCGCGGACTCCGCCTCGTCAACGAGTAGGCCCCGGCGCGGGGCTTTTCGAGATTGACATTCGAGGGGGGATAGGGGATAATCTGCGCCCGTCACATTGACGGGAATCCCGAGAGGCAGAACGCATGGCTGAAGAACACACCGAGAAGGACGCCGGCGCGCTCGACTTGAGCGCGCTCGGCTCGTTCGATTTCACACCCGCCTGGGCGAAGGGCAGGCCGGACGGCGCGGCGAAGTTCGCGCGCTTCGAGGCGCGCGAGGAGACGCCCGCGCGCGGCGAGCGGCCCCGTTTCGGCCAAGGCGGCCCGCGCCGCGACGACCGGGGACCGCGTCCGGGAGGCCCTCGCCGTGACGAGCGCGGGCCGCGCCGTGACGACCGGGGCCCGCGCGGCGGCTTCGGCGGCCCGCGCCGCGACGCGCGCCCGACGCGGGAGTTCGTGAAGCCGATGGACGTCGACGTGCGCATCCTCCCCGGGCAGAAGCAGCTCGGCGAGTTCATCCGCCGCATCCAGGGCGCGCCGTTCATGGCCTACCCCCTCAAGCAGCTCGCGTACTTCTTTCTGGAGCATCTGGAGGCGTGCGTCCTGCGCGTCGCCCCGAAGAAGGACGCCGCCGAGCCGGTCGTGTTCCACCAGTGCAAGGCGTGCGGCTTCGTCGCCTTCTCCGAGGACGAGCTCATGGCGCATGTCGTCTCGACGCACCTCGGCGACTACTACGTGCGCGAGGAGGTCGCCTGCGAGGCGCCGAAGGGCGCGTTCACGTGCGTCGCGAAGTGCGGCCTGAGCGGCGAGCTGCTGGGGCCGCCGAACCTGCACGGCTACGACGCGCGCGTGCGTGAAATCGTGCGCACGCGCTTCCCGGACATGGGCGAGGAGGCGTACCGGGCCCGCATCGAGATGGTGCGCGACGCCGAGACGGTCGAGGCCTGGCGCGCGTCCGCCACGAAGAAGACGATCTACCGCCGCAAGGAGGCACAGCCGGCGGAGGAGGGCGCGGCGGCGCCCGCCATCGAGCGCGAAGCCGCCGAGCTGGAGTTCCGCCGCACGATCGCCCCGTCGCTCCTCTCGTCGCCGAAGACGGTGGACCTCGCGGCGGACCTCGCGCTCAAGTCGTCCAACCGCGCGTTCGTCTTCGCCTGCCGCGATGCGCTCGCGAGGGAAAAGCGCTTCCCCGCGTCGCTCTTCTATGCGTTGCGCGGCGCGTTCCACCACCGCCGGCTGCAGTTCTTCCGCGCGAACGACCCGCGCGGCCCCGAGTTCGTGGTCGCCGTCAAGCCCGCTCCCCTCGACGTCGCGCACGCGATCCCCGAGCTCGCCGAACTCGTCGCCTACGTCGAGGCGCATCCCGACCAGGCGCCGGGCGCCGTCGTCGCGGCGCTCGCCGCCGGGGACGCCGCGAAGGTCCAGAACGTCAAGGCGCACATCATGTGGCTTCTCGAAAAGGGCCACCTCGTGTGCTACGCGAACGGCGGCGGCCTCGTGCCGCCCGCCGAACACCCGCGTTGGCGTCCGCAGCCGCGCAAGCAGCCGCCGGCGCCGCCGAAGGCCGAGCCGCCGAAGGCCGAGCCGCCCAAGGCCGAGGAGAAGAAGCAGGAACCCGTCCCGGAGGCCCCTGCTGCCGAACCGCCGGTGGAAGCTCCTGCCGCCGAGACGCCCGTTCCCGAGACGCCCGCGCCTGAGACGCCCGTTCCCGAGACGCCCGCGCCCGAGGCCCCCGCCCCGGAGGCGTCTGTTCCCGAAACGCCCGCGAACCCTTGACACGTTAACGGTTTAACATTTAATACTTTCCATTTCCATGAGACTGCCCATTAGTTGGTTGAACGAATTCGTCGACGTGTCGGACATCCCCGTCGCGGAGCTGGCCGAGTGCCTGACGCGCAGCGGCCTGCAGGTCGAGGCGATCGAAACGAGCGGCCCCGCACCCCTTGGCGACGCCTTCGTCGTGGGCGAAGTGCTCACGTGCGAGGTGATCGAAGGGACGCACCTCCACAAGACGACCGTCACGGACGGCACGGAGACGGTGCAGGTCGTCTGCGGCGCGCCGAACTGCCGCGCGGGCCTGAAGAGCGTCCTCGCGAAGATCGGCGCGGTCGTGCCGGAGGGTGGCTTCAAGATCAAGAAGGGCAAACTGCGCGGCGTCGAATCCCTCGGCATGCTCTGCAGCTCGAAGGAGCTGGCGCTCCCCGGCGGCACGCACGAGGGCATCATCGAGTTGCCGGCGGATGCGCCGGTGGGCGCGTTCGCGCGCGACGTGCTGGGCGGCGAGAAGCCGGAGACGGTGTTCGAGATCGAGGTGACGTGGAACCGTCCGGACGCCCTGAGCGTGATGGGGCTTGCGCGCGAGTTCAGCGCGGTGCTCGGGCGGCCGATGAAGATGCCGGCGGTCGACTTCGCCGAGAGCGACGTGGACGTGCATGACGAGGTGAAGGTCGAGGTGCGCGATCCCGTCCGCTGCCCGCGCTACACGGCGCGCGTCGTGACGCAGGTGACGGACGGCCCCTCCCCCGCGTTCATGGCGAAGCGCCTGGAGGCGTGCGGCGTACGCTCGCTCGGCCTCCTCGTGGACGTGACGAACTACGTGATGCTCGAATGCGGGCAGCCGATGCACGCCTTCGACGACACGGCGCTCGCGGGCGGCCGGATCGTGGTGCGCGACGCGGCGCCGGGCGAGACGATCAAGACGCTCGACGGCGTCGTGCGCGCCCTGGACGAGCGGATGCTCGTCATCGCGGACGCCGAGAAGCCGAGCGCCGTCGCGGGCGTGATGGGCGGCGAGGGGAGCGAAATCGCCCCCGGGACGACGCGCGTCCTCATCGAGAGCGCGCTCTTCGACCCCGCCGCCACGAAGTACACGGCGACGAAGCTCGGCCTCGCGACCGAGTCGTGCTACCGCTACATCCGGGGCGTCGACAAGGACCTCGCCGACTGGGCGAGCCGCCGCGCGTGCCACCTGCTGCAGAAATACGGCGGGGCCGTCGTCGCGAAGGGCGTCGTGGACGCCGACGCGCGCGTCCAGCCGCTGAATGCGGACGTGACGCTCGACTTCGAACGGGCGCGCGCGCTCATCGGCATGCCCATCGAGAACGACCGCATGGTGGAACTGCTCGCGCGCCTGGGCCTCACGCCCCGCGAGGCGGGGCCCTACGCGGGGAAGGCGTCGGTCGCCTTCGGCATTCCGAGCTGGCGGTGGGACCTTTCCGTGGAGGCGGACCTCGTGGAGGAGGTTGCGCGCCTCTACGGCCTCGACAACATCCCCGACACGATGCCGTCCGCCCCCAGCGTCTCGCCGCTTTCCGACGCGCCCTTCCGCGCGAAGGAGAAGGCGCGCGCGACGTGCCTTGCGCTCGGCTTCACCGAGGCGATGCACTATTCGTTCCTCTCGGCGGGCGAACTCGACGCATTCGACGGTCGCGCGGAGGTGCGCGCGGCGCGGCTCGCGCTGCCGGACCCCGTGAGCGCCGAGTACGGCGTGTTGCGCGATTCGCTGCTGCCGCAGTTGATGGGTTCGCTCGGACGCAACGCGACGCGCCAGGTCGAGCAGGCCGAACTCTTCGAGATCGGGCGCGTCTTCGGGCGGAACAAGGAAGGGCGGCCGTTCGAGGCCGACCGCCTCGCGCTCGGCTTCACGGGGCCCGTCGGACGCGGCGCGCTCGATACGCGCCGTGCCGTGACCGTGGAGGAGGCGCTGCTCTGGATGAAGGGCGCCGTGGCGCGCCTCGCGGAGACGTTGCACGTCGCGCGGCTCGAATTCCGCCCGGCGGAGCATCCGGCCTTCGCGGCGGCGCTGGACGTGCGCGCCTACGGGCGTCCGTTCGGCGTCCTCGGCGTCCTCTCGGCGAAGCTGCGCCACCCCTTCCGCCTGACGACGCAGATGGCCCTCGCCGAACTCGACCTGGAGCCGCTGACGCGCCGCTTCGACGCGGCGGGGAAGGTGGCGCCCGTTCCGGCGTTCCCGATGGTCAAGCGCGACATCGCGTTCGTGGCCGGAAGCGGGGTGACGCACGAGGCGGTGGAGAAGTGCATCCGCAAGGCGGCACCGCCGGAATTGACCGCCGTGACGCTTTTTGATATCTTCTCGTCCAGGGACATCGGCAAGGGGCGGCGCTCCTTCGCGTATTCGCTGGCGTTCCGGTCCGCCGACCGCACGCTGACGGACGACGAGGTGAACCGCGCGTTCGCGAAGATCGTGGCGGCGCTCAAGGCGTCGCTCGGCGTCGAGGTCCGGGACAGTTGATTTCACGACGTGGGCCCTGGTTTGCACGCGGACTTGGCAGCGTATTTCTCTGACCTTCGTTTTTGGACGGGAGTCGAAAGCGCGCGGCATGCGTGCCGCGCGCGGAGACGCCCACTTGGGACATGAGGTTCCAGGGATTCTGTGCTACGGCAAACCGGGGTTCTTTATCCGGCGGCGCTGGCGATGGACGGCAGGCGGTTGGAAGGACATTTGGGACGAAAGGACGAGAAGGAAGATGAGAAAGTCGATGATGCTGGCGCTGGTGGCGCTGACGGCCGTCGTGGCGGCGGCGTCGGGGTTTGAGCCGGTGCCCGAGGCCGCGCGCACCGCCCTGCGGGGGACGCGCGGCAAGCCGTTCACCGCCGGGCTTCTATTCTGCAACGGCGCCTGCGTGAAGCCGCCGTACCGCGTGGCGCGCTATGGCACGGCGATCTTCGTCAACGACCGCCAGGTGACCGGGCAGGTCGTCCCGTGGCGCGCGTTCCTCGCGACGCAGGACGGCTACGTGGCGCCTGTGGCGGAGAAGCCGGCGGCGGTGGAGGCGAAGAAGCCCACGACGGCTGCGGACGACCTCTTCGACGACGCGCCCGCGAAGCCCGCCCCCGCCGCAAAGCCGTCTGCCCCCGCCGTCGAGGAGGCCCCTGTGGCGTTTCGGGCGAATGCGAAGAGCGCGGCGCTCGTGAAGAAGATCAACGCGGTGCGCGTGGAGATCCAGCGCAAGCTGAAGGACGGCTACATCTGCTTCTACGGCGCGCGCTATCCCCGCGTCTTCGTCGGGCCGCGCGTCGCGAAGAGCCTGCTGGCCGTGCTGCCGGAGGCGATCAGCGACGCGCCCGACGGGGCGGCCCTCGAGGCGGCGATGCGCGCGAAGGGGTTCGCGTTCATGGGGCGCGAGCTGTGCGAGGACCTGGTGCGGCACCGGGCCGACTATCCGAAGATCCTCGAACGCCGCCGTGCGCTGGAGGAGGAGGAGGCGCTGCGGCGCATGATGGAGCGTGCGCGGGAGGGCGCGCGATGAGCGGACACCCGGGGCGCCTGGCGGCGGCGGTCGCCACGCTGGAGCGCCCGGCGCAGGTTGAGCAGTTCCTGCGCGAGCTGCTCACGCCGGGCGAACTCCACGACCTCGCGCTCCGCTGGGAACTCGTGGAACTGCTTGCGGCGGGCGTGCCGCAGCGCCAGATCGCGGCGACGCTCGGGGTGTCGCTCTGCAAGATCACGCGCGGGGCGAAGATCCTGAAGAAGCGGCGGGGCGTCGTGGCCGCGCTCGTGGCGCCGAAGCCCGTGCCGGAGGAAAGGCCGAAGGCCGCGCCCGCGAAGAAGGTGGTGAAGAGGCATGGAACTCGCGTCGCCCGCAAACCCTAAGGTCAAGTACGTCGTCAAGCTGCGCAGCTGCGCGGTGCGCGAGGAGACGGGGGAGATGATCGTGGAGGGATTCCGCGAATGCCGCCGCGCGCTCGACAACGGCTACCGCCCCCACGCGGTCTTCTTCTGTCCGGACCTCTGGCTGAAGAACGAGAACGAGGCGGCGCTCGTGGCGGACTGCGCGGCGCGCGGCGCGGAGGCGTTTTCCTGCTCGAAGGCGGCGTTCCTGAAGATGGCCTACAAGGACCGCCCCGACGGCCTCCTCATGGTGGGGCCGCACGTGACGAAGCGCCTCGGGGACCTGAAGCTGCCGCCGAACGCGCTCGTGATCGTGACGGAGGCCATCGAGAAGCCCGGCAACCTCGGGACGATCCTCCGCAGCGCGGACGCCGCCGGGGCGAGCGCCGTCATCGTCTGCGACCGCACGACGGACGTCCACAACCCGAACGTCGTGCGCGCCTCGACGGGCACGATGTTCTCGGTCCCCATCGTGGAGGCGACGAGCGCGGACGCCCGTGCGTGGCTGAAGGCGCGCGGCTTCAAGATCCTCGCCGCCACGCCGCATGCGGAGAAGCTCCACTTCGAGGTGGACCTCACCGGGAACGTCGCGCTCGCCGTCGGCGCCGAGCAGTACGGCCTCACGGCGCAGTGGATGGACCATGCGGACCTCCGCGTGCGCATCCCGATGCTGGGCCTCGCGGATTCGCTCAACGTGAGCGCCGCGACGACGATCCTCGTCTACGAGGCCGTGCGCCAGCGCCTCGCGGCGGGCATCGACCGGGTGCCCGCCTTCACGCCCTGGCACGGCGAGGGCACACGCGACCACTGATGGGCGTCTGCCTCCATATTCTGGCGGTCCTCCTCCTGGCGGCCGGATTCGTCGGCTGCGTCGTCCCGGTCGTCCCCGGCGTCTGGCTGGCCTTTTCGGCCGTTCTCGCCTGCTTTCTGGGCGGCGACGCCCTGCCCCCGTCGTCGCTTGTCGCGGCGGGCGCGTTCGCGCTTGTCGCGACGGCGCTTGATTTTGCGGCGCCGCTCCTCGGCGCGCGCCGGTTCAAGTGCAGCCGGTATGGCACGTGGGGATGCCTTGCCGGAACGCTTGCCGGCCTTCTGTTTCTTCCGTGGGGCCTTCTGGCGGGCCCGTTCGCGGGCGCGTTCCTCGCGGAATGCATCTTCGCGCGCAAGAGCGTGAAGGACGCCGCGCGGGGCGGGGCGGGGGCGTTGGTCGGCTTTTTGTTCGGCGTGGCCGTGAAGCTGGCTGCGTGCGGCGCGATGGCCCTGTGGGTCGCCCGGTCGCTTGTGCGCGTGTGTCTGCCCGCAGGCCCATGATGGAAAAACGCCCTTGCCTTATGCCCGCCAAAAGAGTAGACTGTTCACCGAAACGTGCGGGGAGTCCCTCTTCCCCGCATCCCGCAGAACGAATCGCATGACATTCACCGACATCATAAGGCCGATTTCGCTCGCCGCCGCCGCGCTCGCGCTCGCGTGCGCGACGGGGTGCGGCACGCTCCTCGACGTTCTGGACAGCTTCGACGGCGGGAAAAAGGCGCCGGCGGACCCGGCCGTCCTCGCGACCTACTTCGACGGCCCGAAGGTCCGGCCGGGCGTCGCGCTCGCGATCTCCGTCACGGCCGTCGGCCAGCCGAACCGCGACGCGAAGCAGTACTTCGTCGACGCCGAGGGCTGCATCACGATGGAGCTCGTCGGCACGATCCAGTGCAACGACCTCACGCTCGTGGAGCTGCAGCAGAAGATCGTGGCCGCCTACAAGGAGTACTACATCGACCCGAGCGTGACGGCGACGTTCATCTACCAGGCGGGGCAGAACATGGTCTCGCCCTGGGGCACCGTGAAGGTACTCGGCGAGGTGCATCGCCCGGGGCCCGTCGACGTGCCCTCGACGATGGACCTCACCGTCCTGCGCGCGCTCCAGCTCGCGGGTGGCTGCACGTCGATCGCCGACAAGCGCCGCGTGCAGGTCACGCGCTGCGACAAGGCCGGCCACCAGACCAAGAGGAAGGTCGATCTCATCGAGATGGGCGAGCGGGGCCGCCCGGACATGGACATGGTGCTGAAGGCCGGCGACGTCGTCTGGGTGCCGATGTCGTGGTATTGACAAAGCCAAGAGGAAGAAGGTCAGACATGAAAAGAGAACGGAAGATGCGGGTCTGGGCGGCGTGCGCGCTCGCGTGCGCGGTTTCGGCGCTGACGGCGGCGGACGCGCTGCCGCGCGCCGAGTGGCACGCGCGCGTCGGCGATTGCGCGCAGAACGCGCAGACCCTGCGCAGCACGATGGCGCAGGTCGCGCCGGCCGAGCAGGCGGCGTTCCTCGCGGCGGTGAACGAAGCCATCGCGAAGATGCCGGGCTCCGACGAAGTCCGGGGCGCGCGCTTCTACGCCGCGAACAGCGCGGCCGTCAAGGGCGCCGCCAAGGGCAACCTCGCGACCGTCCTCGCGGAGGTCTTCGCGACCGTGCCGCCGGAGTACCTCACGGACATCAACGAGCGCTTCGCGAAGGAGATCTTCAGCCGCACGGCGAGCCCCGACCGGACGTTCTCCGACGCCGAGTACGAGGCGCTGGCGAAGAATACGATGGCCACGATTGTCGCGCGCTGCGAGAAGGCGGAAAACGCCGGCGTACGCGAGACGTTCGCGATCCTCATGTTCCTGCACGCCTCGGGCGGCACGCCGGCCAACCTTGCCGAGACGCTCGTGGCGACGATGCCCGACGCGAAGAACCGCGAACGCGCGGTGAACGAGTGGATCAAGCCCGCGATGGGCGACGGGCAGGAGCAGACCTACGATCCGATGCTGGGCGTCGCCCAGGCCGGCGAGGAGCCGGACCACGCGGTCGTGACCTCCCTCACGGGCAGCCCCGACGCGCTCGTGGGCATGCTCGGCGATCTGGCGGCCGAGGGCTCGCCGATGGCGACGCCCGCCGCGAAGATGGGCGCGGGCGCGTTCATGGCCCCCGGCATCGCCGGCGCCGCGCCGCCGCAGTCCGACATCGGCCTGACCCGCGTGCCGCGCGCCTACATCAGCAGCCGCCAGGCCGTCGGCGGCAACCGCGACGGACGCCATGAAGGCGAGAACCCCTACTACACCGGGAAGCGCGGGCATACGTCGAGCTATGAGCCGGGGACCTACCCGGGGCAGTGAGCGGACGTGTGACGGGCCCTTTCAACGAGGAACGAACAATGAGCAAAAAACTTCTCAGCGCCCTTGTGGCGGCGGCGGCGGTGGCGGCGGGCTTTGCGCAGGAGGCGACCGAAAACCGGGATCACGGCAGCGGAAGCATGGCCGATAAGCCGCGGGGCATCCGGCCGTTTGAGAGCGCGCGCCTGACGATCAAGCCCTACGTGGCGCTCTCCTACACCTACGACTCCAACATCGACACGACGCGCCATGCGACGGACGATAGCATCTTCTGCGTCCGCCCCGGCGCGGACTTCACATGGCAGGGCGACCGCTGGGAACTCGCCGGCACGCTGTGGTACCGCTACAACGCCTACTGCGACTACTCGAAGGAGATGGGCGAGAACAGCTTCGGCGAGTCGCTGGCGTACAAGTGGACGAACGTCTCGGAGGAGGGCAAGGGCTGGACGCTCCTCCTCTCCGAGCGCTACCAGTACGTCAACCAGTCCGACAGCCTGACGTCCGGCGACGGGCGCGGCATCTGGCGTGACCGCGAGCATCTGGACGCGAACGGCGTCCTGGAACGCCGCTTCGCGAACCGGTGGCACGTGGGCGTGAGCGGGCAGTACAACTGGCTCGACTACAAGAACGACACGGGCAAGTACGCGCCGCTCTACGGCTGGTCGCAGTACGCGATGGGCGTCGAGGGCGGCTACATCGCCTCGCCCTGGACCGACCTCCTGATCGCCGGCGGCTATTCGCACTACACGCAGAAGCGTGGGCGCGGCTATCGGAACTACAGCAACAGTTCCGAGGTCTGGTCCCTCCAGGCCGGCGTCGGCACGCGCGCGACGGAGCGGATCACCTACCGCGCCCTCATGGGCGTCTCCCAGCTGGAGTACGGCGGGCACGGCAACTCGGACTGCGGCTGGACCTACCAGCTCTCCGCCAACTGGCGCGCGACGCGGCAGATCCAGTTCTCCGTCCTCGGCAACAGCTACTACCAGCCGTCGGAGCGTTCGCTCGGCCAGGCCATCAAGGTCTACGCCCTTTCGGGCGGCGTCTCCTACCTGACGCTCGGCGACCGCATGACGCTCACGGCCAACATCGCCTGGCGGCGCGAGGAGAACGTCTACGCCGACCGCTACCTCGCCTACGCCAACGACTTCGACGAAGACCTCGTGTCGGTGCGCCTCGGCGCGAACTACACCCTCAACCGCTGGATGTCGCTCTTTGCCGACCTGACGTGGGAAGAGAACTGGTGCGAAAGCTACAAGGCCTACGACTACGACCGCTTCCGCGGGACGCTCGGCGTCCGCTTCCACTACTGATCTGACTCATTGTCCGGCGCAGCCGGACCCGGCTGATGCTCCAGAAGTTCCTTTCCAAGTATGGGTTGGCGATTCATCTGGCCCTGCTCGCAGCCGTTCCGCTCGCGCTTACGCCGTTCCTCGGCGCGGCGCAGCTGGCCTCGGTCGTCTTTTGGCTGAGCGGGCTTGCGGCGGTCGGGCTTCTGGCGGAGCCGTCGATTCGCGCCGGGGAGCATCTTTCCTCGGCGCGTCGGCGTGTGCGCGCCGCGTTCGTCCGGGACCCGTTCTTCTGGCTCTTCCTGCTCGCCGTGGCGTTCGCGCTCGTGCGCGCGTGCAACACGGGCATCGCGCTTCGCTACGACCCCGAGCAGGCGGCGTGGCTCGTGGGCGAGGCGGCGCTCGGCGGCGGCCCGGCGTCCGTTGGCGACACGGGACGCTCGTCGCTCGCGGCGGTCTTCGCCGCCGGCATCGTCGCGCTTGGCCTGCGGCATGCCGTCGGCCTCATGGCGCGCATCGCCTTTGGTGTCGCGGGGGCCTTCTTTTCGGGCCTCGGCGGACTTGCCGCGGCCGGATGCGCCTGCGCGGGGATGGAGCCGTTTGCGGGCTGGCTGCGCGCGGGCTTTGCGGACGCGCCGTTCTGGGCGTCGCTCTTCGGCGTCTGGCTCGTTGTCGGCATCACGTGCGGCGCGCAGGCCGAGGCGCGCACGTGGACGGCGGCGCGGCTTCCCTTCGTCCTGGGCGTCGCGGGAAACGCGGCGGCGCTCCTCTTCTTCGCGCCGCCGCTCGTCGCCGCGGCCTGGCTCGTCCTTTCGGCCCTCGTGCTGGTCTTCTCCCTCGTCGCGCTTGCGCGGGCGCGTTCGGGCGGCGCGGTTGCGCGCACCTGCGCCTTCGCGCTCTTCGGCTACGCGCTGCCGGTGTTTCTGCTCATGCTGTTCGTCTCCGAGCCGCTGCGGGCGCTGAAGGTCGACGGCCTCGATCCCGCGCTGGCCTTCCCCGAGAACGTGAAGGAGGCGGGCGAGGCCCTGTCGCGCATCGCGCGCGAGGCCTGGAAGTCCCGTCCGTGGTTTGGCGTCGGCTCGGGCGCGCTGGGCCTTCATGTGCTGTTTCTCGCGGAAAAGGCCGACTGGGCGTTTCTCCCCGTCGCGCCGTCGTTCGCCTACAACGGCTACTGGACGCTTCTCGCGGAGCGCGGCATCGTCGGCTGCATGATCCCCGCCGTGGCTCTGGGCCTGCTCGTCGCCGCGTACGTCATGCGTCTCGTTTCGGCGTTCATGTTCCTGCGCGACAAGAACGACGTCGACATCTTCGTCTTCGCGGTTCCGCCTGTGACGTGGGCGATGCCGTTGGCGCTCGCCCTCCTCGCGGTCGAGGCCGTCTGGTCGCCGATTTTCTTGACGGACAACCTGCTTGTGGCCGTGTTCGCATCGCTCGCGCTCGCCGCCGCCGCCTGTCCGCGGGCGAAGAGGCCCGCGCCGGCAGATGACGCGGCCGGGGCACCTTCTTCGGAGAAGTGACTAAAATGGCATCCCCTTCCTCTTCCTCTAGCACCTATGGCCAGAAGCCGCTCTACTACGGCACGGCGAAGAAGGCCCCCGTCTATTACGGGACGGCGCAGACGCCTGCCTACTACGGGGGCGGCAGCGCGCCCTACTACTCTGGCGGGAGCGCGGCCGACGCCGAGGCCGACTCGCTCGTCGGCACGATCACGCTCGGGCGCGTCCTGCGCGTCATCGCCCAGCGCTGGATCTCCGTGCTCGTCTTCCTCTTGATCGGCCTCGTCGCCGCCTTCGCCGTCTACCGCATTTCGCCGACGATCTACGAGGCGAAGAGCGAGTTCACGATGGATACGCGCCGTCCGCAGGGCGGGCGCGGCGTCGCCGACGTCGGCATCGACATGGAGCAGTTCGGCGGCACCTACGAGGAGATCTTCAACACGCGCCTCTCAGACTGGCGCTCGGACAAGATCGTCACGAAGATCATCCAGCAGTACCGCGCGAACTATCCGGCCTCCACGATTACGGACCGCGAGCTCGTCGAGACGCTGACCGACTCCGAGCTCGAACTCATCCGCCACTCGCGCCTCATCACGATCGCCGTGCGCTCGACGACGGCGCAGCTCGCGGCCTCGCTCGCGAACGCCTACGCCGAGGCCATCGAGAGCTTCACCGACGACGAGAACAAGCTGCGCTGCGACAAGGCCGTCGCCCAGATCCACGAGCAGGTCGAGAAGCAGCGCCGGCAGGACGAGAGCGTCGCCAAGCAGCTGCTGGAGTTCCGCACGAAGAACAAGATCGACGACCTCAACTCCGAGCGCGACATCCTCCAGCAGTCGCTCCAGAAGACGACGGCCGACGTGCTGGAGATGCGCACGCAGGTCACGGCGGCGACGGAATGGGAGAAGGTGCTCAAGGCCGCGCAGGAAACGCCGGAGAACTTCGGCGCGCTGCCGACGGCCGTGCCGCGCTCCTCCGAGATCGGCGAAGCCTACACGCGCCTCCAGAACGGCAAGATGGAGATGAACGCGCTCCTCGCGCGCTACACGCGGAACCACCCCGAGGTGAAGGCGCACGAGAAGCAGCTCGAGACGATCAAGCAGGAGTTCGTCGACGCCGTCTCCCGCGCGCTCGCGACGGCCCACGGCAACCTCGCCGCCTACAAGAACCAGCTGGCCGTCTTCGAGAAGAACAGCGAGCGCCTGCGCTCGGAGTTCGCCCTCATCGGGCAGAAGATCGTCTCGGCCGACGCGGGCCTCAAGCAGCTGGAGCAGGAGAAGCAGGTTTCGAGCACGATCCTCACCGACCTCATGCAGAAGGAGAACGAGGCGCGCATCGCGGCCGAGCAGAACAACGAGATCGTCCGCGTCGGCCGCCCCGCCACCGTCCCCACGAAGCCCGTGCTGCCGAACCCGATTATCATCTTCTCCGCCGGCGCAGTCCTCTCGCTCGCCCTTGGACTTTTCTTCGTCCTCGTCCTCGACCATCTGGAGGACACGATCGTCTCCCTGCAGGACATCGAGGGGCGCCTCGCGCTCAAAGTCCTCGCCGTCTTGCCGCACATCCGCCGCAAGAAGCGCGAGCAGGTGGCGAAGTTCATCGCCGAGAACAAGTACTCCCAGTTCGCCGAGGCGGTGGCGGGCCTGCGCAACCTCCTCGATTCGCCGCGCTACCAGCCCATCTCGCAGGCGCTGCTCGTCATGTCGACGCAGCCGGGCGAGGGCAAGACGATCACCTCATGCTCGCTCGCGATCTCCAGCGCGCAGGCCGGCAAGCGCACGCTCCTTGTCGACTTCGACCTGCGCCGCCCGCGCCTCGCGCGCGTGTGGGGGCTCAAGATCGACCTGGACCACTCGTTCTCGCACTACCTCTCGCGCACGGACGGCGCGCGCGACTTCGCCTCGCTCGCCCTTCCGAGCGGCATCGCGCATCTGGACGTCATCGTGTCCCTGCCGCCGGACAACGTCAACCCCGCGTCCGTCATGGGTTCGCAGGTCGTCCCGGACTTCTTCAAGTGGGCGCGCGCGAACTACGACCGCGTGATCGTTGATTCGCCGCCGTTCGGCATCGTCGGCGACGTGATGACGCTCGCCTCGCTCGTCGATGCCGTCATGATCATGTGCTGCCCCGACCGCACGCACTTCAAGCCGATCCAGCATGCGGCGCGGTCGCTCGGCGAGTCGGGCGCGACGGTGATCGGCGTCGTCGTCAACGACGTCGAGATGGGGTCCAGCGGCGGCGCGTTCTCGCCGTCGCCCCACGCCTACGGCTACGGCTACGGCGGCTATGGCGGCTACCGCGCGTACGGCGGCGGCTACCGTCCCTACGCGCCGCACGAGACCCTGCAGAAGAAGCCGGCGGCGGGGACGGCGGAGGCGAAGAATGCAGAAGAGGCCGTTTCCGAGCCGAAACGGCGCGGCGGCGTGAGCCCGGACCTGGTCGATGAGGAATAGGTTCATCGTCACGGGCATGATCTGCGCGAAGCGATCGACCCGACGAAACTGATGGACGAACTCGTCTGGCGGCCCCGCTACACGTTCGAGACGGGCATCCGCGCAACGGTGCGCTGGTATCTCGACCATGCGTGGTGGTGGCGCCCGATCCGCGAAAAGACCTACGCCGGCCAACGCCCCCTTTGAACGTTGCCACGATACGGTGTTCGCGGGACACATGGAAATTTCTGGAATAACCATGCCGTTGGCTGGATATCGCATGGTAGGGGCCGACGTCCCCGGCGGCCTGCGTCCCCCGGGACGTCCCCATGCGTGCGGCATGGGCGTTCCCTGCGCGCGGCGCGCCGAGGACGTCGCGCCCTACCAGCCGGTACATCCCGGACACATCGGGGGCGGCACGGGCGCATGGCGTCCACGGGGGCGTTTGTGGTAGGGGCCGACGTCCCCGGCGGCCCGCGTCCCCTGGGACGTCCCCATGCGTGCGGCGTGGGCGTTCCCTGCGCGCGGCGCGCCGAGGACGTCGCGCCCTGCCAGCCGACGCATCCCGGCCCCGCCGAGGTCGGCACGGGCGCATGGCGGCCACGGGGGCGTTTGTGGTAGGGGCCGACGTCCCCGGCGGCCCGCGTCCCCCGGGACGTCCCCATGCGTGCGGCATGGGCGTTCCCTGCGCGCGGCGCGCCGAGGACGTCGCGCCCTACC
>CAKUCX010000030.1 GCA_934643865.1 uncultured Kiritimatiellota bacterium
CCCGATGCTCGTCACGCTGGCGGGGATCGTCACGCTTGTCAGGCCGCTGCAGCCCTCAAATGCATTCCACCCGATGCTCGTCACGCCGTTTCCAATCGTCACGCCCGTCAGCCCGCTGCAATCCTCAAACGCCCGGTTCCCGATGCACGTCACCCTGTTATTGCCAATGGATGCGGGGATCGTAATGTCCCCTTCCGCAGACGACACGCCCGTGATCGTCGCGTCCCCGTTGTTCACCGAGTACGACCAGGTGAAGCCGTTCGCATCCGTCCAGCTGTCGGCCGCTGCCAGATGCGGCGCAATGGCGAGCGCAAGGATGGCGACGCCCCTGGCGAGACGCCTTATTGGCGAACGTGCGTGTTCCTGAATTTCTTCCCGTCCGTTTTCTTCCCGTCCGAACGAATCAGCTTGCATGTGATTTTCTCCACACCTCTGCATTGTGTCAACGTCGGCCTGGGCAAGGAGGCGCGAGGCCGCATAAGAGTATAGCACATCACCGCGCCGGCGGGCGCTGAACGGTCATCATGTTGCGGTCCTGCGCGGGGAAGTGGGCCCAGACGATGCGCTTGTCGCGCGTGACCTCGAACGCCGTCGCGCGCGTGGCGTCCGGCGCGCCGTTCGCCCAGGTGCCGACGACGAGGTTGCCGTTCGCCCGTTCTTGGATGCCGCAGAGGAAGGCGAGGTTGAGCGCGGGCGCGTCCGCACACGCGAACGACCACACGGCACGGTGGTCGGGCGTGTACTCCGTCACGCCCGTCAGGTGCGCGACGAGCGTGTTGCCGTTCGCCCGGCGGCGGGCGTCGAACGCGAGCGCAGGGACGGCCTGTTCCCACACGAGGCGTCCGTCGGCCCCGTATTCACGCACGGCGGACGCGCCCGCGCAGCAGACGAGGTAGGTCCCCGCCGGCGTCTTGTGGACCATCCGGAGGCGCGCATGCGCGCCCGGCTCCTTCCCGTCCGCCCGCGCGGCATTGACGGCGAAGCGCACCGTCTCCCGTCCCGTCTTCCCGTCGAGCTCCACGATCTCGCCGGATGCATTGAGCGCGAGCACGATGTCGCCGTTGGGCTGCACCTCGAACCCCAGTACGCCGCCGCCCGTCCGCACGCGCGGACGGTACACGAGCTCGGCCCGCGTCGCGGGCAGCCGGCAGCGGTAGAGGTCGCCGTTCGCGTAGTAGACGTACCCGCCGTGCTCCTGGACCTGGTGGACATTCCCGCAGCCCGTGCGCGACCAGCGGACCTTTCCGTCCGGCGCGAAGAGCGCGACGCGCCCCGATCCGGCGGCCAGCAGGGCCTCCGGCGGCGTGCCCGTCCACCGCGCCGCGCAGACGGGAGCGGGCTTCTCCAGCGGCCGTCCCCGGAGGTCGACGAGCCGTACGGCCTTGCCGCCCGCGCCGTCGAAGGCCGCCCGCAGGCGCGCGACCCGTTCGGGCGTCGGGTCGGCGACCTGCCAGGCGTCGACCTCCTCGGCCTCGCCAAGCGCGAGGAACGCCTGCGCGAAGGCGTCCCCGGCGTGGGCCCCGCCGCCCGTCACCGTTGCCCGGGGATCAGCGGCCCGCGCCGCCGCGCCGCGTTCGCGCAGACGCTCCAGGTAGGCGGCGGCGGCTTCGCCGGGCTCGGCCGGCAGGACCGCCTCCGCGAAGGGCTCCGCCTTCAGCGCGCCGCCGACGAAGTAGAGAGGGGCGTCCGAGAGCGGCAGGAGGTAGGCATCCCCATCGCGCGTGGGGCGTACCCGTGCGCCCTTGACGTCGCGGAATTCCATGCGCGTCGACGTGAACGCGAGCCGCCGCGCGCCGGGCGCGCCGAGCGTCCACACAAGCCCCGCCGCCCGTCCGTCCGGGCGCGTCCACTGCGGGAAGTAGAGGGAACCGTCGGCGCTGCGCCAGGGGCCGGGGCGTTGGACGGAACCGACGGGACGCTGGTCGACGAACGTCCAGTAGGCGCCGTACGCGGGCTTGGGCGCGAAGTTGTCGTGGACGATGCCGAAGTACGATTCCGGATCGGTTGGATCGACATCCGGCTGCGTGAACTCGTACCAGAAGAAGTTCTCCACGCCCTCCGCGAAGGCGATGCCGAGCGCTCGCGCCACCATCCGCGCCTGGCGCGCCTCGTCGCTCGTCCCCGCGCTCTGCCCCATCAGCGCGTTGACGACGACGGCGCCCTTGTAGTCGCTGTTGAACTTGTAGACGGCGGCTGCCACGAGGTCCACCCCGTTGGTCTGCGCCGAGAGGAGCGGGATGAACGCATCACCCGGCTTGAGGAAACGGGCCGTGAGGAAACGCTGCCCCTTGAAGCCGCATGGGGGCGGCTTCACGCCGGCGGCGGCGGATGTGGGCGCGACGGGGATCGCCTCCGGGTAGCGCCTGTCCACCCACCAGGCAATCTCGTGGATGCGCAGGTGCCGGCGGTCCTGCCAGGCGGGATGGTTTGCCACGCGCCGCGCCCGCCCGGTCGCATCCGCGCGGTAGGCGTTCCACAGGGGCATGCCGCCGAAGTCCACGAGCACGCCGCCCGCCTTGACGAAGTCCGCCACGGCCTCCACGCTATCCGCCGCGTAGTCCTCGGTGAAGGGGTAGACGACCGCGTCGACGTCGCCCCGCGCGAGGCGGGCGCGGAGGTGCGCCGCCGGGCAGACTTCCGCCGAGGAGCCGGGCGGGAGGATGTCGAGCAGGGCTTGGAGGTTGAACGCCTCGTCGGCGTGCGCGGGCACGTAGAGCGTCCGCCACGCCGTCTTGGCGGGGTCTGCGGCGCGGAGCCCCGCCGCCAGCAGGTCGCCGCCCCGGATGGCGAACGCATGCGTCGGCCAGCCGACCTCCGTGATCCAGAGCGGCTTCTCCGCGTCGCCGTAGCGCGCCATCAGGTCGCGCAGCCTCTCGATGTTCGCGTCCATCGCACCCTCGGGGGCGCGCGGATGCGAGTAGGGGTGGATGTTCATGATGTCGAAGAACTTCGCGCCGCCCAGGCGGTAGACCTCCTCGATGAAGTCGAACGGGACACCGGCCGTGCCGCCGAACGCGATGCGCAGCGACGGGTCGTGCGCCTTGGCGACCTCGTAGGTCCGGCGCAGCACGGCGAGGTAGTTCGTCGGGTTCGGGTCCTTCCAGAAGCCGGGGATGTTCTCCTCGTTCCACACCTCCAGAACGGGGAGGCGGCGCCCGTAGTGCGTGACGACGCGCCGGACGTACGCGCCCCAGGCGTCCAGGTGGTCGTGTGCGGGATGCGCCCACGGGACGGAATAGCCCAGGATCGGCAGCAGCTGGACGCCGTTCGCTTCGCAGGCGGCCACGACGGCGTCGAACGGGGCGAAGTCCCATTCGCCGGGTCTGCGTTCAAGGGTCCGCCAGTCGAAGTCGCTGCGCACCCAGCCGAGCCCGGCCTGCCGCATGAGCGCACACGTGCGCGCCGGCGGCTCGCCGCGCGTCACATGCGCGCACGCGCCATAGGGGTTGTTCGTCGCGGCCGCCCCGGCGGAAAACGCCGGAAGGGCCAGAAGGGCCAGGGCGGCCCCAAATCCCGGAAGAAGTTTCATACGGCGCCATTCTACCATAATCCGCCCGCACGGGTCTACGGCGGCACGGCCGGGAAATCGGGGGCGCGGGGTTCCGCCCGCCGCGGAATATGGTAAACTAGACGCCATGAACACGGACAAAAAGAAGAAGATCCGCATCACGGACACGACGCTGCGCGACGCCCACCAGTCCCTGTGGGCCACGCGGCTGCGGACGGACGACATCCTCCAGATCGCCGAGACGATCGACGGCGCCGGTTACTATTCGCTCGAATGCTGGGGCGGCGCCACGTTCGACGTGTGCATGCGCTTCCTGCGCGAGAACCCCTGGGAGCGCCTCCGGCAGATCAAGGCCGTCTGCAAAAAGACGCCGCTCCAGATGCTCCTGCGCGGCCAGAACATCCTCGGCTACAAGCACTATCCGGATGACGTGGTGGACCGCTTCGTCGCGCTCGCGTGCGAGAACGGCATGGACATCTTCCGCGTCTTCGACGCGCTGAACGACCCGCGCAACCTCGAACAGGCCATCAGGAGCGTCAAGAAGTACGGGGGCCACGCGCAGGGCACGATCTGCTACACCACCTCGCCCGTCCACACGGTGGAGGCCTACGTGAAGCTCGCGCAGGAGCAGGTCGCGATGGGCATCGACTCCCTCGCCATCAAGGACATGGCGGGCATCCTCACGCCCGGCGCGGCGCGCGCGCTCGTGGGGGCGCTCGTGCGGGCGTGCCCCGACCTGCCGATCCAGGTCCACAGCCACATGACGAGCGGCATGGCGGCGGCGATGTACCTTGCGGCCGCCGAGGCGGGCGCGGGCTGCCTGGACACGGCGATCTCCACGATGAGCTCGTTCTCCAGCCAGCCGCCCTGCGAGTCGATGGTCGCGATCCTGGAGAGCGAGGGCTTCGACACGGGGCTCGACCTCGGGAAGCTCGCGGCGATCAACGACTATTTCAAGTCCGTCAAGGCGAAGCGCCAGCCGGAGAGTTCGCGCAAGGTGGAGCCGGTGGATGCGGGCGTGCTCGTCCACGCGATCCCCGGCGGCATGATCTCGAACCTCCGCAGCCAGCTCGCCCAGCAGGGCGCGCTCGACCGTCTCCCGGAGGTGCTGGCGGAACTGCCGAAGACGCGCGCGGACATGGGGTATCCGCCGCTCGTCACGCCCACGTCGCAGATCGTCGGCGTCCAGTCCGTCCTGAACGTCCTCTCCGGCCGGCGCTACTCGATGGTGACGGACGAGACGAAGCACTATGCGGCCGGCTACTACGGCCGCACGCCCGCGCCGATCGAGAAGAAGCTGCAGAAGAAGCTCATGGGCGACCTGAAGCCGATCACGTGCCGTCCGGCCGACCTCCTCAAGCCCGGCCTCGCGGCGGCGGCGAAGGAGATCCCCGCGAAGGACATCCAGGCGGAGGAGGACATCCTCAGCTACTGCCTCTTCCCCGAGGTCGCGCTGGGGTACTTCAAGTGGCGCGCGCAGCCCGCCGACGCGAAGGACCCGATTCCCGCCGACGTCGAAATGCAGACACGCGAAGAGGCGGCGGCGGCCCCGGCCGTCGACGCCGAGACGGCGCGCCTCGCGCAGGTCGGCAGGGCCTTCGCGGCGCTCCTCGCCTCGTGCGGCGGCGCGTTCGACGCGGCGAAGCTGGCGGCTTCCGCGCCGGCGGCGGCCTCCGCCGCCCCTGCGGCGGCGCAGCCTGCGGAGACGCCGGCGAAGCCCGCCGTCCCGGCGGGGACGCCCGTCCCCGCGCCGCTCAACGGCACGTTCTACCGCAGCGCGGGGCCGGGCAAGCCGGAACTCGCGGCGGACGGCGCGACGGTGAAGGCGGGCGAACCGTGCTGCATCGTCGAGGCGATGAAGCTCTTCAACCCGATCAAGGCGACGGCCGCCGGCACGATCACCTTCCTCGTGGAACACGGCGAGGCCGTCCAGAAGGGGCAGACGCTCGCCGTCATTGAGACGTAGTTAAGTCGCCGCTTTGTGGCTTTAAGTTGTTAAGTCGTTAAGTTAAGTTAAGTCGTTAAGTTAAGTAAGAGGTTAAGGTGCCATGTCCGGGTCAACGTCAATCATTGAGACGTAGTTAAGTCGCCGCTTTGCGGCTTTAAGTGGTTAAGTATTTAAGTGGTTAAGTAGTTAAGTTAAGTAAGAGGTTAAGGTGCCATGTCCGGGTCAACGTCAATGAAGGGACGAAATGGAGAGGACGCGCTCCTTCCGCCACTTAACCACTTATTTACTTAATCACTTACCAACTCAATTACTCAACCACTTAACGACTCAATTACTTAACTACTTAATTACTTAACTACTTAACTACATTACTTAACTACTTAACTACTTAATTACTTAACTACTTAAAGCCGCAAAGCGGCGACTTAACCAACCAAAGGAGGTCCTATGGAGTTTCTGAGTGTCAAATGGCTGTGGCTCTACGCGGGCGCGCTCCTGATGCTGCTGGAGATCACGGCGCCGGGCTTCGTCGTCTTCTTCTTCGGCCTGGCGGCGGCGACGGTGGGCCTGGTGCTCTTCGCGTTCGACGTCTCGGCGACCGCCCAGGTGGCGCTTTTCACGGCCTTCAGCATCGTCTACCTCGTCGGGCTGCGGCGGTTCATGAAGGCGCTCTTCATGGGCGAGACGACGGCGGCGAAGGCGCTCGCCTCGGAGTTCGCGGGGCGTCTCGGGAAGGTCGTCGAGGCAATCCGCCCCGAGGCACCGGGGCGCGTCCTCGTGGGCGACGCCGAATGGACGGCCGTCGCCCACGAGAGCCTTGACCCCGGCACGGAGGTGCGCGTCGTCGGCCGGAAAAACCTCACCCTTGAAGTCGAAGAGATCAAGGGAAAAGGCTGAGCGGCCCGAGACGCCCGTCCGGAATTTCAAGTCAACCGATAAAGTCAAACGAAAAAACGCCAACCAAAAAGGAGTACACCATGACCGCATCACTCGTCTTCTTCAGCATCGTCGCGTTCATCGTGATCGTCGCGATCCTCAAGACGGCCATCGTCGTCCCCCAGAAGACGGCCTTCATCGTCGAGCGCCTCGGCAAGTACCGCAGCACGCTGGAGGCGGGCTTCCACATCCTCGTGCCGTTCTTCGACAAGATCGCCTACCGGCACACGCTCAAGGAGCAGGCCATCGACGTGCCGCCGCAGGAGTGCATCACGAAGGACAACATCGCCGTCTCGGTGGACGGCATCCTCTACATGCAGGTGATGGACCCGGCGAAGGCCTCCTACGGCATCGGCAACTACCTCTTCGCGACGACGCAGCTCGCGCAGACGACGATGCGCTCGGAGATGGGCAAGCTCGACCTCGACCGCTCCTTCGAGGAGCGCACGTCCATCAACGCCGCCATCGTCGCGGCCGTCGACAAGGCGAGCGACCCGTGGGGCATCAAGGTCACGCGCTACGAGATCAAGAACATCACGCCGCCGCGCACGATCCGCGACGCGATGGAGAAGCAGATGCGCGCGGAGCGCGAGAAGCGCGCGATGATCGCCGAGTCGGAGGGCGAGCGCCAGGCGAAGATCAACCGCGCCGAGGGCGAGCGCCAGGAGGCGATCGCCCTCTCCGAGGGCGAGCGGATGCGCAAGATCAACGAGGCGGAGGGCAAGGCGAAGGAGATCCTGCTCGTCGCGGAGGCGCAGGCGGCGGGCATCCAGAAGGTCGCCGAGGCGATCAACGGGAAGGGCGGCATCGAGTCCGTCAACATGCAGCTCGCGCAGCAGTACCTCGCGCAGTTCGGCAACCTCGCCAAGACGAACAACACGATGATCATCCCGAGCGACCTCGCGAACGTCGCGGGCGTGATCAAGGCCTGCACGACGATCGTCAGGAAGGCCGAGACCGTCGGCTGAGGCGCATAACTGACGATAATCACATGGTTTTCGGCGATTCCCCCTTGCGGGAAACGCCGTAAACCTCTATAATATGTGCCAACTTTTCCGCCGGGTAGTTCCCGGCACATCTAAGGAGCAAGGAAGAACATGGCCAAGACGCCGAAATTCGCGAACGCCAAGGTGTTCGACTGGGTAGACAAGTGGAACAAGGTCTGCACGCCCGACAAGATCGTGGTCGTGACGGGCACGAAGGAAGAGCACACGAAGATCTGCGAGATGATGGTCAAGAACGGCCAGTTCATCAAGCTCAACGAAAAGAAGCGCCCGGGCTGCTACCTCGCCCGCTCGCACGAGAGCGACGTCGCGCGCGTCGAGGGCCGCACGTTCATCTGCTCGAAGAAGGAGATCGACGCGGGTCCGACGAACCACTGGATGGAGCCCGAGGCCATGAAGAAGCTCATGCTCAAGAGCTACAAGGGCTGCATGAAGGGCCGCACGATGTACGTGATCCCGTTCGCGATGGGTCCGATCGGCAACCCGATCACCCAGTACGGCATCGAGGTCACCGACTCGCCCTACGTCGTCGTGAACATGAACATCATGACGCGCACGGGCAAGGAGGTCCTCGACCACCTCGGCAAGGACGGCGACTTCATCCCCTGCATCCACTCCGTCGGCGCGCCGCTCAAGAAGGGCCAGAAGGACGTCGCGTGGCCCTGCGCGAAGAAGATCGAGGACAAGTTCATCACGCAGTTCCCGGAAGAGCGCCAGATCTGGTCGTTCGGCTCGGGCTATGGCGGGAACGCCCTCCTCGGAAAGAAGTGCTTCGCGCTGCGCATCGCCTCGAAGCTCGCGAAGGATCAGGGCTGGATGGCCGAGCACATGCTCATCCTCACGCTCACCTCGCCGGAGAAGAAGCAGTACCACGTCACGGCGGCGTTCCCGTCCGCCTGCGGCAAGACGAACCTCGCCATGATGCTGCCGAAGCTTCCGGGCTGGAAGCTCCAGACGATCGGCGACGACATCGCGTGGCTCAAGCCCGGCGACGACGGTCGCCTCTACGCGATCAACCCGGAGAACGGCTTCTTCGGCGTCGCGCCGGGCACGTCGATGGACTCGAACCCGAACGCGCTCAAGAGCTGCAAGAAGGGCACGATCTTCACGAACGTCGTTCTCACGCCCGACGGTGACATCTGGTGGGAGGACATGGGCATCAAGGCTCCGAAGGAAGGCATCGACTGGAAGGGCAACCCCTGCTACGTCTGCGTGGACGATCCGTACCGCATGGGTCCGAAGCCGGGCATGACGAAGAAGGAGATCAAGGAGTCCAAGTACGTCGCGGCCCACAAGAACAGCCGCTTCACGGCGCCGGCGGTCAACTGCCCCGTCCTCGACAAGGAAGGCTTCAACGGCAAGTTCAACAAGAAGCCCACGGGCGTGCCGATCGACGCGATCCTCTTCGGCGGGCGCCGTCCGTCGACGATTCCGCTCGTGAACGAGGCGAAGGACTGGACGCATGGCGTGTTCATGGGTTCCGCCGCCGGCTCGGAAGTGACGGCCGCCGTCATCTCCGACCAGATCGGCCAGGTCCGCCGCGACCCGATGGCGATGCTGCCGTTCTTCGGCTACAACGTCGCGGACTACTTCCAGCACTGGCTGGAGATGGAGCGCACCTCCGCCGACGCGACGAAGCTGCCGAAGATCTACTTCGTCAACTGGTTCCGCAAGGGCGACGACGGTCGCTTCATGTGGCCGGGCTTCGGCGACAACAGCCGCGTCTTGAAGTGGATCTGCCAGCGCATCGAGGGCGCCGTCAAGGCGAACGAGACGGCGATCGGCAACATCCCGTTCGCGGAGGACATCGACCTCGCCAACAACGACGAGACGGCGAAGTTCCACGTCGTCAAGGCCGACCTGGAGGAGATCCTCAAGGTGGACGTCGAAGGCTGGAAGAAGGAGATCGAGACGATCGGGGCGTCCTATGACGAATACGACGCGAAGCCGTCGAAGGACTCGAAGGTCGTCTCGAAGACGGCGCACCGCGTCCCGAAGGCGCTCCGCCAGGTGCTCGCCGACGTCACGGCCGCGCTCGCGAAGTAGGCAGGCGCGGCAGGCGCGCACACGCGCGCTTGGCGAAGAGGGGCTGCGGCGCCATGCCGCAGCCCCTTTCGTCTGCCGGAAGGCCCGCGCGGCGCCGCATCCTGCGGGATGCGGGACCTTCGCCGGCCGTGCGTTCGCGTCGGGCGGCCCGGGCCGCAGACCACGAAGCGGCGCGGACGCGCACGTGTCGGATTTGGTATACTGTATGCCGTTCAAGAGAGGGAAACGATGAAGAAGACGGTTCTGTTCGCTGTTCCGTCCCTGCTCGCCGACGGCGGCCCCGGCGCGGGCGGACGCTGATCCCAAACAATAAGGAGAATCCATGGACAAGCTGAAAATGGCGATGGTCGGCGGCGGCATCGGCGCCTTCATCGGGAACGTCCACCGCATGGCGGTGCGGATCGACGGCGGCGTGGAACTCGTCGCGGGCGCGTTTGACGTGGACGCCGCGCGCGGGCAGGAGCAGGGGCGGCTGTTGGGCCTCGCCCCCGCGCGCGTCTACGACACGTGGCAGGAGCTGGTGCGGACGGAGGCGGCGCGTCCGAAGGCGGACCGCCTCGACTTCGTCGCCATCTGCACGCCGAACTTCACCCACTTCCCGATCGCGAAGGCCTGCCTGGAGTCGGGCTTCAACGTGATGTGTGAGAAGCCGATGACGATGACCGCCGCCGAGGCGGAGGAGCTGGCGGCGCTCGTGAAGAAGACGCGCCTCACCTTCGGCGTGATGCACACCTACGTGGGCTATCCGATGGTGAAGCTCGCGCGCGATCTCGTGGCGCGCGGCGACCTCGGCCGCGTCGCGAAGGTCGTCGTCCAGTATCCGCAGGGCTGGATGCGCCGCGTCGACCCGAAGAAGACGACGGTGGAGCGCCTGCGCTGGCGCATGGACCCGAAGACGAGCGGCATGAGCGGCTGCATGGCCGACATCGGCACGCACGCCGCGAACCTCGCCGAGTACGTGACGGGCCTCAGGATCCGCGAGGTGCTGGCCGAGCTGACGCGCTTCGCCGGCGGCGCGCTGGACGACGACGGCAACGTGCTCGTCCACTTCGAGAAGGGCGCGAAGGGCGTCCTGATCGCCTCCCAGATCTCGACGGGCGAG
Source organism: uncultured Kiritimatiellota bacterium (assembly GCA_934643865.1). GTDB lineage: Bacteria > Verrucomicrobiota > Kiritimatiellia > RFP12 > UBA1067 > RUG572. Next base: position 10,545 of record CAKUCX010000030.1, read on the forward strand.
GAGAACGGGCTGCGCATCCGCGTCTACGGCGAGAAGAAGGCGCTCGCCTGGCGGCAGGAAGACCCCCACGTCCTCTCCGTCTTCGCGCCGGGCGCGCCCGAGGAGACCTGGAAGCGCGGCAACCCCTACGTCGCCGAAGTCTCGCCCGCCGCCGCGCGCTGCACGCGCACGCCCGCCGGGCATCCCGAGGCGTTCCTGGAGGCGTTTGCGGACAACTACCTCAACTTCTGCGACACGATCCGCGCCCGTGCGGCGCGCCGGAAGCCCACGGCCCTCGAACTCGACTTCCCCGACGTCCAGGCGGGCGTGCGCGGCATGAAGTTCGTCGAGGCCGTCGTCGCCTCGCAGAAGGACGGCAATGTGTGGGTGAAGGTCTAGGGGGTGCGCGCGCGCGTTTTTTGATACAATGGGCGACGCGCCGCCTGTGGCTGGCAAAGGCGCGGCGGAGAACTTAACACCAAGGAGAAAGTGAAAGCATGAAGAAGACGACATGGATGGCGGCGGCGGCGCTCTTTGCCGCCGGATGCTGCTGCGTGTGCAACCGCGACGGGTCCGCCGCGAAGGCGGTTTCGCCCGACGGCAGGAACGTGATCCGGCTCTGGACGAGCCCGCTCGCCTACGAGGTCGCGCGCGACGGCGTGGTGGTGGTGGCGAAGACCGAGATCGGCCTGAAGGTGGACGGCGCCTGCCTGAAGCCGGGCGAGGCGTGCAAGGTGACGGCGCGCAAGGTGGCGGGCACGGTCGAGACGCCCGTCTACAAGAAGGCGCGCATCGACCTCGCCGGGAACGAGACGGCCGTGGACTTCGGCGCGTGGGGCATCCGCCTCGCGGCGCGCAACGACGGCGTGGCCTACCGCTTCGAGACGAAGAAGCCGGGCACGATCACGGTTGACGGCGAAAAGGCCGGGCTGACGATTCCCTGCGCGGAGGCGAAGTGCGCGCTCAACTACGGCAGCAGTGCCGGCTGTGAGGAGACGGTGCCCGTCGCGTGCAAGGCGGGCGAGATCGTGACGGGCAAGGAGAAGGGGCGCCGCTTCGTCTACCTGCCGCTCGTCTACAAGGTGGGGGGCGTGAACGTGGCGGTGACCGAGTCGGACGTCTACGACTACCCGATCCTCAACCTCGTGAAGCCGGAGGGCGCGGGCGCGTTCGCCTCGACGTTCGCGGGCTTCCCGAAGCGCACCTACCGCGCGGGCGGCTGGGACAGCCGGAAGCCGATCGAGAAGGGCGGACGCTGGGTCGTCGTCGCCGAGCATGACGACTTCCTCGTCAAGACCGAGGGGACGCGCACGTTCCCGTGGCGCGTGTTCGCGCTCGCGGACGCGCCGGCGAAGTTCTGCGAGGCCGACATCGTGAACGCCCTCGCGCGCCCGCAGGCGAAGGGGGCCGACTTCTCGTGGGTGAAGCCGGGCAAGGTCGCCTGGGACTGGTGGAACGGCTGGGACAACAAGGGCGAGGCGGCCGGCTGCACGACGGCGGGCTACAAGCGCTTCATCGACTTCGCCGCGAAGACGGGCGTCGAGTACGTGATTCTCGACGAAGGCTGGAGCGAGACGCTGAACATCTGGAAGTTCCACCCGAACGTGGACGTGCCGGAGATCGTCCGCTACGGCAACGAGAAGGGCGTCGGGATCATCCTGTGGATGGCCTGGGCGCAGATCTACGGCGAGGAGGAGAAGGTCGCCGCGCACTTCGCGAAGCTCGGCGCGAAGGGCTTCAAGGTCGACTTCATGGACCGCGGCGACGCGGCGTGCGAGCGCTTCCTCTGGGCGTTCGCCGAGGCGTGCGCGAAGAACAGGATGCTCGTCGACTACCACGGCGCGCACCGCCCCACCGGCATGAGCCGCGCCTACCCGAACGTGCTCAACTACGAGGGCGTCCACGGGCTTGAGTGCGCCAAGTGGTTCAAGAACAACTACGACTTCATGGACAACGACGTGAAGGCGTTCTTCCTGCGCATGACGGCCGGCCCGATGGACTACACGCCCGGCGCGATGGACAACTACCCGATCGGCCAGTACAAGGGCGACAACGTGAACCCCGGCTCCGTCGGCACGCGCTGCCGCCAGATGGCGATGATGGTCGCCTACGAGGCGCCGCTGCAGATGCTCTGCGACGCGCCGACGAAGTACGAGAAGAACATGGAGTGCTTCTCGTTCATGGCGGCGACGCCCGTCGTCTGGGCGGACACGGTGGGCCTCGGCGGCTGCCCCTGCACCTACGCCGCCGTGGCGCGCCGGGCGAAGGACGGCTCCTGGTACGCAGCGGCCCTTAACAACAAGGATCCGCGCGACTACGTGCTTGACACCGCGTTCCTCGGCTCCGGCGAGTGGACGGCCACGCTCTTCCGCGACGCGGCCGACGCCGACGCCCGGCCGACGCACTACGTCAAGGAGGCGAAGACCTTCAAGGCCGGCGACAAGGTGACGTTCCGCCTGGCGGCGGGCGGCGGCTTCGTCGCCAAGTTCGTGAAATAAGCGCGCACCGAGAGGCCACCGATGACGAACCGAAGAGACTTCCTGGCGGCGGCCGCCGCCGGCGCGCTCGTGGCGGGATGCGCGACGGACGCGCCGCAGGCGGCAACGCGCCCGGCGGGCGCGTTCCGCTACGCGCTGAACCCCGCGACGATCCGCACGTACAAATGCCCGCTGAAGGAACAGGTGCGCCTCTCGATCGTGGCGGGCTACGAGGGCATCGAGCCCTGGCTCGCCGACATCCGCGCGGCGAAGGCCGCCGGCGAACTGCGCGACATCCGCAAGATGTGCGAGGACGGCCGTCTCGCCGTCGTGAACGGTATCGGCTTCGCGCATTGGGCGATGCCGGACCCGGCAGACCGCCGGAAGGGCATGGAGGAGATGAAGGCCGACATGGAACTCGTCGCCGAGCTGGGGGGGCGCTTCATCGCGGCGCCGCCGTTCGGCCTCCAGAAGCCCGGCAGCCCGAAGGTGTCGCTCGACGCCTTCGCGGACGGCTACCGCGCCGTCCTCGAACTGGGCGGTCGCATGGGCGTCGTGCCGATCCTCGAATTCTGGGGGCATTCCGCGAACCTGAGCCGCCTCAACGAGGCGCTCTACGTCGCGGCGGCCTCGGGCCATGCGGAGGCCGCCGTCCTCGCGGACGTCTACCACATGTACCGGGGGGGCAGCCCCTACGAGGGCCTGCGCTTCTGCACGAAGTCCACGCTGCCCGTCCTCCACATGAACGACGTGCCGGCGACGCCCGCGCGCGCGCAGCTGAAGGACGCCGACCGCATCTGGCCGGGCGACGGCATCGCGCCGTGGCGCGAGATCAAGGACATCCTCCGCGCGGGCGGACTCGACCCCTGGCTCTCCCTCGAACTCTTCAACGCCTCCTACTGCACCACGACGCCGCTTGAGACCCTGAAGACGGGGCTTGCGAAGATGAAGGCGGTGATGGCGTGACGCGAGGGGATGCGGCACCGTACAGATGGCGGTTCTTCAAGTCCGCCCGCTGCGTGCAGGTGAAGCTGGAGACGGGGGCCGACCTCGCGGCGCTCCCCGAGTTGGACCAGCGGCTCTGGACGGTCCTTTCCGCCTCCACGCAGGGACTGCGTTTCGACGCGGCGACGCTGCGCCTCCTCGACGCGGACGGCGACGGGCGCATCCGCGCGCCCGACGTGCTCGCCGCCGTCGCCTGGCTGCGTCCGCGCTTCCGCAGCCTCGACGTCCTCTTCGCGCGCAAGGCCGAGATCGCGCTGGAGGCCGTCAACGACGGGACGGACGAGGGCCGGGCGCTGCTCGCCTCGTTCCGGCGCATCCTCGCCCGCGAGGACCGCGCCGACGCGACGGCGATCTCCCTTGCGGACGTGCTGGGCGCGACGGCCCTCTTCAACGCCCAGCCGTTCAACGGCGATGGCGTCGTCACCCCGAAATCGACCGCCGACGCGGCGCTTGCCGCCGTGGTCGAGCAGATCGCCGCGTGCGAGGGCGCGACGCGGGACCGCTCGGGCGACGACGGCATCGACCAGGCGGCGGCCGACCGCTTCTTCGCCGACGCGCGGGCCCATCTCGCCTGGAAGGCCGCCGGCGCGAAGGTCGCCGTCCTCGGCGAAGCGACGGCGGCCGCCTACGCCGCCTACGAGGCCGTCGCGGCGGAGATCGACGCCTACTTCACGCCGCCCGCCGACCTGCCGCTCGTCGCCGAGGACCCCACGCCCGTCCTGCCGCTCACGGCGGGCGTGAACCCCCTCTGGGCCGAACGGTTCCAGACGTTCGCGGACAAGGCCGCAGGGCCCGTTCTGGGCGTGGCGGGCGTCGAATCCATCACGCGCGCCGACTGGGCCGCCGTCAAGGCGAAGTTCGCGCCCTACGGCGCGTGGCGCGCAGCCCGGGCGGGCGCCGCCGTCGCGGAGGTGGGGGACGACCGCCTTGCGCAGCTGCTTGAAGGGGGGCGCGCCGAGGCCGCCGTCAACGACCTCCTCGCGCGCGACCGCGCGCTCGCGGACGAGTCGGCGCGTTTCGCGGACTGCGCGCGCGCGCTGCGTTTCGCCGCCCACCTCGCCACCTGGCTCCGCAACTACGTCAACCAGGCGAACCTCTACGACACGAAGGGCGAGAGCGTCTTCCGCACGGGCGAGCTCTACATCGACGGGCGCGTCTGCCGCCTCTGCTTCCACGTCGCGGACGAGGCTGCGCACGCCGCGCTCGCCGCGAAGAGCAAGTGCTGCCTCCTCTACGCGAAGCTCACGCGCCGGGCGGCGGGGGCCGCGCGCACGGTCTGCGCCGTCGTCACCGCCGGTTCCACGGCGGGCCTCTACGCGGGGCGCAACGGTGTGTTCTACGACTGCGACGGACAGGACTGGGATGCCGTCGTCACGCGCGTTGTCGAGGCGCAGGTCTCCCTCCGGGAGGCATTCTGGGCGCCGTGGGCGAAGATCGCCGCGACGATCGCCGCGCAGTGCCGGAAATTCCTGTCATCCTGCCAGGCGACCGCCGCCGACAAGGTCGGGGACGCCGCCGCGCCCGCGCCGAAGCCGCCGGACGCCGCCGCGCTCGCCTCGGGCGTCGCCGCGCTCGGCGTGGGCGTGGGCATGGCCGGCGCCGCGTGCGCGGGGCTGATCGGCCTCGTCGCGGGGCTTCCGCTCTGGAAGGTGCTGGCGGGCGTGGCGGCGATCATCCTCCTCGTCTCGCTGCCGAGCGTCGTCCTCGCGTGGCTCAAACTGCGCGCGCGCGACCTGGGGGCGATCCTCAATGCCGGCGGCTGGGCGGTGAATCGCCCGCTCACGTTCTCGGTGGGGCTCGCGCGCACGTTCACGCGCCGGGCGTCCCTCCCGGTGGGCGCCGCCGTCGCGCGCGACCCTTACGCCCGGCACGGCGTGCTGGGCTGTCTGCTGCTCGTCGCGTTGCTGGGCGCCGCCGCCGTCGGCGTGTGCTGGAGACTGCACTGCGGCCCTTTTGCCGAGACGGCCGCGTCCGTCCCGAACGTACAGGAGGTGAAGTGATGAAGGCCCCCCGCAATGCCGACTGCGAAGCCCTGAACCGCCGGTTCGGCGCGCCCGGGCGCATCGTGTTCCGCCCCTCGAAGCACGACGCGCCGATCGTCGTGCTCGCGAACCAGTACGGCTCGGCCGAGGTCGCGCTCTTCGGCGCGCAGACGTTCTCGTACCGCCCGACGGGCAACCCGCCCGTCCTCTACCTGCCGCATCCCTACGACGAGACGCCGGCGGGCGCGGAGATCCACGGCGGCATTCCCGTCTGCTGGCCGTGGTTCGCGCGCTGCGGTCCGGCCGGTTCGAAGCTGCACGGCGTCGCGCGCTACGCGCGCTGGCGCGTGACGGGCTCGGCGTACTCCGAGGACGTGACGGAGATCACGCTCGCGCTCGAAAGCGACGCGGAGACGCGGAAGGCCTGGCCGCACGACTTCGCGCTGGAGCTGAAGGTCTCCGTGTCGATGAAGCTCACGCTCGCCCTGCGCGCGACGAACACGGGGACGGAGGCGTTCCACGTGACGGAGGGCTTCCACCCCTACTTCCTCGTGCGGGAGCGGGACCAGGCCGAGGTGCTGGGCGTGGACGGCTGCGAGTTCATGGATACGCGCGCGCCCGAGAAGGGGGTGCGCACGTGGACGGGAAGCTACGCCGTACGCGAGGCCGGCAGCAAGATCTACCAGGTCACGAAGCGTGAGTACGTGCTGATGGACCACGGGCTCAACCGCGCGATCGCGGTCGTCTCGCGCGGTAACGCGCGGCTCGTCGTCTGGAATCCGGGCGCGGAGAGCGCGGACCAGGTGGCGGCGTTCGGCGTGGACGGCTGGCGGCACTTCGTCTGCGTCGAGCCGTGTTCGACGCCGGACGAGGCGGGGTACGACCTCAAGCCGGGCGAAAGCCACGACCTGCTGATGGCCGTCCAGTCCGTCCCGAACGACGGCAGCGTCCACGCACGCCACGACTGACACCACGACTGACAAGGAGAGAAGCCCATGAACGTCCCCGGCACGCCTGAAAAGTCCGTATCCGAAATCGTCGACCTCGCGAGCGCGTTCTACGGCAGCGCCGTCCTCTTCGCCGCCCTCGACGTGGGCGTCTTCAAGGCGCTGGCCGCGCTGGGCGGCTCGGCCGACCTGACGGCCCTCGCGGCGGAGACGGAGGCCGCGCCGCGCGGCCTGCGCCTCCTCCTCGACGCCTGCGTCGCCGAGGGGTTGCTCGGCAAGCAGGAGGAGACGTATTTCAACACGCAGGCGGGCAAGCTCGCGCTCGTGCCCGGCGGCCCCGCCGACCTCTCCCAGGCCGTCCGCTACAACGCGGACGTCTATCCGGCCTGGGGACGCCTCGCGCAGCTTGTCCGCACGGGCGAGCCCGTCGAGCCGCCCCAGCTCCACCTTGGCGGCGACCCCGCCCGGACGCGGCGCTTCGCCCTCTCGATGCGCGGGCGCGCGCGGGCGATCGGGCGCGGCGTCGTGCCGATGCTCGACTTCTCCGGCTGCACGCGCCTCCTCGACCTTGCGGGCGGACCCGCCGCCTACGCGGAGCTGATCGTCCAGGCGAATCCCGGCCTCACGTGCGTGACCGTGGACGTGCCTGCCGTGAGCGCCGTCGCGCGGGACTGCGTCGCCGAGGCGGGGCTTTCGGACCGCATCGAGTGCCGTGCGGGCGACTACCACACCGACGAGTACGAGGCGGCGGCCTACGACGCCGTGACGATCTTCGGCGCGCTCCACCAGGAGAGCCCCGACGAGATCCGGGGCATCCTCGCGCGCGCCCACCGTGCGCTCAAGCCGGGCGGGCGCATCTTCATCCTCGACCTCATGACCGACCGCACGCACACGGCCCCTGCCTTCAGCGCGCTCTTCGCCGTGAACATGGCGCTCACGACGGCGAACGGCTGGGTCTTCTCGGACGAGGAACTGAAGAGTTGGCTCGTCGAGACGGGCTTTGAGCCGGGCGAGGCGCATCCCGTGCCCCCGCCGATGCCGCACTGGGTCCTCTCGGCGGTGAAGGCGTGACGGGGCTCGCGCTCGCCGCCGCGCTCGCGCTCGTGGGCGAGTGCGCGCTGCCGCCCGACTGGCAGGGGGAGGCGACGCGCGGCCTGAGCGGTCTCACGCGCGTCGCGGGCGATGCCTACTACGCCGTCCGGGACAACGGCGGCTGGCTCTACGCGCTCACGATCGGCGTCGACCGCGCGACGGGGAGCATGACGAACTGCGCCTTTACGGGCCGCACGCGCCTTGCGGGGCGCGACGACCTGGAATGCGTCGCGTGGGATCGCGCACGCCGCCGGGTGTGGGTCGGCGACGAGGACGACGGCTCCATCCGCGCGTTTGACCCCGCGACGGGCGCGGAACGCGCGGTGGTTGCCGTGCCCGCCGTGTTCGACGCCTTCCGCTACAACCGCAGCTTCGAGGCGCTGACGCTGCGGCCGGACGGGCTGGAGATGTGGGCCTGCAACGAGGAGGCGCTCTGCCGCCGCGAGGCCGAGGGGCGCACCGCGAAGAAGGCCGCGTCCGTGCGGGCGACGACGCCGGACGTCGACGACGGCCCGCGCGCGACGCGCGCGCACGGGACGCGCGTTCGCCTGCAGCGGTTCACCCGGCCCGCGCCGGAGGCCGCGTGGACGCCGGCGGGGCAGTGGTTCTACGAGACGGACAGCGTGGGCGGCGCCGACTTCGCGCGCAAGTCCCGCTGCGGCGTGTCGGGCCTCCTCTGCCTGGGCGACGGGACGCTCCTTGCGCTGGAGCGCGAGATGAGCGTCAAGAAGGGCCGTCTCCTGCCGTCGTTCCGTTGCCGCATCTACGCAATCGACTTCGCGGGCGCGGACGACGTGGCCGATGTCGTCGCGCTGAAGGCGACGGCGCGCCGCCCCGTCCGGAAGTGCCGTCTCTTCGGGGCGAACACGGGCTTGGCGATGTACGAGGGCATCTGCCTCGGCCCCGCGCTCGCAGACGGTTCGCGCAGCGTCCTCCTGATCTCGGACGGCGGCGACGGCGCGGCCAACCGCCTCCTCGCGCTCAAGCTCCGGTTTTAGCGGTGCCGCGGATGAAGTCGCCAAGCTCTGACACCAATCAACCTCATGTTTGACGATGTGAAGATCGTGCCGTCCGGCTTGGATCCGCAGCCTGGAAGCGGCGGAGGCCCTTGGCTTAGAGGAACAAAGACAAACAAGGAGAATCAGAAATGAAGGCGCTATTGGTCAACGGAAGCCCGCGCGCGGACGGCAACACGGCGCGCGCGCTGGAGGAGGTCGCGTCCACGCTCCGGGCCTGCGGCATGGAGACGGAAACCGTGCCGCTCGGCGTGAAACCCGTGCGCGGATGCATCGCCTGCGGGCGGTGCCGGGAACTCGGTCGCTGCGCGTTCGCGGACGACGTTGCGAACGAGATCCTCGAAAAGGCCCTCGCGGCGGATGCGTTCGTCCTCGGCACGCCCGTCTACTACGCCCAGCCGAACGGCGCCCTGCTCGCCGTGATGCAGCGCGTCATGTTCGCGGCGGCGGGACGGCTGCGCGGCAAGCCCGCCGCGTCCGTCGCCGTCTGCCGCCGGGGCGGCGCGAGCGCGGCGTTCCAGACGCTCAATCTGTTCTACGGCATTGCCGGCATGCCCGTCGCCGGCTCGCAGTACTGGAACATCGCCTACGGTGCCGCGCCGGGCGAGGTCGCGCAGGACGCGGAGGGTCTGCAGACGATGCGGCTTCTCGGGCGCAACCTCGCGTGGATGGCGAAGAGCCTCGTGACGGCCGCCCCCGCGCCCGAGCAGCCCTGGGCCAAGACCAACTTCATCCGGTAAGAAGGGGACGCCCCTTCCGGGGACGCGACCTCATCCGCCTCGCCGACATCGATCCCGCCTGGATCTGAACACAGGATGCCGTTGCGGCGGGCCTATTTCTTCTCGACAACGACCTTGAAGAAGCGGTGCTGCGGCGTCGCGTCCGTCCACGGGGCGTCTGAGAGCGAAGCCTTCCCCTTCAGCACGGCCCGATACCCCGAAAGGTAGCCGTCCCGAGGTTCATAGCCGACAACCGGCGCACCGTCCACGAACGAAATCGTGCAGCGCAGCCGGTCGTCGGCGTTGTTCGGATCCGTCCCGCACACGTACTCCGTCCAGTTGCCCATGCCGTCGCCGTCGCTGTCGGCGTCGGCGGCCGCGGCTAGGTCTGCCGCCGTGGCGCCGGCCGGCGCAAGGCCGTGCCGCTCGAACCATGATGCGGGAATCAGAATCTCGTTTCCGTTTCCGTCCATGCGCGTCACGCCTTCCGAACCTTCCGGAATCCAGCGGACGTCGGAAATCCAGGCGCCGCAATTCGAATAATCCCGCGATGCGTCGTTCACTTCGTATTTCCAGGTGAACGTGGCGCCGGACGCGGACGTCACGACATTGGTGACGGTTTCCGCATAGGTGGTGTTGCCGTCGTAGGCCCGCTGGAATTTCCGGGCCCCGTCCACGAAGAACGAAAACGTGTTCTGCCAGGTGTACGAAACGGCGCGATAGGTGAAGACGAACGTGCCGCGCCCCGAGACGCGCGCCGTCAGCTCTGACGCATAGGTGGTGTTCTTCAGCCCGCCGATGCGCATCTGCGCGGATGCCTCCTCGCGCCACGGCACGGCGGAGACGTTGGTCCACTCGACGCCCGTCGTGCCCAGCACGTCCGCTGGCGACGGGTAGGCGAGCGGCGTCGGTGTGAAGCCGTGCTGGGACAGAATCGCGGAGAAGCCCGCGACGAGCGACTCGACCGTATCCTCGTAGGCGACGCCGCCGATGGCGCTGCTGCCGTCGTGCCGCGCCACGCCCTTGGCGACGGCCTTGTCGGGGGCGCGCGCCAGCGCGAAGTAGAGCGTCGGATAGCCGACGGAACCCGAATCGCCGTAGGACTGGAGCAAGTCCCAGAAATAATCGGTGGCTGCCGCCGCGTCGACATGGAGCGAGCTGTCGGCCTCCACGAGATAGACGCCGTTCGCCCTCGCCCAGCCGAGGAACGTCTGCGACTGCGCAACCGGGTGGAACGCCTGACACCAGCCGCAGGACCGATGGTTGGCCAGCAGTACGCAGATGAGCGCGCCGTCCTGTGCCGCCGCCGCCTTCGCGCCCGCCACGTCGGTTGTCCATTCGCCGGCCTTCAGGGGATGGCGTTCAAGGAAGAGGCCGCCCACCTCGGCGCTGACGTCCTTCCCGGGATCGATTTCAACCGCCCGCAGACGGGTGGATTGCGTCAGCACGATTGGCCGTTCGTAAGCAATGCCTGTCTCCCCGGCGGGATCCGAGCCATCGAGCGTGTAGAACACCTGGCCGCCCGGGATCGAGGGTGTGAGTGTCACCGCGAGCGTCCCCGCGAAGGTCGTCGCCGTCGATTCGTCCGCCGTCGTCGCGGGCTGGATCTGCGGCGGACGCGACAGGGCGTCGAAACGCACGTCGTCAAGCCAGATGCCGCAGAACGTCGGATCGGAGTAATAGCCGCGCTGCTCATACTCGAACTTCACCGCATGGGCGCCGGTCGGGACGTCCACCTCCACGAGCGTCCAGTCGTCCACTGCATCGGCCGTCTGCCAGGCGACAGACGAATCGAGATAGACCCGGAAAGCACTCGACCACATCTTGGCCCGGTAGCGGAAGCTCATCTTCGTCGGCCCCGTGACGGTCGTGGAAAGCCAGGTCCGGTTCACGGTTCCCTTGGGGAGCGCGGCGGACTGCACGGCCAGCGTTCCGTCGTATGTATTTGTCGCCTGTGCCGTCCACGGATAGTCGGCGGACGTGTTCCAGACGAGCTGCGGGGCGTTGAGCGCGGCGCCGAGATCCGACTTGTAGTAGGTCGCCGCGTAGATGGGGCCGGTCGTGCCGTCCGTCACGGTCGCCGCCCGAATCGTCGTGGTCTTCGTCAGCGTGAGCGGCGATGTGTAGAGGGAGCCGTGCGTTGCCGTGGGGTCTGAGCCGTCCGTCGTGTAGCGGATCGCGAGCCCCGCCTTACCGGGCGTCAGCGTCACCGTGACGGAATCGGAGAAGAGGGCGCCGCCCTCTGGCGAGAAGAACACGTCGTAAGAGAGGGCGACCTTCTGCGCCCGGAACTGCGCGACCGCCGCATACGTCCTCGCCAGGACCTGCGCATTGTCATGCGTTTCGTCGCCCGCCGGGACGCCGGCCCAGGCGTTGTCAGGGTCGGAGAAGAGCGGTGCCGGATCATAGCTGTTGCCGTAGCCGTCATTGTTGTAGGCCATGACCGTATGGTAAGCGCGCTTGTCCGTTCCCGTGAAATAGAAGCCGCGCGAATAGGGGAACGACTGAGGACCCGGCGAGGATTCCTGCGCGTCGGCGTGCCCGGCGCCCATGTTGTGCCCGGTCTCGTGCGCCATTACGTGGCTCTGCGCCGCAGCCCGCACGGAGAGGACGTTGTACGCATGCTCGGAGAAGTTCCTCATGTCGGATGCAGTCGTCTGCGTCAGCGACCAGCCAAGCCCCGTCGTGCCGTAGGCGCTACCCGTGTCGACCATCGTCGAAACGACGTCCGCCCCGACCGCGTCGCGCATCGCGGAGACGGCTGCCCAGGCTCCCGTCTTCTGCGTGACCTTATCGAGGGTGTCGTTGAGGTTTCCGTCGCCGTCGGCATCCACGGCCATCACGCCGACCAGGCGGAAGCGGAAGGTGGCGTCGAGCCCGTTGTTCGCCAGCGCGCCGTTCATGCGCGCAACGCACTGCTGCGCGAGGTTCGTCACGCCGCCGCCGTTCGCCTTCGCCCACGCCGCCGCCGGACGGTCATACGCGACGAGCATGTCGACGACCGTGGAGGCCTGGTCCGTCGATGCGGCGGACCTTTTCGTCGGAACGCCATCCCAGACCGCGTCAAGTTCCGGGACGCGCACGCCGCCATCCACGACGGGCAACGCATGCGGGTCGATTTCCCGGACGGTCACGCGGTCGTCTGACGACACGACCGCGTAGACAAGGCCGCTCGCCGGGTCGGTCGCCGTGACGAGAAGCCCCGCATCCGTCTCCGTGACGACGGCATCGCACCAGTTCGCGCCCGAAACCTCGGCCTGGAACGACGCCCGCGCGAGCGGTGCCTCCTCGCGCGCGACAAGCGTGAGCGAGAGCGAGACGTCGTCGTAGACGGAGAGGCGAAGCACGTCCCCGACCGCAAGGGAGCCGGTCGAGGCCGCGCCGGCGTCAAGCACGGTCTGCCGAAGCGTTCCCGCCTCCTCTTCCGTCTGTGTCGCCCTGGGCGCGGCGACGCCTCGTGTCCGAACGGCCCTGGGACGCAGGTCCAGAGCGATCTCCGACGCAACGGCCGACGCCGCAGCAAGCGCCAGCAGCGCCAGGCACAGATATCTGTTCATGTGTTTCATCCTTCGTTCGACCTCCAAAATCAGGTCTGACCTGATTTTGGAGGTCTGTCATCCGAGCTTTTGACGGTAGTATAGCAGATACCAAACGGGGACGTAAAGCGGCGCGACGGACGAATTGTGATACGTTGCAAACGGCCAATTGACTTACTGGTAAGAAAAATGCTACGATGTCCACGTCTTACAAGTAAAAGGGGTTCGGCATGACAAAAGTGATGACTACAAAAATGTCCTCAAAAGGACAGGTTGTTCTCCCAGAGGCGTTGCGCCAGATGTATGGCTGGGAGAGCGGTACGGCATTTACCGTCCTTGTTTATAAGGGTTCCATAATCATGCAACCGCTGAAAACGCCTACGGACGAGGAAATTGCCGCAGAGTTTGAAGATGCATTCGCCCAAGCTCGTCAACAAGCGAAAGACGCCGGTATGACACCATTGGACATTTCCAATGCACTATCCGATGTTCGACGCGAGAGACGCACAAGGAGGAGAGCAAGAGCGTGAGGGCTGTTCTCGACACGAACGTGGTCATGAGCGCCTTCTTCTTCGGCGGAACACCGCTGAAGATTGTTCGTTCAGCGTTCTCAAGGAAGATCGAACTTGTGGCATCAAAAGCGGTTCTCTCCGAGTATCGGGAGGTCGCGGAAAGGTTGCATGAACAGTTCCCGTCCGTGAACTACCGCCGTCCGCTGTCTATTCTCGAAAGCAAGCTGACGATGGTTCGCCCAGCCGCTCTTGGAGAAGCCGTCTGCCGGGATCCTGACGATGATGACATTATCGCCTGCGCTCTCGGTGGCAAAGCGAAGGTGATTTGCAGTGGCGACGGCGATCTACTCGCGCTTAACGGCTTTCGCGGGTTGGAAGTCATGAAACCATCAGTTTTCTGCCAAAAGATGAGACTCTAGCCGCTACCCTGCACAAGCCGATTTACGGAACGTGCCATTTACAGGCGTTCCGGTTCGCTCATTCACCGTCGACTACCAGAACAAGGGGTTTGAGAATGCCCAGTACAACATTACTAGCGCCATGACCTTCATGACCCCTGGTGGCGCAACTCCGCGCGTTGACTTTGGTGGCAAGTAGGTCGCAGCTCGCTATGTCTATTGGACTGCCGACAATGGTGCGGAAAATGGTGCTGGCTGGTTTCTTGAAGCGGAGGCAGTGGCGCTTCCTCAGGACGCACGTGCGTTCCTCTGCGCATCCGTTGCAGACGAACGGGGACCTCTCGAGCCTCCCGCACCTCTGCTCCACGAACGCGGGGCAGTGCGGGTTGCACTGGCGGCAGAACTTGCACTGCCTTTTCCGTCGTAGAGGCAGCGGATGCAGACCCCGCGCCTCTGGCACTCCATCCTGGACGCGCATCTGTTGGTGACTCTGTTGGTGACGCGGTAGGCCGCGCCCTTGTCGGACTCGGCCGCGCGGGCCCTGATCTCCCGCGTGACCGTCGACCCTTATCCCGTTTTTTTGGGGGGCGCCCGCCGCCCGCGCTTCGCACGGATTCTCGCCGCGCCTGAGGCTGCCGAGACAAACCTGTGGAGGGCCGCAATTGCCGAACGCATCACGCCGCGCGCCGCGACGGCGTTCAAGCGAGATACGGCTTTCAAGCGAGATTATTATGCGGTGAAATCTCATTTTGTCCCGGCTTACCCTGCCGAACCCGCAATCTCGGCATCATTAAGATTATTACGCAGTAAAATCTCATCTCGCGGCGGCGCGACGCCTCGTGGCGGGGGTGCGGGTACTTCGCGCGCCAACCTTGAAAAACAATCTCCACGCGCTCCGTGTTGACCGGCCGGATTCGCGGCGGCGGAGCCGTGCGCCCTGTCTCGGAATAGCGCGGAAACCGAGCCTTTTGCGCGGTTTCGGACCTGCGCGCAGAAAGTCCAAGGTGCTTTCCGTAGGGACCGAAAATATTTTTCGCCCAGCATTTATTGGGGTCGGACGGGAAATCGGGATAAGCTGTCCCGAAAAAATCGGGATAAGGGTGGATCGTCGTGGCGAATTGCACGACGGGCGAATTGCACGAGGACGCCAATTGTGGTACACTTCACGAAGATTTCCGTCGGATAGGGGGTGTTCCTTCCGACGCACGGCTAAGGCCGTGAAGGCTCTTTGAAACGGCTGACGGGCACCGACGTCAGCCACCGGCCAGCGGGAGGGACGCGCTTGTCGCGTCCGTTCCACCGGCGAAACCTTTTCCTGCGGCCGCATACGGGGCCGAAAGGAGAAGGACTCGCGGAAACCCATCCGAGGCCCGCGAGGCGTACGCAGTCTTGCGTATTTGGTTTTACTGGAAAATCGACCAAATCTTCATGGAGTGCCGAATATGTGAGACGCGCTATGTGGTGTATTCCACGCGGCGTGTCTTCTATTCCATGTTTTCCATAAGGTACTTGGTCGTGCCTCCAGTAGAACATCGATGTGAAGGCACGCCGTTCCTTTTTCTGCGCCCGGCGACTGTGCCTTTGTCAGGTGGGTGCGGAGGAATAGTAGTGATTATGCGGCAGATTACGAGTGCATGTGCAGGAACTTTGTTTGCCATCTTGTCGGTAGCGGCAATTGGTTCGGTATTTCAGTTGAACGGGGCAGAAGTGTCAATTGCTGAACAGAAGGCTTCCTTGCACAGGCAATTGACAGGGGAAAGCGTTGTTGGCTATCAAGGCGTACGGTTGGTGACGAAAGCCGCAACAGCGTCGCCATTGGTTGAAAATGTTGTAGGGCGGCAACTGGTAGACGGTTCGGTTCAGATAACATATGATCTCAATTCTTCCTATCAATGCGAGGTGTCCTGCTCTATTTCCGTAGATGGCGCGACGTTGACAGGCCCTTTGACATTTGCCGAAGGGAGTAGCGTCGGGATTGCCACGGGCGGTCAAGGAAAGAAAATCATCTGGGAAGCTAAATCTGATTGGGACAATCAGAGGTCAGATCGCGTCAAGGCCCTTGTCACGGCAACGGAAACGGATGTGCCGTCCTCTTGGGCGCACATCACGATCGCTTGGTCGGAATGGGGCGGAAAGGATATCGACATCTGTGGGTATTGGGTTGACAAGCCTGATGTTCAGGTCGGATTTTCGCATGGAAGCGGAAGCACGGCTTCAGCTTGGCGGTCGGCCTGGAAAGGCGACAACACGGGAAGCGGCCCCGAATACGTGCTTGTTGCCGTTGCCGAGAATGAAATCTTGGACGGCGTCACCTCGCGGAAATATCGTATCCACTTTAATCACTACGGAGAAGCGGCGGCAAATCCGCATGTTCGGGTGACGGTTTTCAGCAATGGGGTTACGAAATCAAAGACCTGTCGTGCGAATACGCGAAGCAGATCTGCGGCGACGATTTCTGATCCCTACGTGACCATTTCGTTCGACGAGAACGGAACTCCGACATCCATTGATTGAGAGGAGAAATTGAAATGATAGCAAGACATCTGTACATGGGGGTTGCCTCTTTTTTTCTTGGGGCAGTCTCGGCCTTTGGTGCGACCCTGACGGCGGAGTCCGCCTATTTTCGTGTTGATACAGCCGCCATCTCCATTTCTGCGAGCGACGGAACTGTGCCGGGCGGCATCGAGGTCAAATGGACGGACGATGGCTCGGCGCAGTATGAACTTTTCCGTGGGCTGTCGAAAAGTGGGCCATTCAATCGTATCGCCCTTGTTTCAACCAATGCCTATTTCGACTCCTCTGTAGAGTGGGGACGTCCGTACTGGTATTATGTCAGTCCGCTTGCGGCGGCGAAGAGTGCAGCGCCCAAGGCTCGGCGGTATAGGATAGACGTTGGCATGGCCAAATCGGATGGCGAACTGCCGAAGATCATGGAAGTGGATGTGGGCGAACTCTGGCTGTCAGGAGAAGGTCCCTATTACTGTTTTCTCAAATGGAATGACTTTGATGCGGATCGATATTTCGTTTCGTCTATTTCATTTGATCTCCGAAAGGCATCTGGATCTCGTGTATGGAGCACCGTTCTCCCAAGGTTTGACCTGCAACAGGACAGCCAGATTGAAATATTTGACGTGTCAATGAGTGGGCGGTTTATTGTTCAAAAAGGAGGACATGGGCAGCATTCGCTGCGCGTGACATGGGAGATAACGGATAAGCTGTCAGGAAATGTCGTAGAGACGGCATTGTCGTCGGCAGAATGCCCGGATGTGAAGGTGTTCTTCCATAAGTTTTTTGACACAAGGCGTGCAGAACCACTTTCAAGCGATGATTGGCCAAATTGGTACAGATATTGGAAAGCGGATGGTGCGATTTCCAAGTTCTATTTTGAGCCGTTCGGGTACGATACGGGTTTCGAGTACCATGCACCAATTGATATGCCGGTTTCTGAGCGATTAAAGAAGCTTACGAGGGGATTCCATCAGCAGGATCCCCAGTTGAAACGGGTGGCTTCCTCTCCAGATTTGAAGAAATTTCCTGGAATTGCGGAGATTGTAGGAGCCTGCCGTCATAAATATGGCGTTGGGATAGATGCGGCCAGTTCTGGGGATGCGATTGACCGTACCACCTATCCTTCTTATGAGGGACCTCAAGTTGGCGACGGGAAGTCCGTTGGCCTAAAAGCGTTGGCGGCCGTGATTGCGCATGAACGTAAACACGGTGAGGTTGCGAGTGACCTTTATGGCAAATATGGTGAACTGAACGGCTTTCTCTACATTGGGACTTGGGGACAGAACTATGGCTTCAAAAGCATATTGAATCTCGTCGATGCGTTGGTTTCCTCCGGGTATGACGGCGTGTTTGTCGCCCCAAACAACAAAGCGTATTACAAGGCGGTTGTGGCGGCGCGTGATGCAGGGAAATACAGTCCGGATTTTGATGGAGACGGTGTTTCTGATCCGTCGGAAAACGGAAGCAAATACGGACATTTCGGCTTTAGCTCGACAAATCCGGATACGATGAATTTTGCCGCGGTTAACAAGTACTATAAGTGCTATGCTCAAAATGGTGACAATGAGGTGATTGCTCGTGATGCAGAGACAAAAGAGGCTCCAACAGTGAACGAACGAAAAGACTGGGCATTTCCGGGCTTTCAGATTTGTTCAGGTTGGAATTGGTATGAGAATCTAAATCGGGAGTGGATGGGCTGGAAGTATGAGAAATGGAAAAAATGTCAAGACTTGGCTGCCGCCGAAGTCCAAAAACTCAGTAGACGTGGACGAGTGGATATGTCGTCTTCGATAGAACGGTTGCAGTCGTCTGGGCGAAAAGCGAAATCTGCGAATTTGTCTCTTGACGCTGTGCCGAAAGATGATGAAGACACCGTAGACGAGGAGTTGCTAACGGCAAGTGGGCATGGCACGACCGATTCTCTGCCGATTGTGTTTTCGCAGACTGGTTTGGTTCATGTCGTGTCATGTTCAGTTCTCGTGCCGACGAGGAATGCAAGCAACAGTGTTGAGTCTCTTTCGTGGAGCCTTGTCCTGACGAATGAAACAGACGAAGTGATGCGTGTCACGGTTAAGGGCTATCTAAGCGATGGCCTGACAAATGCATTGGCATGGGCGAGTACGAATCTGGAATGCGCTGTCGGCCTGACGACCGCAACGATTTCTTTTCAGTCCGAGGACATCTTTCTAGAGAACCCGTCTTGGCTAACGCTTCATTCGGTCTCAATCGAGACGGCTGTTGGAGACATGTCAAGCCTGGTTTCAGAACAGATGGTTGAAACCGCGTTGCCGATGATGCTTTCTCCGACGGATTTGGCAAATGACAAGGCGCGTATTCTGTCGAGTAGCGTTGAGGTTGGAATCTCACCTGATGGGGTGACCATTTCTGGTCTGGTCGTGCGCGCTTCATGTGACGCGGCAGAGATCTATGCCTCCTTGACGGACACGAATGGCTTGACGGTGGCCTCTGTAAAGACGGATGTTTCAGGTAGTGGAACAAACAGCTTCACACTTTTCTTCCCAGGAGCAGAGCTCTATCAATTGGCAAGACCATTGCCCTATCAGATTGAGTCACTGAAAGTAGTCGAGAACGGCAAGCCGACGCATGAAATTGCCTTGGTGGGCTGTGTGGACGTAGAATCGGCGCAATGGTTCTGCCCCAGTGACTTGAAAGTCAAGGCAGTAGTCGACACAGGGAAGTGGCTTGAGCCGTCGCGAGGGAAAGACGGTTTGTGCAATCAGATCGCATATTCGTTCACGGTGTCGAATTGTGCGGATGTCGTAATGACTTATCAGCTTCGGGCAAATCTCTTTGGCACGAATGAGGCACAAGTGTGTTCATTAAGTCAACCGCTGACATTGATGCCTGGAACAAACCAAGTTTCGGTTGCCTTTTCATCCATTGACATGGCCTCTTCGGCTTATGATGGGGATGTTTACAAAATTGGGGATATTTTCATTGAGTCGATAGAAGAAGACGCCTTGGAAGTCATGCACACAGACGGCAACAGTATTGCCGTTCCAAAAGATGAATTGGGCGGTGTCCCCTTCACAGTGAAAGGCGAGCCACTGTATCGAATGGCAACGGAAGACAGTCCGGCGGCGGTTGAGGTCACGGTGGACGTGGCGCGGCCGGACACCATGACGGCAACGGTGTTGCTGGTCGATGGGGAAGGTCAATACGTTGCGACGGCACGGACGGTCGAAACCGTCTCCGCCGTCGGCGAACGGACGTTGACGCTCGTGTTTGATCCGAACGAGATCAATGCCAGTGGGCGGCGCGGCCCCTATACGATCTCATATCTGCTTCTCAAATCTGGCATCGAAGGGGTTGCGGACATTCGTGTGGAGAATTTCGAGGTGCACGATGTCGGCGACAGCGTTCTCAAGGTGTTCGTTGATGCCACAACGGGCGACGATGCGAACGATGGCGCGACAACCGCGACCGCCAAGCGGACGATTCAGGCTGCGGTGGAGGCCGTTGAGGCGGATGGCGACCGGGTGGTTGTCGCGGATGGCGTGTATGAGCCGTTCACTTGTGAAAACAAGAGCATCGTCATTGAGTCGGTGAACGGCTCGCGCTACACCATCATCGACGGAGGAGGGACGAACCGGTGCGCGACGCTGGGGACGTACGTCGGGTAGACGAACACGGTCTTGCGCGGCTTCACCCTGCGGAACGGCAACGCGAACGGGAGCGCGGTGACGGTTTCGCGGAAGTATGGCGGTGGTGTCTGCTTTGGTACTTTGGAGGATTGTCATATCTATGGGAACACGGCTTATACATACCAGTACAGCGATTCGTTTGGTGGCGGAGCGTATGCCGCAAACTTAAGGAATTGCATCATTGGTGGCAATTGGGGATATTATGGTGGCGGTGTGCATTTGCCTCGTTTGGCTTCAGGTGCATTTGTAGTTGAGGAGTGTGTGTTCACTCGCAACAGGGGCTCAACGGGAAGCGCGATTTTTGTTGGAAATGGCACAGGTGAAAGTCCTTCAGTTTGCAAATGCCTCATAGACGGCAATTGGGCAACAAGTTGGATCGCTGTCTATGATGCGAAAAGGGATAATAGCTTTCTGTTAAACAAGTGTACGGTAATTGGCAATTCATCCCTACCTTATAATTCGGCAGGGGTCGGTTATGCCTCCGCTATCGATTCCATAATTTGGGACAACCGTACTAGAGTCGATGTTGTTGGTAACCATACGTCCGCCATAATGACGAATTGTTGTACTACACCTTTACCTTCAGGTGCCGGCAATATCTCGGACAACCCGCAGTTTGTCGATGCAGAACATCGTGTGTATCAACTTATGCCCGATTCGCCATGCATTGGTGCGGCATCCAATGGAAGTGACATGGGTGCATCTGTTGTTGCTCCGACGAGCGGTTTTGTCATTGGAACCGATACGGATGGGTACGGTCTGATTCTTGAGCCGGGCACAGTTGTTGAGGACGGCGGCAACGTGGCTTTCACCGCGGCGGAGATTGGTCGTGAGTTTCTCCACTTCAAGACCAATGGTGTATTTGCAACGTCGGATCGTGTTCTTGAGCTTTCTAATATTCATTCTGACATCCTGGTGACGGCGGTGTTTGCAAGGCGTGAGTTCTTTGTAGATGCGGCGAATGGGAACGATGGGAATGACGGCCTCTCATGGGCAACAGCGCGTAGATCGATTACTTCCGCTATCAACGATACTATGGATTATGATATTATCACCGTCATGAATGGTGTGTATTCGCCGATTACACCAGGAACTAAGAAAATCAAGATACAGAGCGTTAATGGTGCGGCTGAAACAGTTATTGATGGGGGGGCTGAACGAATTTGCATCAATTGCAATGAGAATGGGCTAGGCATAACGAATACGCTTGTAGTGGGATTCACATTGCGAAACGGATATGCGCCATACGCTGCTGGCGGCGCACATGGGGCTATTCTTCGTGATTGTGTTATTTCTCACAATCAATCTGATGATTCTGCCGGTGGTACATCATGGTCACGATTGGAAAATTGCGTCGTAACGTGTAATAAGGGTTCGTCTAGCGGGGGGAGTTATGCTGGTTCTGCCGAAAGAAGTACATTCTGTGGCAATGTTGCAACGATGAATCGCGCTTATGGAGGTGTAAGCGGAACGGTATTGTTTGATTGTATCGTATACGGAAACGAGCCAAGATTGGGGGATGACAACGAAAATCCTCTGCTTGTGGACGCATGGAACGGCGATGCACGGTTGCGAGTCGGTTCTCCGTGCATAGTGAATGGTATTCAAGTCCGAGGTGCATACGTTGGCGCTCCAGTTGAAGGTGTGAGCGTTTCAGTTGGAGTTCAAGGTACAGGTACGGTTTCAAATGAAACGATTCTTGTGTTGAGCGGCAGTGATGCGACCATAGAAGCGGTGGAAACGGCACGCCCATTCTTGTACTGGATCATCAACGGCGAACAGGTAGAGGACAGAATCTACACGCTTACAAATGTCACGACGGATGTTCGCGCCATTGCGGTGTTCGGTACATACGACTGGTACGTAGATGCGGAATATGGCGACGATGCGAATGACGGAAGCGACTGGGACACGGCGAAGCGGACGTTGCAGGCCGCTGTCGCGGCGGCGGTGGATGACGAGGTCATCTACGTTGAGGCTGGTACGTATGGCCCAATTTCCACGGACAGCAAGCGTATCCGCATTGAGAGCGTGAATGGTGCGGAAATGACGTTCATTGACGGTGGCGGGACAAACCGCTGCGCGACATTGGCGACGATCAGCACCCAGACGAATTCGACCCTTGTGGGCTTTACGCTCCTTAACGGACACGCGCAAGAATACGGCGGCGGCTCGTATGGCGGCACGCTTGACTGTTGCGTCATTTCCAACTGCGTGTCCGGAAAGAACGTCTCCTACGCATACGGCGGCGGCGCGTATGGCGGAGCTTTGAACAACTGCCTTGTGGCCTTCAACTCGGCGATGGCATCGTATGGCGCGAGGGGGGGCGGAACATATGGGGCGTGGTTACGTTCTTGCACCATTGCGCGAAACAAAGCAAAAGGAACGTCTGGATGGGCACAGTCCGGCGGTGTCTATGGCAATGGCCTTTCTGCTTACAACACTATCATTTGGAGTAATGAGGTTGTGTCTTCTGGAACTGAATCCTGCCCAAATACCAACTATCAGATACTTTATCGCTGTTGTGCTGATTCCACGGCGAACAATCGCCATGACGGCACGATCACGAACGATCCGCAGTTCGTCGATGCGGATGTGGGGAACTTCCGCCTCAAGGCTGGTTCGCCGTGCCTGAATGCGGGAAATGACGCATACGTGCAAGGTGAGACGGATCTTGACTGGCGCGACCGCATTCAAAACGGGCGCGTCGATATGGGTTGCTACGAAGGCGCGGCATATGGTGCGCCGCCGGGAGCGGTGACGGGGCTGCATGCCGTGCGCGGCGTCCTGACCTGGGAGCCCCTGCCGGATGCCGAGGGCTATATGATCTACCGCTCGACGCGCCGTGCGGCGTCGTCCGCCACGTACATCGGTACGTCCGACGTCAATGCCTACACGGACGAGACGGCGGAAGAGGGGACGGTCTACTACTACTGGGTCCAGGCGTTCAACGCGCTGGGGCTGGGTTCGCGCAGCATCTTGGCCGAAAACACATGGCCGGTCCCGCTTGCCGTCACGACGACGGAACTCCCCAAGGCGATGGAGAAGGTCGACTACGCGGCGCAGCTGGAGGCGACGGGCGGCATGTCGCCGTATGCGTGGCGTACGGCGAACGGATACGTTTCAGTGCGGGAGGGCGGCACCTATGTGGAAGCCGGCACGGCGCAGGGGTGGCATGCGGACGACGCCTGCTGGACGCTTGAGCTGCCGTTCGACTTTCCGTTCTACGGGAACACGTACCGCACGGCCTACGTCAACAGCAACGGCACCATCTCGTTTGACGGGCTATTCGACAGATTCCGCTACAGCCTTCAGGACTTCACCAACCATGTGATGGTGGCGGCGATGTGGGCCGATCTCATGACATCGGGCACGGGCGACATCTTTGTCTCCGAGCGCGCGGATGCCGTTACAATTCGCTGGGCGTGCCGCTATCTGGATGACGGCGAAGGCGAAGATGGAAACGCGGTTGCCGTCTCCGCGACGCTTGCGGCGGATGGGACGATTCGCCTGGCGTATGGCGAGGGCAATGCGTATGGCGGCTTTGTCGGCGTATCGGCCGGCGACGGCGCGCGCTACTTGTCGCTGGGCGACGAGCTGGACCTCAACGCGGCTTCGGACCTCGTTCTCATGAACGGCGGAATCGGCAACGGTCTCACCTTGACTGAGGGAGGTCTGATCGTCGGCACGCCGACGACGGCGGGGACGAACGCAGTTGCCGTGACCGTCACGGACGCGGCGGGCGAGACGGCGGAGCGCATGCTCACGCTCGTCGTGGACGAGAACCCCAACCGCCGGCCGGTCGTCGAGTCCGTCCGGCCCGCGACGAACGTCAACGTGAAGGTCGGCACGTCGGCGACGTTCGCCGTGACGGCGCACGATCCCGAAGGCGAACCGTTGTCGTATGCGTGGCTTCTCGACGGCGAAGAGGTCGAATGTTCGGCGGCGCAGTTCACGTTTGCGGCGACGGCTGACACGGCGGGCGCGCATACGCTGGAGTGTGTCGTGTCGGACGGCTTCTGGACGGACGAGGTGCGGCAGACGTGGACTTTCCGCGTCGTGCGCGACTGGTACGTGGACGCGGCGGCGGAAGAGGACGCGGGCGATGGCACGTCCGCCGATTCGGCGCTGCCGGGCATCGACTGGGCCCTTGAAATGGCACTGGAGGGCGACACGATCCATGTCGCGCCCGGCGTCTACCAGAACGACTACATGGATGTCGGCTTTCCGGTTTCGATTGTTGCGACGGAAGGCCCACGTCGTACGTTCCTGCGCGGAGGAAGGTTCTACGGCCCGGACGAATGGCGACCCGGCCGTGACGTCCGGCAGCCGTCCCTGGACGGCTTCACGCTGGTGGGTGACGTTGACGTTGGTTCCGTCACGCTGCGCAACTGCGTGATCACCTCCGAGGGCCGCCCACCGTGCCCGTACCTGTTCGCCTGCCGCCTGTTCGACTGCGTCGTGACGGAGGTTGTGTGCGACGAGACGATTCTCGGGCAGTGCGAACTGACGCGTTGCACGGTCGCGGGGAACACGGTCGGCGAATACGGCGCGGTCGGGGAGGATTGCTCTGTCTCCGACAGCATCGTGTGGGGCAACGTGACGCTGGACGGCGAGGTGGCCAACTATGACACCGAGACGTACTGGGACTGGGACGGCGAGGAGGAGGTCGAGTTCGGTTACGTGCAGTTCGCGCATTCCTGCACTTGGCCGATGCCGGTTGACGGCGACGGGGCGGGCATCGTTACGAATGATCCGCGTCTCGTGGACGCCGTGAACGGCGATGTGCGCGTGCGTGCCGGCTCGCCGTGTCTCGACGCGGACGGCGTGCAGACGATGGGGGTCGTTCTCGGCGCGCCGGTTGAGGGGCATGTCCTCTCCGTGCGGATCGAGGGGAACGGCGCCGTCTCGCCACTGACCGCCATTGTGCCGACGGGCGGCACGGCGACGTTCGCGGTGGCGGATGGGGCGCGCCCGTTTCTCGGTTTCACGACGAACGGCGTGTTCGCGACGGGCGACGCGACGCTCGTCTGGCCGGGCGTGGCGGCGGACGGCCTCGTGACGGCGGCGTTCTCCAACTTCACGTTCCATGTCGACGCGGCGACGGGCAATGACGCGGCCGACGGCCTGTCGTGGGAGACGCCCAAGGCGTCCATTCAGTCCGCCATCGACGCGGCGCGGCGGGGCGAGACAATCCGCGTGAAGCCAGGGCGGTACGGGCCGATCACGACGGAAGATCGTGCGACGTCCCTGCGCATCGCCTCCGTCGGCGGCAAGTCCGTGACCGTCATCGACGGCGACGGCACGAACCGCTGCGCCGCTCTGCGCAGCCCTGCGTACAGTTGGGCTTTCGACGCGACGCTGTCCGGGTTCACGGTCACGAACGGCTATGCATATTCGGGCGGTGGTGGCGTCTGGGGCGGTACGGTCGAGGACTGCGACGTGGTCGGCAACGTCGCGCGCGGTTGGGGCGGCGGAATCGAGGATTCCCGGGCCATCCGCTGCCGGATCCTCGGCAATGCGGCGACGCAGGACGGAAGCAGCAACACGCCCGCAGGTGGCGGCGCGGCACACAACAGCACGCTGTTCAACTGCCTGGTGGCCGGCAATGTCGCTTCGGCGGCGGAGCGCAGCGCTTTGGGCGGGGGCACTTCCTATTCGATCCTCTACAACTGCACGGTCGTGGACAATGCGGCGGAAAGCGAGGTATCCGCCTCCGGCGGCGGCGTTCAGGGGGGAAGCCTCTACAACACGGTCGTGTACGGCAACACGGTTGCGACTGGGGTGACGGCGCGCGTGGCACAGGACGTCGCGGGCCTGGGTAGCTGGGCACAATACAACAGCCTGGTGGGGGCGGACCCCGGCTTCGCGGACGCGGCAAACGGCGACTACCGCCTGACAGCGACCTCGCCATGCATCGACGCGGGCAGCAACAGCCATGTGAAGAAGGACGACCTTGATCTGGACGGCAACGCGCGCATCCAGCACTACACGGTCGACATCGGCTGCTACGAGTACGCGCTGGCGACGCCGGTGCGCGACGCGGCGGCGGACTTTGCCGCGCAGATGGCGGGAACATGCCACGGCATCTTTGTGGGGGTGGGGGAGTACACCTACACAAGCAGCCTCTTCGGGTGCGTGCCGGACGCGACGAACATGCAGGCGCGCTGCATCGCGAAGGGCTATTGGCACAGGACGAACACCGTCGCGTTCCTAGACGCGGCGGCGACGAAGGCCGCCGTACGGGCGAAGCTTGCCGCGCTCGCCGTCCAGGCCGCCCCGGGCGACACGGTCCTCTACTACCAGTCCAGCCACGGCGGCAACCACATGGTGAACGGGGAGATGACAAAGGACACGTACATCTGCCTCCATGACGCGGAGTACGAGGATGACGAGATGGCGGCAGACCTGATGCGGTTCGCGGCGGGCGTGAAGGTGGTGATCGTGCTGGACACATGCCATTCCGCCGGGATGTTCAAGGCCGTCGGCGCGCGGCGCGCGCCCGCCGGTTCCTTCGCGCAGCGCGTCCACGCGCTCATGGCTGCGCGGGCGGCCGGGCGCAAGGGGGCAAAGGCGGGCATCACGGCGGACGACATCGGCTGGATCGCCGCAGCGGACTACAACCAGTATTCGTGGGATACGGCGACGGGCGGCGCGTTCACGCTCGCCCTGCTGGACGGCTGGAGGACGGGCGAGGCCGACGTTGACGGCGACGGGCGGCTCAACTTCCACGAGTTGTGGCGTTATGCGAAGGGCATCGCGACGGGCTATTCGGGGATGGACGCGACCGACGCCCAGTGCCTGAACGAGGCGGTCCTGCTGAGCCGCTTCGCCGGCATCCCCGATGCCGCAGGCGCGGTGACCACGACGACGCCCGTGCCGGTGCCGCACGTCTGGCTTGACGCCTACCCCGAACTGCTCGCGGCCTCCGGCGGCGACTATGAGGCCCTAGCCAACGCCCCGTCGCCGGGGGCGGCGGGTGCGGGCAAGCGCTGGGCGGACGGCACGCCCTGCCGTGTCTGGCAGGACTTCGTGGCGGGGACTGCCCCGACGGACGACGCGCTCTTCACCGCGACGATCCGCCTGGAGGGCGCGACGCCCGTCGTCGGGTGGTGGCCCGACACGCCGGCTCTGCGCGCGACGCGCGTCTACCGCACGTTCGGCAAGAAGGCGC
The DNA here is from genome assembly GCA_934643865.1 of uncultured Kiritimatiellota bacterium. Taxonomy (GTDB): domain Bacteria; phylum Verrucomicrobiota; class Kiritimatiellia; order RFP12; family UBA1067; genus RUG572. The sequence continues at coordinate 37,555 of CAKUCX010000030.1, forward strand.
TGGGGGATGCCGAGTGGGTCGACGTCTCGGGCGGGAATCCGTCGGAATACCGCTTCTTCAAGGTGACGGTGGACCTGCCCTGACCGGTGACTTGTCAGAGTAAATGCGACTAAAACTGTGCCTTGACGGCACATGGTCGCATTGAGTTGTTCCGAATGT
>CAKUCX010000031.1 GCA_934643865.1 uncultured Kiritimatiellota bacterium
CCCCCCCCCCAAGTTATACTCGTCCATCATCGGAAAAAAACGTAGGAGGGGTGTGCAGATGAAGGCTCGAAGAATGCTGGCGGCGATGGCGGGCGGCGTGTTCCTGCTTGCGTTCGCGGCCGAGGAGGTCCCGGACACGCCCGGGCAGACGGCGGTGTGGGCCTCTCCCGGCGTGCGCGGGAAATACGTCGAGGTGGACTACTTCGACGACGCCCACTACGAAGGCGGCGTCGCGCCGGATTTCACGAAGCCGTCCGCGACGAACGTCACGATCAGCCTCGCCGCGACGCCGACGGAGGCGAAGCGGCTTCAGGAAATCGCCGACGGCGTGAGCGAGCGCTACTACGGCCTCGTCACGCTCGCGCACCGCTTCTCCGACAAGACCAACGCCGGGACGTACCTGCACGCGCTGGACGGAGGGCCGTGGACGCAGTTCAGCCTTTGGTGGACGTGGGGGGGCTATGCGCTGGCGCTGACCGACCCGTCCTCCTACGAGGGCTGGTTCGACATCATCGACACGAATCGCGGCGCGTATTCGACCCTCTACCTGCAGGCGTCCGAGGCGTTTACGCCCGTCGTCAACCGTCTTTCCGCGATGGGCGCGCCGAACGTCAAGGCCCCTTCGGGCGCGCGCGCCGTCGTGAAGGAGGTCTTCGGGCCGGGGCTCCTGAACGTCAACCGGGACTGTTCCGCCGCGACCGTGCTGCCGTTACAGAGCGACGGCGTCGTGGAAGTCCTCAACCAGCCCGGGCCGCTCACGGACGTGCGCGTCTGGCGCGGCACGGCGGCGCTGCACGGCCGGCCGCCGGACGGGGACGCCGCGCCGGCGGGCGTGCCGGCGCTGCGCCTCGACGCCGCGCGCGCGGACACGCTGGCGACGACGGCGGACGGCGGATACGTCTACGTCGACGAATGGCGCGACGCGGACGGTCGCGACGTGAAGGCCGTCAAGAATGCGGACGCCAACCGCCCGCGCCTGGATGCGGACGCCGAGACGGGGGCGCCCGTCGTGAACTTCGGGTCGTATACCAACAACAGCGGCACGTCCGCCCACTTCCCCGCGCTGGGGCCTTCGGGCGTCTTGACGCTCTCGAAGTCGATCGCGGGCGCGCGCGAGATCCATCTCGTCTTCCGCGACCAGTTCCGGGGAAGCCCCATGCCGCAGCTGGTGGGCGGCGGCGGCCTGAGCGAATGGGCGCGCGACTGGCTGCGCCAGGACTGGAACTGCCTCTTCAGCTGGGCCGGCTTCTGCGACACGCCGGTGTACGCGGGCCGGACGCTCTTCAACAACCAGACGACGCTGGCGGGCGCCCAGCCGGACACGACGCGCCGGCTGAACGTCGTCGCGTCGTCCCTGAACGGCCATGCGGGCGTGGTCAAGCACCTCGGCGCCGTCGCGCCGGCGGTGTGGCAGGGCGGGGCCGTCCTCGCGGAGGTGATCGTCTACACGAACGAGCTCACCGTCGCCGAGCGTCTCCAGACGCACCGCTACCTGATGCGCAAGTGGCGGCCCGGCGAGCGGCTCTTCGACTACGGCGCGGTCGTGCTTGGCGCCGGCGCCGCGCTCGACGTGGCCGGCGGCACGCTCGCGGTGCGCGAACTCATCCTGCTGGACGGCGCGAAGACGTTCGTGAAGCGCGGCGCGGGCACGCTCCTCCTCTCGCGCGTCACGCCGGCGGACGCCCAGATCCGCGTCGAGGCGGGCGACGTCGCCTTCACGCCGGACTACGAGCCGACGGCCGAGCCGCAGCCGGCGGCCGACCCGACGCTCCATTTCGACGCCTCGCGCGCGGCGGAGGACATCGAGACGTTCGAGGACGCGGACGGGAAGACGCGCGTGGCCGTGTGGCACGACGTGCGCGGGCGCGGCCGGGCGAACGCCGACGGGGACGTCTACACGCTGCGGTCCGTCGCGGGCGTGACGAACGCGACGGTGGTGGCGGCGCCCGCCGGGCGCACGATGGTCGATCTCGGCCCCTACGCCGTCCTGGACGCCGACAAGAACGTCGTCAACGACGCGACGGGCCTTTCGTTCTTCCGCAACGGCGTGGTGGAAAAGGCCAATTCAACCACTACCAAGGCGAGCGACCAGCGCCACCGCGAGGGCTTCCTCGTCTACATGAAGACGGACGACAGGGCCAATGCGCTCGCCTCCCAGGACTGGACGGTCACGAAGATGGCCTCCGGAGCGGGCGACCGGTTTGCGCACGAGAACTATTCGGCCAACCGCCTCATCGCGGGATACTGGACGTACGACGGCGCCTGGATCGACCCGCACAACGCGAAGAACACGAAAGACGAGATCCACGTCGTCGCCTTTCGCGGGACGCGTCCGCTCGCGGTCAACGCCTTCGGCCTCGACCGCGGCGACGTGGCCCAGGCCGGCGGCGTGCGCATCGGCGAGGTCATCTACTACGGACGCACGCTGACCTCGCAGGAGCGGCGCGACACGGAGCTCTACCTGCTCAGGAAGTGGAAGGGCGCCGCCGCGCATCCGCAGGATGCCTGCCTTGCCGCGCGGTCGGCGGACGTCCTCTACGCCTCCGGCGCGACGGCGACGCAGGACGTCGCGCCGGGCGAGGCGGTCGCGGCCCGGATCCGCCGCGCGGAGACGCTCGTCAAGACGGGCGCCGGGACGCTGGAGGCGGCGGTCGATCCGCTCATGCTGCGGGCGCTCGACGCGCGGGCGGGGACGCTCGCGCTCACGCCCGCCCTGTTCCTCGGCGCGGACTTCCACGCCGACGCGACGGACCTCGCCTCCATGCAGTACACGGTCGACGGCGCGGGCGACACGAACGTGACGGTCTGGGGCGGCGCGACGGCGCTGACGTCGTTCAAGGTCACGGAGGGGACGGCGTCGGTGTCCGGCACGCCCCGTCTCCCGCAGCGCGTCGGCCTCGACGTGAACGGAACGGGGCGCGTCCTGCCGTTCGTCGATCTGGGCGAGCAGGTCCGCTGGAAGGACGCGGCCGCGCGCATCCCCCTGGGCGCGTCCATGACGTGGCCGGACCTGGGCGGCCTCCAGGAATTCCACATCGTCCTGAAGGACAAGACGACGGAAAACCCCTACAACGAGCTGATCGGCTTCACCCAGGCGGACTACTACGGGACGAAATGGCCGAACGCGATGGTCCCCTTCCTGCGCCAGGAAAAAGACCAGATCCTCACGAGCTCCGGGTTCAGCGAGGCGCTGTGGAACGGGTACATCGGCCTGGACGGCACGCAGGTCGCGCCGACGACGTCTTTCGACAACGACGTCCACCTCCTCACGTTCGCCGCGACGTCGCCCGTCACGAACGTCTTCGCGTTCGCCCGGCGCGAGAACTACCGCATCGGCGGGCAGCTCATCGGCGAGTGCGTCGCCTTCGCGGCGACGAACACGGCCGCGCGGCGGGCCTTCATCGAAAGCCACCTGCGGCGGAAATGGCTGAACGCCGACCTCCCCGACGAGACGGACGCGCTCTGGGACCTTGACCGGATCGCGTGTACCAACGGCGCGGCGGTGTCGTTCGGCGCCTCCGGCAGGGTGCGGGCGCGCGCGCTCGCCGGCGGGGGCGACCTCGCCTTCCCCGCCGGCGGCGGGCTGACGGGCGTGCGCGAACTCGCGTTCGCGTTCCGGGGGCGCGGCGACCACGACGCGATGCGGATCAACGGCACGTTCGCCGTGGCCCCGGCGGGGACGGCGACGGTCACGCTCGCCCTCGCGGACGACGTCCGCCCGGCCGACCTCGTCGGCGTCCACACGCTTCTCGCGGCGACGGCGTTCGAGGACTTCGGCCATTTCGCCGGCTGGACGCTGCGGACGGCGGGGACGGCGCCCGTGAACGCGCGCGCCTTTCTGCGCGCGCGGGCGGACGAGGGCCTGGTCCTCGAATTCGTCCCGATGGGCACGATCTTGATCCTGCGCTAGCGCGCGCGGCGCGCGATGTTGAGGTTGAATCAAAAGAAGGGGGCTTGGGCATGTTCAATAACGGATGGCTTGTGGCGACGGCACTGTTCGCGGCGGCGTCTGCTGGCGCGGCGGCGCTGCCGAACTGGACGGTGACGTGGACGAACGCGGACCACACCGCCGGCACGGCGGCGAATGACCAGAACGCCCTCGTGCTGCGCGTCTACCGCACGGCGGCGCATGGCGGGTTCGGCCTCGGCGTCGGCATCAAGGGAATGAAGGTGAGCGGGTCGGGCGTCGTCTCCGCCGGCGACCCCGAGACGCCGGCCTATCTCGACATGCGCGGCCCGGTCACGGGGCCGGACCATGACGCCGACCCGGCGACGAACGCCGTCTGGAAGTTCTCGCATCTCACGACGCGGTGCTTTGCGCCCAACGACGGCGTGTCCGGCGCGGACGGGCAGCTGCGGCCCGCGCAGTGGCTCACGGGCCTGTACACGCCGGGGACGCTTGCGCGCGACGGCTGGACGGACGTCTTCCATGTGGACGCGGGGGAGAAGCCCCAGCGCATGAAGGAGATCATCGTCGACGAGCCCGACTTTGCCGGATCCATCGGCAATTGGGGGCTCAACGCCGCCGGCATCCTCACGAACCTCGCCTTCCGCACGCCCAAGGCCACGGCGCTGGTCGACCCTCTCGCCCACAGCTGCGGCGGGGGCATCATGACGCAGATGGACAGGGACTGGGATCTCTCGGGCGTGAAGTACGTCGGCAAGTCGGGGTCGACGGACATGGGCGCGAACGAGTGGGGCCCGCTGAGCGAAACGCCCCGTCTGGGCATGACGGGCGCGCTGCGCCTTCCCTCGCTCGTCCACATCGCCTCGTTTTTCGGGCAGAGGTCCAGCGCGTTCTACCGGCTGGGCATCTCGTCGGCGGAGCTGGGGCTCGACGGCAATCTGACGCATCTCGGCGCGGGTGCCTTCTACGACTGCGCGTCGCTGACGAACGTCGCCCTCGGCGCCTCGCCGCCCGGGAAGACGCTGACGATCGCCCCGGATGCGTTCCACTGCGCGAACCTCCGGACGGTCTACTTCAACGGCGACCGGCCGGCCTTTACAGGGGCCGCCGACTCCCTCGCCTTCGGTACGTCCGAGACGGCGGAGGGGCAGATCACGTTCTACGTGCGCGACCTGCCGTCGTGGGCGGCCGTCCTCGCCGAGGCGGACGCGCACGGCGGCTGGGTGGCGGCGGCGACGCTGCGGACGGCCCGTCGCCAGAAGGTCGCGCGCTTCACCGGCTTCTTCAAGCTGCCGTCCGTCTCGCTGCAGGACCCGCGCTTCGCCGCGCGCTACCGCGAGACCGCGACGATGACGTGCGAGGGGATCTCCCTCGGCGACTATTTCGCCGGCACGGTCACGTTCGCGGCGTCGTGCGCCGCGCCGGACGACGCGGCGGAGGATCCGCGCCGCGCGCGGTTCCTGCGCTGGGACGGCGTGCCGCCGGCGCGTGAGCGCGAGAATCCGCTCACGTGCGCGCTCACGTCGCCGCGCCCGATCCGCGCCGTCTTCGCCCACGACTGGATCATGTCCGACGACGCGGAGCCCGGCCGGACGATGGAGAACGGCTTCTGGCGCGTCTGCTGCTACCAGCGGGACGTCGCGCGGGGCTGGCTCGGCATCGGCAAGGCGGCCTCCATCAACGGCAAGGGCTGCGCGTGGCCGACGACGAAGGAGCGGCGCATGGGTGGCGGCGACCTGAACCTGAACGGCGACGTGTGGCAGCGGGACGGCGACGCGTGGCGGAAGTGGACGATCGTGGCGTGCGGGAATCTGGCCTGCTGGACGTATGCTGCGGGCAGCTACAGTGCGCCCAAGCCCGAAAAGGTCCTGGAGGAGGGGGAGTACGACAAGCTGCCGACGCGCGTGACCTTCCCGGAGACGCTCCTGTGGTGGCCGGGCGAGCTTCAGAACTACGACGCCTGGGACAACGGAAGCGTCCGCTGGCCGATCCGCGAGGTCATCGCGATCTGCCCGCAGGCCGAAGGGACGGTGAGCGGGTTCACGGTCGGCGCCGTCAGCCTGGTCACGCGCCTGGTCATCCGCGCGCCGAAGCTCACCGGCCTGGGGTCTCCCGGCTCCTCGTTCGGCCTCTCCTGGGCGAATGCGTCGTTCGCCGAGACGGACTTCGGCGAATGGGACCTGACGGGCGTGACCAACGTCGCCGCGAACGCCTTCCGCTGCGCGGTCAAATTCCAGGCCACGGGCACGCTTCATCTGCCGAACGTGCAGACGGTCGGCACGAACGCCTTCCATTCGCTGTCGCGGGCGACGGGGCTCGTGATGGGGACGAACGGCCTGTCGCTCGTGAAGATCGGCGATGCGGCCTGCGCGCATCTGGGCGAGCTGACGGATCTCGCGCTGGGCGCGAAGGGCCTGGCGCTGGGCGATGCGCTGGGCGCGGCGAGCGTCTTCAAGCTGCCGAAGCTCCGGCGCCTCGCCTTCCCCGGGCCGGCGCTGCCGGCCGAGACGGTGGACGCGATCCTGGGCGAGGTGGCCGCCTCCGACGCGGCGAAGCAGGTGACGATCTACGCGTCGCTGGTGAACGGCTGGGATGCGCTCGCCGACGCCCCCACGGCGGAGGAGGCGGCCGCGGCCCCGGACGCGCCGCGCTGGGGCGTCTACCGCAAGGGCGCCCGCAAGGCCTGGCTCGTCCACGCGCCTTCCGCGTATGATCCGCGCGGCACGATCCTCGTCCTCCGCTGAGCGCGCCGCCGCGTCGGGCGCGCGACGCCAAGTATGGTATAATGCGCGGCATGGACGTTCAGATCCTTCCCTCCCTCCTCGCGGCCGACGTCGGCGCGCTCGGCGCGGAAATCGCCCGCGTGGCGCGCTCCGGCGCGGACGCGCTGCACCTCGACGTCATGGACGCGCATTTCGTGCCGAACCTCTCGTTCGGCCCCGACGTCGTGGCGCTTGCGCGCCGCGTCGCGCCGGGGCTTTTCCGCAACGTCCACCTGATGATGACGCGCCCCGATCTCTATCTGGAAGCCTTTGCGCGGGCGGGCGCGCAGACGATCCAGGTCCACGTGGAGGCCGACTGCGATCTCCACGCGGAACTGGCCCGCATCCGGGCGCTGGGGCTGCGCGCGGGGCTCGTCCTCAACCCCGAGACGCCGGCCGGGCGGGTCTTCCCCTACCTGAAGGCGTGTGACGAACTGCTCGTGATGACGGTCCATCCCGGGTACGGCGGGCAGACGTTCATCGCGGACTGCCTTGCGAAAGTCACGGCCGTCCGCGCCCGCGCCCCGCATCTCGACGTGATGGTCGATGGCGGCGTGAACGCCGAGACGGCCGTCCTCGCCGCCCGGGCCGGCGCCAACCAGTTCGTCGCCGGCAGCTACCTCTTCCGCCAGGCGGACATGGCGGCGGCGGTCGCCGCCCTGCGCGCGGCCTGTGCGGCCGCCCTCCCCGCCCGGCATGGTTGAACTGCACCTTGAGATCGACGCGCGGGGGCGCGCGGCCTTCCGTGCGGAGGCGCCCCGGACGGCCGGCGCGGCGCCCGTGCCGCTCGTCGGCGCGCCCCTGCGCGCCGCCGTGCGCGAGGTGCTGTGGTACAAGGAGGGGATCGCGGAGGCGGGCGCGGGCCGCCTTGTGCCCACGACGCCCAACCTGCTGATGTTCCTCTCGGACGTGCGCGGGCGGCGCCTGCGGCAGGGCGTCTTCCTCGGCGAGGACGTGCTGCGCGCGGCGGACGTGTTCCGCGCGGCGGCGGAGGTGGTGGCCGCCGGGCAGTATCTGCCGACGCTGGAAGAGGAAGAGGGGGCGTTCTTCGCGCGCTGGCGGCCGGTCCGCGTCCCGCCGGCCGCCGCCTCCTGCGTGCCGTTCCTCGCGCACTGCGTCGACGGGCTCGTGCGGCGCGGGCAGCGCTCGGCGCTGGAGGACGACACGGGGCGGCACGAGACGGTCCACGACGCCTGGCTCGCCGCGCTGCGGAGCGACGCGGGGCGCGTGCGGTGGGAGGGGACGGACGACCTGCGCGCGCTCGCCGGCACGCTCGCGGCGTGGCGCGCGCCGCTCGCCGTCTCGCCCGCCGAGCGGGCGGCGCTGCGCTTCAGGCTCGTGCCGCCGAAGACGGCGGAGGCGCCGTGGTACCTGAAGATCGGCGCCGTGCCCGCGACGCGGCGCGGCCTCGTCGCCCTCGGCCAGGCCGCCGCCGTCTATCCGCCGCTCAAGGCCCTGCGCGGGGCCGTCGCGGAGCTGACGCGCGCCGACGCCGAGAACTTCCTGCGGACGGGCGCGCAGGCGCTCGCGGCGGCGGGGTTCGCCGTGGAGATGCCGCCCGGCGTGACGGGCGAACACCTCGCCGCCGAGGCCGAGCTGACGCCCACCGCCCCGGCCGGCGCGCGCACGGTCGCCTCGAAGCTCACGATCCGCGTCGACGGGGAGAAGGTGACGGAGCGGGAGATCCAGTTCCTCCTCGACCAGGGCTCCACGCTCGTCTTCTTCCGCGACCGCTGGATCGAGGTGGACCGCTACGTGCTGCGCGAGGCGCTGCGGGCGCTGCAGGCCGTGCGGGGGAAGCCGCTCACGGTCCCCGAGGCCGTCTCCTTCGCGCTCGGGACGGGGCGCGTGGGGCGTCTGCGCGTCGCGCAGGTGAAGGCGCACGGCTGGCTGCGGGGGCTCCTCAACGAACTGCGCGGCGAGCAGCGGTTCCGGGCGCTGCCGCCGCCGAAGGGGCTGAAGGGGACGCTCCGCGACTACCAGCTGCGCGGGATGTCCTGGCTCGCCTTCCTCACGCAGTGGGGGTTCGGCCCGTGTCTGGCGGACGACATGGGCCTCGGCAAGACGGTGCAGACGATCGCCTACCTCCTCCACGCGCGGGGGAAGGCGTCGCTGCCGCCCGCCCTCGTCGTCGCGCCCGTCTCCGTCACGACGAACTGGGTGCGCGAGCTGCGCGCGTTCGCGCCGGGCCTGAAGGTGCTGCTCCACCAGGGCGGCGCGCGCGCGACGGGCGGGACGTTCCTCGTGGCGTGCCGGGGGGCGGACGTCGTCGTGACGGGCTACGCGCTCCTCGTGCGCGACTTCCGCGACTTCGCGGACGCGACGTTCTCCGCGCTCGTCCTCGACGAGGCGCAGACGATCAAGAACCCCGACACGCGCGCCGCCCGCGCCGCCCGCGCGCTCGACGTCCCCGTGAAGATCGCGCTCACGGGCACGCCCTTCGAGAACAGCGCGGCCGACCTCTGGGCGCTGGAGGAATTCCTCAACCCCGGCCTCCTCGGCGCGCGCAAGGACTTCGACGCGGCGTTCACGCGCTCCATCCGCGAGGACGCGCACGGCGGGGCGGCGGCGAAGCTCAAGCGCATCCTCGAACCGTTCATGCTGCGGCGGCTGAAGACGGACCCCGCCGTGGCGGCGGAACTCGGCGCGAAGCGCGAGGTGCGCGAATACTGTCCGCTCGCGCCCGCGCAGCGGCGCGCCTACGAGGACGCGCTGGCGGCGTTCCGCGCGGACGCGGCGGCGGACGCGCCGTCGCGCGGGCGCATCCTCGCGCTCCTCACGGAACTGAAGCTCATCTGCGACGGCGCGGGCAAGCTCGCGCGCCTCGACGAACTCCTCGCGGAGATCTTCGCCTGCGGCGAGTCGTGCCTCGTCTTCACGCAGTACGCGAAGGTGGGCCGCATGCTCCGCGCGCACCTCCAGGAGACGTTCGGCCGCCTCTTCCCGTTCCTGCACGGCGGGCTCTCGCCCGCGCGGCGCGAGGCCGAGATCGCCGCCTTCAACGCGGCGCCGGAGCCGAATGCGTTCATCCTCTCACTGAAGGCGGGCGGGTTCGGCCTCAACCTCACGCGCGCGACGCACGTGATCCACTTCGACCGCTGGTGGAACCCGGCCGTCGAGAACCAGGCGACGGACCGCGCCCACCGCATCGGGCAGACGAAGACGGTGTTCGTCCACACCTTCATCTGCGCGGGAACGCTGGAGGACCACATCGACGCCCTCCTCGAATCGAAGCGCTACCTCGCGAACGAGGTCGTCGCGGGCGGCGAGGCGTTCCTCGCGCGGATGGACGCGCGCGCGTTCGAGCGGATCGTGAGCCTGGACCCATCGGCGGCGGGCGGCGCGGAGCCGGACGGGGAGGAGGAACCATGAGCCGGAAACGCTATCCGCTGCGCGTCGCGCGCACGGCGCACGGCATCCGCGCGCAGGACCTGCGCACGCTCGTCAGGACCGCCTGGTGGGCGCGGCGCTGGATCGCCGCCCTGGAGGCGATGCGCCTGGGGCCGCGCCTTGGGCGGGGGCGGCAGTACGCCGTCGGCGGGCAGGTGACGGACCTCGTGCTGGAAGGGCCGCACGTCGAGGCGACCGTGCAGGGGGCGCGGGCGGAACCCTACCGGGCCGCGCTCGACTTCACGGTCGTCTCGACGCCGCGCGTCGCGGCGGCGCTGAAGGCCGAGCCGATGCTGCTCGCGCGCCTGCTGACGGACGATCTGCCGACGGAGGTCGAGGACCTGCTGCGCGCCGAGGGCGTGCCGCTCTTCCCCCGGGCCGCGCCGCTCGGGACGACGCCCGACGGGCGGACGCTCTGGGACGTGAAGATGCACTGCTCGTGCCCCGACTGGGCGCGCCCCTGCAAGCACCTCGTCGCCGTGCTGCTGATCCTCGGCGAGGAGGTCGCCCGCCGTCCCGCGACGCTCCTCGCGCTGCGCGGCGTCGACCTGGACGACCTCGTGCCGCCCGAAGAGGAGGCGGGGCCGGCGTCGGTGGCGTATGAGGTCGCGGACGATACCCCGTTGCGCGGGAGCGCGCTGGACGACCCGGCGCCGCTTCTCCGGCGGCTCGGGCCCGTGCCGCTCTGGCGGGGCGACGCGCGCTGCCTCGACGCGCTCGGGCGCATCTACAAGCGCGCGCGCCCCGTCGCCCTCGACGCGGCGCAGGGGGCGTCCATCGACCTGCGGTAGGCGCGCGGCCGCGTTGCCCCGCCGCGTCGGGGCGGAAGGCCGCTCTTCCCGGCAGTAGGCACAGGGCTCAAAATCGTGGTATACTATCGCGATTCGCGTCCGCCGGAACACGCCTCCACGTCGTTGCCGGGCGGCATGCGGCGGAATTGGAGAAGAATTGACATGAAGCAGTTGACGGCAGACGAACTTCGCGAGATGTATCTGGGCTTCTTCGAGTCGAAGGGACATGTGCGCATCCCCGGCGCGAGCGTGATCCCCGAGAACGACCCGACGGTGCTCTTCACGACGGCGGGCATGCACCCGCTCGTCCCGTACCTCATGGGCCAGATGCCGCATCCCGCCGGGACGCGCCTCACGGACGTGCAGAAGTGCGTCCGCACGGGCGACATCGACGCGGTCGGCGACGCGGCGCACCTCACCTTCTTCGAGATGCTCGGCAACTGGTCGCTGAACGACTACTTCAAGGAGGAGGCGATCCGCTGGAGCTTCGAGTTCCTCACGACGAAGCTCGGCTTCAGGCCGGAGCAGCTGAACGTGACGGTCTTCCGCGGCGAGGGCAAGGAGGGCGACGAGGGGTACATCCCCGCCGACGAGGAGGCCGTCCGGATCTGGAAGAGCGTGGGCATCCCGGACGCGCGCATCTTCCGCCTCCCGCGCGAGGACAACTGGTGGGGCCCCGCCGGGACGACGGGCCCGTGCGGCCCCGACACCGAGATGTTCATCGACACGGGCAGGCCCGCGTGCGGCCCCGGCTGCCGCCCCGGCTGCCCCTGCGGCAAGTACGTCGAGATCTGGAACGACGTCTTCATGCAGTACAACAAGGACGAGGCGGGCCGCTTCGTCCCGCTCGGCCGCCACAACGTCGACACGGGCATGGGCGTCGAGCGCACGATCTGCATGATGAGCGGCGCGCCGACCGTCTACGACACCGAGATCTTCGCGCCGATCATGCAGGCCATCGACGACCTCGCGCACGTGCCGGAGGGCATGGACGCGGCCGAGGTGCTGAAGGCCCGGCGCGTGATCGCCGACCACATGCGCACGGCGACGTTCATCCTCTGCGACCCGAAGGGCGGCGTGAAGCCCGGCAACGTCGGCGCGAACTACGTCCTCCGCCGCCTCATCCGCCGCGCCGTGCGCTTCGCCCGCATGATCGGCATCGCCCCCGGCTTCACGCTCAGGCTCGCCGAGGTCGTCTGCCGGAAGTACAAGCACGTCTACCCCGAGCTGGAGGCGAACCTCGCGGCGTGCCGCACGGACCTTGAGGCGGAGGAGAACCGCTTCAACGCGACGCTCGACAAGGGCGAGGCGATGTACAGGAAGGTCGCCGAGCAGCTCAAGGCCCACGGCCAGGCGCAGATCAGCGGCAAGACCGCGTTCAAGCTCTACGACACGTTCGGTTTCCCGTTCGAGATGACGTGCGAGATGGCGGCGAAGGACGGCCTGACGGTGGACAAGGCGGGCTTCGACGAGGCGAACCGCAAGCACCAGGAACTCAGCCGCACGACGTCTGCCGGGTCGTTCAAGGCGGGCCTGCAGGACAACTCCGCCGTCGTCACGCGCATGCACACCGCCACCCACCTCCTCCACGCCGCGCTCCACGAGGTGCTGGGCCCGACGGCGCTCCAGAAGGGCTCGAACATCACCGCCGAGCGCCTGCGCTTCGACTTCACGTGGCCGGAGCCGATGACGGCCGAGCAGAAGGCCGCCGTCGAGAAGCGCGTCAACGAGTGGATCGCCGAGGGCATCCCCGTCACGAAGAAGACGACGACCGTCGAGGAGGCGAAGAAGGAGGGCGCGATGGCGCTCTTCGGGGCGAAGTACGGCGACCAGGTGTCGCTCTACTCGATCGGCGGCATCTCGAAGGAGATCTGCTGCGGGCCGCACGTGGAAAACACGAAGGAACTCGGCAGCTTCAGGATCCTGAAGGAGCAGAGCTCCTCCGCCGGCGTGCGGCGCATCAAGGCCGTCGTCGGGAACCTGTCGTAGCGGGGGCGGCGTGGACGGCCTGGCCGACCTGACGGCGCGGTACGACGCCTATGTGGACACGTTCCGCGTGGACGGCGCCCTGCCGCCGATGATGAAGCTCAAGCGCCTCCACACGGCGAAGGTCGTCGAGAACGCGCGGCTCATCGCCGAGGGGGAGGGCTTCGACGCGCCCACGGTGCGGGCCTGCCTCGCGGCGGCGCTGCTGCACGACACGGGCCGCTACGAGCAGCTGCGGCGCTACGGGACCTTCCGCGACTCCGATTCCGCCGACCACGCCGTCCTCTCCCGCGACATCGTCGTCGCGCAGGGCTGGCTGGCCGCCTCCGAGGTCGCGCAGCCCGTCCTCGACGCCGTCCTCTTCCACAACCGCCGCGACCTGCCCGAAGGGCTCGACGCGCGCACCCGCGCGGTGGCGCAAACGGTGCGCGACGCGGACAAGCTCGACATCTTCCGCGTCCTGGAGGACCAGATCGCGACGACGGACTGGCGGCACGACTGCCGGGCGTTCTGGAACCTGCCGACGACGGCGCGGCCGAGCCCCGCCGTGCTGGACGCCATCCGCGCGGGGCGCCCCGTCGACTACCAGGCCATCGCCTCGCTTGCGGACTTCGTGCTTGTCCAGGTCGGCTGGATGATCTCCGGCCTCGCCTACGCGACGACGCGCCGCCTCTGCGCCGCGCGCGGGCACCTCGCCTTCCGCCGCGCGTTCCTCCACCGGCTCACGGACGACCCCGCCGTCGACGAGATCTGCGCGCGCGCGCGCCGGATGGCGATCTTCCTTTTCATCGACGCGCTCGGATGGGACGTCGTCGAGCCGACGGGCTTCCTGGAGGACCTTCTGCCGCATCGGCGGGCGGTGACGATGCAGTTCGGCTATTCCTCGTCGGCGATTCCCACGATCCTCTCAGGGAAGCGGCCCGCCGAGCACGGGCATCTGGGGCTTTTCCGCTATGCGCCCGAGGCGTCGCCGTTCCGGGGCGTCGCGCGCGTCCTGGGGCTTTTGCGCCCGAAGGCGTTCTGGCGCCGTGGCCGCGTGCGCGGATGGCTCTCGAAGGCCGTCGCGAAGGCGCTCGGCTTCACGGGCTACTTCCAGCTCTACCAGATACCCGCCGAGAAGCTGCGCTTCTTCGACTACTGCGAGAAGTCGGACCTCTTCGTCCCCGGCGGCATGGGCGGCATCCGCAACCTCGCGGACGCGCTCGCCGCGTCGGGCCTCTCGCACCACATCAGCGAGTGGCGCCTCTCCGACGCGCGGAACCTCGCGCGCGGCGAGCGGGAGATCGCGAAGGGGACGGACTTCGTCTTCCTCTACACGTCGTCCCTCGACGCGCTCCGGCACGACCACCCGCGCGGCGCGGCGGACGAGGCCGTGCGCGCGAAGCTCGCCTGGTATCGCGCCGCCGTCGCGCGGCTCGTCGCGGCGGCGCGGGCGAGCGGGCGGCCCTGGTCGCTGACGGTCTTCTCCGACCACGGCATGACGCCGTGTACGGGCACGGTCGACCTGAAGGCGGCCGTGGAGGCGACGGGCCTTGCCTTCGGCATCGACTACGGCGCGTGCTACGACGCGACGCTGCTGCGCGTCACCTACCTGGCGCCGGGCGCGCGGGAGAAGATCGAGGCGGCGCTCGCGCCCTTCGCCGCGCAGGGGCACTGGCTGACGCCTGAGGAGATGGCGCGCGCCGGCCTGGCGCGCGGCGACCGCCTCTTCGGCGACGCGCTCTTCCTCGTGAACCCCGGGCTTCAGATCGTGCCGAACGACCTGGGCCTGGCGGCGCTGGGCGGCATGCACGGGTACGACCCCGGCGCGGCGCATTCCCATGCGGCCGTCCTCTCTTCCGATCCGATTCCCGCCTACGTGAAGGGCGTCTGGGACTATTTCACCTACATGAAGGAGAGCATCGATGGAATTCAACGTTGAGAAGAAGGCGAACTTCGTCAAGATCGCCGTGGGCGGGCGCCTTGTCGCCTCCTGCTCCGACGAGTTCAAGGAGGCCGCCGCGCATGAGGCCGAGGCGTGCGCGAACGTCCTGTGCGACCTCTCGCAGATGTCCCACATCGACTCGTCGGGGCTCGGCGCGCTCGTGTACCTGCTGCAGCGCTGCAAGGAGAACGGCGGCGTCTGCCGCCTCGCCTGCCTTCAGGCGCACCCCCGGATCGTCTTCGACATCACAAAGGTGTTCCGCGTCTTCGAGATCTTCGACACGGTCGAGGAGGCGGAGAAGGCCTTCGGCGGCGCCACGTGACGATCGCGCACATCGTCCGCCGCTACAGCCGCGCCGCATGGGGCGGCACGGAGACGGTCGTCGCCGCGCTCGTCGCCGAGCAGCGCCGCCGGGGCGACGTGCCGCGCGTCTTCTGCACGTCGGCCCTCCAGCCGCCGGAGGGGACGCGCGAGGCCGAGGCGTTCGGCTACTTCTATCCGTCGTTCCCGCTTTCGGCCGCCGCGCGCGACGCGCTTGACCGGAAGGGCGGCAGCCCGTTCGCGCCGGGGCTCTTCCGCGCCGTGCGGGCGTTCAGGCCCGACGTGGTCCACGTCCATGCGGGCGGACGCCTCGCGGCCTGCGCCGTCAAGCTCGCCGAGGCGCTGGGCGTCCCGTCGGTCCTCTCCCTCCACGGCGGCGCGGCGACGGTCCCGCCGCAGGAGCTCGCCGCGATGCTCCGGCCGCTTCGCCGCACGCTTCCCTACGGCGGCGTCCTCGACCGGCTTCTCGGCCTGCGCTTCGACCCGCTTGCGCGGGCGTCCGCGCTCGTCTGCATCTCGCGCGCGGAGGCGCGCGCGTGCGCGGCGCGCTATCCCCGCCAGCGCGTCTGCTACCTGCCGAACGGCGTGCCGCCGGGCGCGTTCGCCCACCGGCCCTTCGCGCGCGCCGCCCGCGTCCTCTGCCTTTCGCGCATCGATTACCAGAAGAACCAGCTGGCGCTCGTCGACCTCCTCGCCGCGCGTCCCGACATGACCGTGGAGCTGATCGGCCCCGTGACGGCCCCGTGGTACCGCGACGAGATCGTCGCGCGCGCCGAGGCGCGGGGCGTCGCGCCGCGCCTCGCGCTCCTCGACGCGCTTCCGCCGGGTTCGGCGGCGCTCCATGCGGCGTTTGCGCGCGCGGACGCCTTTGTCCTCCCGAGCGTCCACGAGCCGTTCGGCATCGTCGCCCTGGAGGCGATGCAGCACGGCGTGCCGCTCGTCGCCTCGGCCGTCGGCGGGCTCGTCGACTTCGTCCGCGACGGCGAGAACGGGCTGCTCTTCGACCCGGCGCGGGCGGGCGCGCTGGCGGCCGCGTTCGACCGCCTCACGCCGCCCCTCGCCGCGCGCCTCGTCGCGGGCGGCCGCGCAACGGTGCGCGCCTACGCATGGCCGCGCCTTGCGGCGGCGCTTGAACGCCTCTACTGGGCGCACGGCCCCCGTCTGCGCGCGGACCGGGCACCTGCGGAACAGGGAGGCGGGTAGGCGATGGTCGGTCTTCTCGTTTCAGCCGCCGCCGGCGTCCTTTCGCTCTTCCAGGACTTCGAGATCCGGCCGCGCACGGGCGACTACTACCTTTCGACGCGCGTGCCCTACGAGGAGTCGTACGGGATGCGCTTCTTCGACCTCGGCTACGCCTGGGCGCCGACCGTTGTCGCGCCGGTCGTCCTCTGCCCGCTCGGGCTCGTCCTCTCAGCGGTCGACGCCTATGCGCTCTCGCCCGTGTGGGATACGATCTGCCTGCCCTACGACGCGCTCAAGCGCTTCGAGCGCGCGGACAAGGACGGCCGCGACCGCTAGCGGCCGGCCCCCGGGGGCGGCGCGGCCTTCGGCGCGCGGAACTGGCGGGACAGGGGAGACTCGAACTCCCAACCTACGGTTTAGGAAACCATCGCTCTGTCCAGTTGAGCTACTGTCCCAGAAGAAGGCGAAGGCGTATGATACCACACGCCCCCCGCCCTTTGCAAGCGTCTCAGGCCCCGATTTTTCCGCGCCGCCCCACGGGACGTCCGGCGCGGCGCGCGCCGCCGGATATGCTATAATGTGGGCGCACGCGGAATCTGAATCTTGAAAGCATGAAGCCGAGCAACACATCCATCTCCGATTTCCCGGCGCGGGAGGCCCGCTGACGTGAAGGCGGGGCGGTTCATCACCTTTGAAGGCCCCGAGGGCGGCGGCAAGTCGACCCAGGTGCAGGCGCTCGCGGAGACGCTGCGGGCGGAAGGGCGCACGGTCCTCGTGACGCGCGAGCCCGGCGGGACACCGCTTGCGGAGAAGATCCGCGGCCTCGTGCGCGACGAGCGGGCGGATCCGCCGGTTGCGCGCAGCGAGGTGCTGCTCTTCCTCGCGGCGCGCGCGCAGGTCGTCGCCGAGGTGATTCGCCCCGCGCTCGCGCGGGGCGAATGGGTGCTGTGCGACCGTTTCGCCGATTCGACCTTCGCCTACCAGGGCTACGGGCGCGGCCTCGACGTGGCGCGGCTTCGGCAGTTCAACGATTTCGCGACGGAGGGGCTTGTGCCCGACCTCACGGTTCTCCTCGACGTGCCGCCCGAGGTGAGCCGCGCGCGTCTCGCCGCCCGCGAGGCCGCGACGGCGACGGCGGCCGACCGCATCGAACAGGCTGGGGCGGAGTTCCATGCGCGTCTGCGCGCGGGCTTCCTGGCGCTTGCCAAGGCCGAGCCGGCGCGTTTTGCCGTCATCGACGCCTCCCGACCCCTCGCCGAGGTCTCGCGCCAGGTCCTCGCCGCCGTCCGGAGGCGCATGCCATGACGGTCGACGCGGCCTATGCGCAGATCGAGAAGGCGCTGGGCGCGGGGCGGCCCGCGAACGGCTACCTGATCGTGGGGGGCGTGCGCGGCATGGCGGCGGAGCTGGCGGAGCGCGTGCTGCGCCGCCTCTTCGGCGCGGGCGACCTGCGCGCGCATCCGGACATCCACCGGCTCGCGCCCGAGAAGAAGAGCCGCATCATCTCCGTGGAGGCGATGCGCACGCGCCTCATCGACCCGATGGGCGAGACGGCCTTCCAGGGCGGCTGGAAGGCGGGCGTCGTCTACGGGGCGGACCGCTTGAAGACGGAGAGCGCGAACGCCTTCCTGAAGACCCTGGAGGAACCGCCGCCGCAGACGCTCTTCCTGCTCCTGACCGAACAGCCCGAGCAGCTGCTGCCCACCATCATCTCGCGCTGCCAGCGCATCGACCTGCCGGACGCGCGGGTACGCGCGCTGGAGGAGCCGTACCGGGGACAGGTGCTGGACATCCTCGCGAGCGACCGCCTGAAGGGCGCGACGGCGAAGGCCGCCGCCGCCGGACGCCTGAACGCAGTGCTTGAACACCTTAAGGCGCATGCGACGGAACTTGTCGACGCGGAGACCGAGGGCGTGGACGAGGGCCCCGGCGAGGAGACGGGCAAGGAGGCCTACGCGGCGCTCGTCGCCGCGCGCTACAAGGACTTCCGGCGGGACTTCACGGCGACGCTCATGGGCTGGTTCCGCGACCTGATGGCGCTCGTCGCCGCGCCGCCTTCGCACGTCGGCGGCGACGAGGGGGACGATGCGGCGCCGCTCGTGAACGAGGCGCGGCGGAGCGTCCTTGAGACGCGCGCGGCCCAGCTTTCGCTTGCGTCGGCCTGCTACAACGTCGAGGCGGTGGAGGCGTTTGCCGTGTCGGTCGATGCGCGCAACATGAACGAGCTTTCCGCGCTGCTGTTTCTGACGGACCGCCTGCGGTTCGGTGTGGAGCGGGCGAAATGACGGACGCCGTCCAGGTCGCGCAGGTCGTGATGCCGGAGAAGGGCCTCTTCCTCGTCCGGTGTCCCGCGCCGCCGCCGCCGTGCGGGACGCGCGTCCTCGTCGCGCTCGACTACGGGCAGGACATGGGCCTCGTGACGGCGGGCGGCCCCTACGATCCCGCGCGGCACGGCGCGCGTCTCCCGGGCTTCCTGCTCGTCCGCGCGAAGACGGCGGCGGACGACGCCGTCCTCGCGGAGAACGAGCGCCTCTCCCTTGCGATGCGCACGACGTTCCTGAAGGCGGCGCTTCCCGCCGTGCCCGGCCTGCGCGTCCCCTACGCGCGGCTCTCCTTCGCCCGCACGCGCCTCTTCATCCGCTACGTCGCGGGGGCGGCGCATCCCGACCTCGCGCGGCCCGTCGCGGAGCTGCGCCGCCGCTTCGGCGTCTCGGTAAACGTCTGGCGGATGGGGCCGCGCGACGAGGTGGGCGTTCTCGGCGCGCTCGGGCCGTGCGGCCGCCCCTGCTGCTGCGCGACGTGGCAGACGCGCTACCCGGCCCCGCCCGCCGCCGCGCGCGCGAAAGGGCCCGGCGCCGCTTCCCTCAACGGCGTCTGCGGCCGCTTCAAGTGCTGCCTCGCGTTCGAGGACGAGGACGCAGAGAAGCTTTCGGTGAACAGAAACTCGGAAAGGAAGTGACGAGATGGACGTTTCAAGACGATCGTTCCTGGGGGGAATGGCGGCGGCGCCGTTCCTGTGCGGCGGCTGCCTCGGCGGCGGATTGGCCGCGCCGCGCAGGGTGAGCGCGGGCGACCGCATCAGCATCGCCGTCATCGGATGCGGAACCCAGGCCTATGACAACGTGAACCAGCTGTTGCAGGATCCGCGGGCGCGTATCACCGTCGTCTGCGATCCCGTCCGCGAGGCGAAGACGGGGTATGGCTATGAGGGGAAGAAGCCGGGCGGCTGCGTGCCGTTCAAGCAGAAGATCGACGCCTCGTACAAGGACAACGCATGCCGCATGGTCTCGGACTGGCGCGCCGTCGTCGCCGATCCGACGGTCGACGCCGTCGTCGTCTGCACGCCCGACCACTGGCACGCCCTCATTTCGGTCGCCGCGATGCGCGCGGGCAAGCACGTGTATTGCCAGAAGCCGCTCGCGCTCTCCATCGAGGAGGGGATTGTGATGACGCGCGTCGCCAAGGAGAGCGGCGTCACGTTCCAGGTCGGCAATCAGGGGCGGAGCAACCCGGCGCGCCGCACGGCGAGCGAGATCATCCGCAACAACGTGCTGGGGAAGGCCAGAAGCTGCCGCGTCGGTCTGCCGGGCGGTAGCGGCGGCCTGTGGGGGCATCCCCTCGACCCGGCGCCGGGGCCGCTCCCCGCCCATTTCTCGAAGGAGATGTGGAATCTGTGGCAGGGGCCTGCGGCGCACTGGGACGGCAACGCCTTCATCCCCGGCATCCACGAGCCGATGGCGTGGCGCTGGAACAGGCGCTACGGGAACGGCATGATCGCCGACTTCGCCCCGCACGAGGTCGATACGATGCACTGGGCCATGGGTTTCGAGCGCACGGGGCCCGTCGCCATCGCCAACATGGCCGCCGGCGCGTTCCAGCCGAACCGCGACGTCTTCACCTGGGCGGGCGCGTTCGAGTTCGACATGGAATATGCGACCGGCTTCGCCGCGCATGTGGTGAGCATGCGCCCCGGCGTGCCGCGCGGGCTCCTCTACGAATGCGAGGAGGGAACGCTGGGGCTCTACGGCAGCAAGATCGAAATCCGCGACCGGAACGGCAAGGACATCGCCAGGAACGTGCTGCGCGACTGGAAGGCCGCCTACCGCCGGGGCGACTCGAAGATCACGCGCCTCTATGCGCCGAAGGACGGCCATTCCCACGAGAGCGACTTTCTGGACGGCATCTACGAGGGACGCCAGGTCTGCAGCGAGTGCGAGTTCGGCCATCGCACGACCACGACGGCGCTGCTCGCGAACGTCTGCATCCTGGAAGGGCGGAAGGGGCTCAAGTGGGATCCGGCGGCGGAGAGGTTCGTCGATCCGGCCCTGAACCGCCATCTCTCCAGCGAATACCACAATGGCTGGAAGCTGGCCTGAACCTGCGAAAAGAAAGGTACATGAACATGAAGAACGCGATTTCCGTCTGTTCCTGGTCATTCCAGAAGCCCATTCGGGCGGTTGCAGAGGCGATGCGCACAATGGGCGTGAAGCAGGTCCACCTGGCGCTCCAGCCGTTTCTGGAGGGCGACGCCCGGCACGGCGCGGCGGAGGGCGCCCAGGCGCGTGGCTACGTCGAGGGGCTGATCGACGGCGGGGCGTGGACCCTGTCGGCCGCGATGCTCTCCTTCTCCTACGAGGACTACACGACGCCCGCCACGATCCGGAAGACCGGCGGCATCGTCCCCGACGAACACTGGGCGGCGAACCGGACGCTCATCCGCGCGGCGGCGAAGCTCGCCGCGCAGTTCAAGGCGCCCTACCTCACGCTCCACGCGGGCTACCTCGACGAGCGCAGCCCGTCCGCCGTCGCCACCTTCACCGACCGCGTGAAGTTCCTGGCGGACGTCTGTGGCGAGAACGGCCTCCAGCTGCTGCTGGAGACGGGGCAGGAGACGGCGGATGACCTCGTGCGCTTCCTCGGCACGGTGAAGGGCGTCGGCGTCAACTTCGACCCCGCGAACATGCTCCTCTACGGCATGGGCGACCCCGTGGCCGCCGTCGCGAAGCTCGCGCCCTGGATCCGGCATGTCCACGCGAAGGACGCGACGCCCTCGCCGCAGCCGGGCGTCGCCTGGGGCAATGAGGTGCCCTGGGGCGAGGGGCGCGTCAACGCCCCCGCCTTCCTCGCCGCCCTGAAGAAGGCGGGCTACACGGGCGCCATCGCCGTCGAGCGCGAAAGCGGCACGGACCGCGTGGCCGACATCGCCCTTGCGGTGCGGCGGCTTCGCGCGGCTTTGAAGGCATGAGGAGGCAACGGAGATGAGAACGGCTGAAATCGAACGGAACACGCGGGAGACGAAGATCACGCTCTCGCTCAATCTGGACGGCGAGGGGAACGGCGAGATCGACACGGGCATCGGGTTCTTCGACCACATGCTTGAGCTGTTCAGGAAGCACGCGCTCGTCGATCTTTCGGTGGCGTGCGCGGGCGACCTCGACGTCGACTACCACCACACGGTGGAGGATGTTGGGCTCGTCCTCGGCCAGGCGCTCAACCGGGCGCTCGGCGAGCGGCGCGGCATCGTGCGCTACGGCTTCGCGTCGATCCCGATGGACGAGGCGCTCTGCGAGACGTCCATCGACCTCGGCGGGCGGCCCTTCCTCGTCTTCGCGACGCCGAAGAAGCATCTCATGGTGCGCGACTTCGAGGTGAAGCTCCTGGAGGAGTTCTTCCGCGCGGTGAGCGTGGAGGGGCGGCTTGCCATCCACGCGCGCGAGATCTACGGCGACGAGACGCACCATGTGTGCGAGGGCCTCTTCAAGGGCTTTGCCCGCGCGCTGCGCCAGGCCGTCGCGCCCGACCCGCGCGAAAAGGGCGTCCCGTCCTCGAAGGGCGTCCTGTGATTGCGCGCCGCTACTTCCGGTAGCGGTGCGTGGAGGCGACGCGGCGGGCCTCCTCGCGCGCGGCCTCGGCCTTGAGGCGGCGGTAGGCGAGCCAGCGGTCCTCGGCGAGGGAGCCGTCGGCGAGGGCCGCCTTGACGGCGCAGTTGGGCTCGGTGTCGTGGCGGCAGTCGGAGAAGCGGCAGCGGCGGACGAGCGCGTCGACGTCGGCAAAGGCGTCCGCAATGCCGTCGTCCGCCTCGAAGAGGCCGATTTCGCGCATGCCGGGCGTGTCGAGGACGAGCGCGCCGCAGGGCAGCAGGACGAGTTCGCGTTCCGTCGTCGTGTGGCGGCCCTTGGCGTCCCAGGCGCGGATTTCGAGCGTGGGCATGATCTCTTCGCCGGCGAGGGCGTTCACGAGGGAGGACTTGCCGACGCCGGAGGAGCCGACGAAGGCGAGGGTGCGGCGGGGCCGCACGTAGGGGGCGAGGGCGTCCATCCCGGCGCCCGTGCGGGCGGAAAGGGCCAGAACCTCGGCGTCGCCCGCATGGGCGCGGGCTTCGGCGAGGTAGCGCGCGAGGGCGGCGTCGTCCACGAGGTCGCTCTTCGTGAGGAGGACGACGACGGGGGCGCCAGACGTGCGGCCGAGGGAGAGGAAGCGCTCCAGGCGGCGCACGTTGAAGTTCTGGTTGACGGAGGTGAGGAAGAAGAGCGTGTCGAAGTTGACGGCGATGACCTGCGCCCGGCGCCCGGACGACGAGGGGTCGGTGCGCGCGAACGTGGCGTGGCGCGGCAGGGTCGCGAGGATGCGGCTCTCGCCGTGCGGGTTCCACTTGAGCGAGACGAAGTCGCCCGTCGTGGGGATGACGGCGTCGGGCCGCCCGTGGAAGGCGGAGGCCTTCTTGCGCGCGATTCCCTCGCCCGCGTCGCACACGACGCGGTAGTAGTCGCCCCACGTGCCGAGCACGCGCGCGGGAACGGCGCCCTTGCCCGCGACGGGCCCGCCGGCATATCCGTAGTCTTCAATCACGGCGCAGATTATACCACACCTTTGGCGGTGGCTTGCAAGCCGCTTCTCCTTCTCGTCTGCTTCTCACTTTTCGTCTGCTTCTCGCTGCGCCTGAGGCTGCCAAAACAAACCTGGGGAGGGCCGCAATGCATTGCGGCCGCACCCGCGCCGGGCCCGTCGGACGCCCTGCGCCGAGTTCCCTCCTTCCGCATGCGTGAGATTTCAATGCGTAATAAAATCTTATCCATGGCCAGAAGCGTCATCTCCGAAAACGTCATCG
The DNA here is from genome assembly GCA_934643865.1 of uncultured Kiritimatiellota bacterium. Taxonomy (GTDB): domain Bacteria; phylum Verrucomicrobiota; class Kiritimatiellia; order RFP12; family UBA1067; genus RUG572. Next base: position 23,372 of record CAKUCX010000031.1, read on the forward strand.
CCCCGGCAATCAGATCTTGTGGGCCGCACAAAGCTCGCAAAGCCTTTGCGGTCTTTGCGTTCCCTCTGCGTTCTTTGCGTCAAAACATCCCGCACCCCTTTTTCCAACGCAAAGTTCGCAAAGAATTCTGACGCAAAGACCGCAAAGATTCTCTGCGGTCTTTGTGTTCTTTGTGGCAAAAATGCCATGTTTCGCTACAGAATCTCGAAAATGGTAAATTTTTTCGTATAGAGATGTAGAAAATTGCAGAAGAGGCGCGGTCGCAACACGTCGCGGCCCTCCCGCGCGACCGTCGGTCGGACGTTCCGCGCCGAGGGCGGGCCGCCGAGGACGTCGGCCCCTACCACAGCTTTCGGCCACAGGTTCCTACCGTCGTCCCCTGTGCGCTGCGTGGCCGAGGGCGGGCCGCCGAGGACGTCGGCCCCTACCACAGGTTTCGGCCACAGGTTCCTACCGTCGTCCCCTGTGCGCTGCGTGATCCGGCCACGTTCCTGCCGTGGGTTTGGGGATGAGCGGGATTTCACGGCCGCAAATAGGCAACTTTATGGTACACTGTTCGCGTTGTTGATGGCACAAGACATGACAAGAGAAGAGTTCGTTCAAGGAATCTGTTGCGCTTGCAGGTGCAACCGTTGCCCCTGTACCCCTCTTTGCAGAACAGGCACTTTCGGATAAAGGAAACGTACTCTTGGGCAATTCTCCGTATAGGCAAAAGGCCTATGGTCTCGTCATGCCTCGGAAAAGGACTCGCATTGCTGTGCAACCAATGCTTTTGGAGGCGATATGAAGATGAACGTTCTTTTGGTTGGCGCGGCTTTGGCGGCCGGCCTGGCGGCGGCGGCCGGCGAGCCGTCCCCCCTCGTGCCGTTCGGGGCCCAGTCAGGGCGGCCGACCGAGGCCGATGTCGTCAAGACGCTGGAGACGGCCAAGGCGGCCGGCTACGCCGAGTTCCTCGTCTATCCGCGCAGCGGCCTCGAATACGCCTACATGGGCGAGGAATGGCTGGCGCTCGTCGGACAGTACCTGCGCCATGCTGAGCGCCTCGGCATGGGCATCTGGATCTACGACGAGTTCAACTGGCCGAGCGGCAGCTGCCGAGGCAGGGTGCCGGAGGGCAACGACGACTTCCGCAGCACGTCGTTCGCCCTCTATCCGAAGGCGGACGGGACCTTCGAGTGGCGCTACTTCCGCTCGGACCCGCTCTCGGCGAACGTCTTCGACGTCGAGGCGATGAACCGCTTCCGCGCGCTCACGCACGAGGTCTACGAACGGCGCTTCCGCCGCTTCTTCGGCACGGTCATCCGCGGCATCTTCACGGACGAGCCCGGCTCGCACTTCTGGATGAAGAAGGACCCAGGCTTCGTCGTCTCCGCGCGCTGGTATCGCGGCCTCGAACGCGACTACCGCGCCGAGACGGGCCGCGACTTCAAGGCGGACGTCGAAGCCTATGCGCGCGACAACGCGAAGACGGAGGTCTGGCGGCGCTACACGGCCGTCATGGGCCACGCCTTCCGCCGCGCCTTCGCCGACCCGATCACGGCATGGTGCGACCGCCTCGGCATCGTCTCGACGGGCCACCTCATGTCCGAGTCGGATCCGTGCGACGCCGCCGTCTGCAACGGCCTCGCCCTCCACGTGCTCAAGGGCTTCTCCTGCCCCGGCATCGACGAGATCTTCTCCCAGACGTCGCCCGAGACGGTCGAGTGGCTGACGTTCGCGACGGCGCAGCACGCGATCGGCCGGCGCGGGCGCGGCGGCGTCGCCGAGCTCTTCGCGCTCGGGCCGTGCGACCTCGCGTTCGACAAGCAGCTCCAGATGATCTGGCTCTCGGCGCTCCACAAGGTCGACACCTACCTCCTCTCGCTCCACCACCAGACGGCGCGCGGCTTCGTCGAGAAGCCCCACTACGCGATGTTCACGTCGCCGCTGCAGCCCTGGTTCTTCGACCAGGAGGCGTTCCACGACGCGGCCCGCGTGGCGCGGACCTTCGCGCGCAAGCCGTTCCGCTGCGACGTCGCCGTGCGCTATCCCCAGCGCGCGGCGGGCCTCGCGGCGGTGGCCGGCCGGCGCGCCGTCCCGCCGCCGCGCCTCGTCGAGCTCCTGCGGACGCTCGGGGCCAACCAGGTCACGTGCGACCTCTACGAGGAGGACGAACCGTGCGACGCGCCCCTCCTCTTCGACTTCGAGGGCGCGGAGATCGTCGAGCGCAGGAGCGGACGCCGCTTCGCCGCCGGCGCGGACGCGCTCGATTTCGTGCGCGCGCGCCTCCCGGACGCATGGCGCCTGGAGGAGGCGTCGGGGCGGCCGGCGACGGCCCTCCTCATGCGCCGGTACGACGACGGCACGGCGGCCGTCCTCAACCTCTCGGAGGACGACCGCGCGCTCGTCTTCGCGGCGGAGGGGCGGCGGCTCGCCGTCTCGCTGCCGGGGCGCGGCGTCTGGCTCTACCGCCCGGTGGCCGCGCGCTGGACGTTCTCGACGGACCGCCCGAACTGCCGGCGCATCCGCTTCCTCGCGGACGGGACGGCGCGGCTGAACGTCGCGCGGCCCGTCGAGGTGCGCTTCGCGACGTGCGCGCTCACGAACGCCGCCTGCGCGCTTACGCTCGACGGCCGCCCGCTCGCCGGCACGCGCCCGTGTACGTTCCTCGGCTTCGGCTACGACGGCGACTACGCCGAGACCGAGCGGATGACGCTCGCGGCGGGGGAGCATGTCCTCACGTGCAGCGGCCGCGAGGACCGGGGCCAGTTCCTGCCCGCCCTCTTCATGGAGGGGGTCTTCTCGGCGGAGGAGCCGGGGACGATCCTCCCGCCGCGCACGACCGTGCCGTGCGGGCCGCTGGAGGCGGTCGGATACGGCGATTTCGCCGGGAAGGCCACGTATGCGGCCGACGTCACGGTGCCGAAGGACGCGGAGCGGCTGACGCTCGCGACGGGGCACGCCCTCGCGTCCGTCCGCCTCGCGGGGCGCGACCTCGGCACGCGGCTTCGCGCGCCGTGGTCGTGGCCGGTGCCGGCGGCGCTGCGCGGGCAGGCCGTCCGCCTTGAGATCACCCTCGCGACGTCGATTCGCCCGCGCTTCGGAAGGTGCGCCGAGGAGGTGAAAGGCGCCTGGCCGAGCGACACGCCGAAGTGGGTCCGCACGATTCCGCTCGAACGCGGCGTCGGCCTCAACTTCGCGCTGTGGCAGTAGCCTGCGGCCCGGAACGGCGCGGCAGGAAGAAGAATCGGAAATGAAGGCGAATCTCGACGAGCTGGCCAGGGGCAGCCTTGGCCCGCTGCTTTTGAAGTACTCGTGGCCGGCGCTGGTCGCGATGACGCTGAACGCCCTCTACGTGGTCGTCGACCGCGTGTTCATCGGGCAGGGCTGCGGCGTGGACGCGATGGCGGGTCTTCAGCTCGCGATGCCCGTCGTGATGTTTCTCGCGGCGTTCGGCCCGCTCGTCGGCGTCGGGCACGCCGCGCTCCTCTCGATCAAGCTCGGGGCGGGCGACCGCGTCGCCTGCGAGAAGATCCTCGGCGAGACGGTCGCCCTGAAGCTCGTCGTCTTCGCCGTCCTCATCCCCGCGACCTACCTCTCGCTCGACACCATTCTCGCCTGGTGCGGCGCGGACAGGACGACGCCGGCCGCCGCCGCCGCCGCACGGACCTACCTGAAGATCGTCCTCGCCTCGCACCTCTTCTCCCATATCGCCTTCGGCCTCTCGGCGCTTCAGCGCGCGGAGGGCGGGGCCGTCCGCTCGATGACCTGCATGGTCGTCGGCTTCGGCGCGAACCTCGTCCTGGACCCGATTTTCATCTTCGCCCTCGACCTGGGCGTCGCGGGCGCGGCGTGGGCGACGAACCTCGCGATGGCCCTCTCCGCCGCGTGGGCGCTCGGGTATTATTGGCGCGGCGCGTCCGTCGTCCGCCTGCGGCTGCGGCGCGTCCGGATCTATCGCGGGCTTCTCGGCCGCGCGCTCGCCATCGGCCTCGCGCCGTTCCTGCAGCAGCTGATGAGCGCCGTCATCGTCGCCTCGCTCCAGCACGCGTTCGCGACGTGGATGCCGGACGCGGCGTCCCGCACGGCGGAGATCGCCTCGCTCGGCGTCTTCAACGGCGCGCTCATCCTCGTCCTCATGCCGATGCTGGGCTGCCAGCAGGGGCTGCAGCCGATCTTCGGGTACAACTGGGGCGCGCGGAACTTCCGGCGCGTCCTCGGCGCGCTGAAGGCGGGGCTTGTCGTCACGACGGCCCTCTCCGTCTTCGCGTGGGTCGTCCAGGTCGTGCCGCCGTTCCCGACGTGGATCGCGCGGATGTTCGTCTCGCGCGCGCACCCGGAGATCGTCGCGCTCGCCGCGCACGACCTCGCGCTCGCGAACTGCATGATCTGGTGCATCTCGGTCAACGTCCTCGCGACGACCTACTTCCAGTCCATCGGCCGGCCGGCGGCCGCGATCCTCCTCTCGATGCTCCGGCAGGGCGTCGTGTTGCTGCCGATCGTGTGGCTCCTGCCGCATGTCCTCGCCGACAAGCCGTTCGCGATCTGGCTTTCGCTGCCGGTTTCGGACGTCCTCTGCAACCTCGCGACGGTTCCGCCGCTCCTCCTGCACGCGCGCTTCCTCGCGCGCGTCCGGGCGCGGCGGCGCGGACCCTCCGCGCGCGGCTCGACGCTGGACGCGGCGTGTCCCTTTTGATAGACTGCCTTCTCGTCATCAAACTCAAAAGGGGAGACGCGGGAACATGAAGTACGGCATATTTGCGGTGATGGCGCTTGCGGGGGCCTGTGCGCTGCGGGGCGACGTCCTGACGCCTGTCGAACTGGGACGTGTCCGGCTTCTGGGGCGTCCCGGCGAACTATTGGAAGCCTCGTTGAACGCGCGCGTCTTCTCCGAACATGCGCAGGGCGCGGTCTACGACGAGGCCGAGCGGGCCTTCGCGACGCACTGGGACGACGCGGACGGCCACGCCGGCTGGCAGGGCGAGTATTGGGGCAAGACGATGCTCTGCTACGCCGGGGCGATCCGCTACACGCAGGATGCGCGGCTGGCGGCCTGGTGCCGGGACAAGGCGCATCGCTTCATCGCGGCGTACCAGAAGCCGGACGGCTACCTGTCCACGTACAGGAAACGGGACTTCCTGCGCCAGAACCCGACGTCGCCCGACTACGGAAAGCACTGGTGCTTCAACATCTGGGGGCAGAAGTATACGCTCTGGGCCCTCGTCGAACTTCACCGGGCGACCGGCGACGCGGCATGCCTCAAGGCCGCCGAGAAGATGGCGGACCACCTGGTCGCGCAGTTGAAGCGGCTGGACGTCACGATCGACCAGACGGGGTCGTGGGCCGGGATCTCGTCGATGTCGATGCTCCGTCCGCTCCTGGAGCTGAACCGGCTCGTCCCGAAGGCGGCGTACCGCGAGCTGGCCGACTTCATCGTCCGTGTGACGGACGTGCGCGAAGGGCCGAAGCCGGACGTCAACCTCGTCTACGACGCCCTGTCGGACCGCCCCGTCGTCTCCTGGTTCCGCAACCCCATGCTCCTCGCGAAGGCCTACGAGATGATGAGCTACTTCGAAGGCGTGGCGGACTACCACCGCGCGACGGGGAACGCCCGCGCGCTGCGGGCGGCGGAGGCGTTCTGGGGGCATCTCGACCGAGAAGAGCTCAACCCCATGCGCGCGGCGGGCTACTTCGACCACTTCCTCTCCGCGAAGCGCCGCGTGAACGGCATGACCGAGCTCTGCGACGTCACGCACTGGATCCGCCTCAACCGCGAACTCTGGCGGCTGACGGGCGAGACGAAGTACCTCGACCGCATCGAGGAGGCGTTCTACAACGCCTTCCTGGCGGGCGTCTCGTACGACGGGTCCTGGGGGGCGCACATCGTCCGCTCGCATGGGACGCGCCACGCGAGCGCGCCGCCCCAGACGGGCATGACGCTCCACCAGTGCTGCCCGGACAACATGCTCCGCACGTTCTACGACTGGGCGGAGACGGTGGCGGACGTCTCGCGGGACGGCTGCTGGGACGTCAACCTCTATTCCGACGCGGACATTTCGCTTCCGGGTGCCCGCATCGAGCTGCGCGGCAACTACCCCGTCTCCGAGACCTTCCGCCTCCGCGTGGTCGCGGCGCGGGAGGGGCGTCTGCGCCTGCGCGTGCCGTATTGGGCGACGGGGCTTGCGGTTGACGGGGAAACGCTCCGCCCCGCCTCGGGCCGCGTGGAGATCGCTGTGCCGAAGGGCGAGCGGACGTTCGAGATGGCGTTGGCGATGCCGCCGCGCGTCATTTGGTCCGAAGCGCCGGACGTTGAGGACGTCGACGCCGTGACGGACCTCGACACGCGCAAGCCGGAAGGGTACACGAAGCGCTTCATGCACTACAACACGCCGGAAATGAAGGGCCTGGTCCGCCGCGCGGCGGCCGCGCAGGTCATGCGCGGCCCGCTGGTGCTGGCCAAGGGGCGCCTCGCGGGGACGTCGCGCGCGGAGACGCTGGATTTCGCCACGATCAACAAGCAGACGGGCTGGAGCCTGTCGCTGGCCGCCTCGCCCCGGAGGGCGGGGAACGCCGGCGTCTGGGGGGCCTGGACGCTGACGTTGAAGCGCGCGGACGGCGGGATGGAGCGGAAGATCCCCGTGGCCGATTTCTGGTCGGTGTCGCGCATCGACGATCCCGAGAACTGGTTTTCGCTCTGGTTCTGAGATCGCCGGTCCGGTTCTGCGTGCGTGAGGCGCAAGGAGGAAAGACGAGATGAGGAAGCTGTTCTGCTGGATGCTGCTGGGATTGTCCGCAGCGGGGGCGCTGGCCGCGCCGGAGGCGACCGTGCGCCAGGTCTTCCGCCCGGAGCGGCTGGAGGCCGGCGCGACGAACATCAAGGCCGTCCAGCCGATCGACGAGGCGGCCTGGATCTGGATGAAGGGCGAGGACGTGTGGGGCGTGGAGGCGCTGGCCGCCGACGCCTGGGCGGATCCGCCGCCGCCGCCCTGCTCGCGCTTCTACCGCTTCCGGCGCGCGTTCGTCTCGGACGGGACGCCGCTTGCGCTCGACGTGAGCGCCGACGAGCGCTTCGTCCTGCTGCTCGACGGTCGGCCGATCGCGCGCGGCCCGCACCGGGGGCTCGTCCACCACTGGCCCTACCAGAGCTACGAGGTCTCGGGCCTCGCGCCGGGGGAACACGTCCTCGAAGCCGTCTGCTGGCAGCTCGGCAACCACGCGCCGATCGCGCAGCTCTCCTGGCGCGGCGGGTTCATCCTCAAGGCGGGCGGCACGTACGACGCGCAGCTGACGACGGGGCGCGCGGCGTGGCAGGTGGGGCGCCTCGTGAACACGCGCCTCACGGACCGCGGCACGAGCGGGACGTATGGCGCGGGCTCGCAGTGCGAGATCGACGGCACGTCCTTCATCGACGAGGCGCCCGCGCGCTGGGAGGTGGCGGCGGTCGTGCGCCCGAAGATCGTGCGCAACCGCTACGGCGGGCGGCGCAACGGCTGGCGGCTCTTCCCGACGGGACGGCCCGACCCGCTCCACGAGACGAAGACGCCGGGGCGCGTCGTGAACGTCGCGGCCGACCTGACGCGGCCCTTCACGGTGCCGGCCGGCGGGAAGGCCGACCTGTGGTGGGACCTCGGCGACTACTACTGCGGCTACCCGGAGCTGTCCGTCGCCGGCGGCAAGGGCGCGGTCGTGCGCTGGGGGTGGGCCGAGTCGCTCCACGGGGCCGGCGGGCGCAAGGGGCGGCGCGGGGACTGGCGCGGCAAGGCGTTCCGCAAGACCTTCACGGACACCTTCCGCCTGGACGGGCGCGCGGCGGCCTTCTTCACGACCCCGTGGTGGCGGTGCGGGCGCTGGTGCCGGCTGACCGTCGAGGCGGCGGACAGCCCGGTCGAGATCCGGCGCGTCGCGTTCGCGGAGACGCGCTACCCGCTCGCCGTCGATTTCTCCTTCTCGTGCGACGACCCGGAACTGGGCGCCATCGCGTCGATCTGCCGCCGCGCGCAGGAGGCGTGCATGCATGAAATGCTCTTCGACTGCCCCTACTACGAGCAGCAGATGTACCCGGGCGACACGCGCATCCAGCTGCAGATCCTCAACGCCCTCTCGCGCGACGGCCGGATGGCGCGCTTCGCCCTCTCGGCCTTCGACTACGACCGCCGTCCGGACGGCCTCGTGGGCATGAACTGCCCGACGCGCGGCACGCAGGAGAGCCCCACGTACACGATGTGCTGGATCCTCATGTTCCGCGACTACCTCATGTGGCACGACGACGCGGCGTTCCTGCGCGTGCGGATGCCCGGCGTGCGCCACGCGCTCATGAACCTCGCGCGCCATGCGGACGCGGACGGCCTCCTGCGCGGCCTGCCCGGCTGGAACTTCATGGACTCGGTGCGCGCGTGGCGCGTCCCGGAGGAGGGGGGCGTGCCGCCGGGCTGCCACGACGGCGACGAGCCCGGGTCGCTCACGAGCCTCCTCTACCTCAACGCGCTCAAGGCGGCGGCGGACGTCGATGCGGCCCTGGGGGAGGCGGCGTTCGCGGCGATCTGGCGGGAACGCGCCTCGCGCCTCGGCGCGTCGCTCGTGCGCCTCTTCTGGGACGAGGGGCGCGGCGCGCTCGCCGACGTGCGGACGAAGGACCGCTTCAGCGAACACGCGCAGTGCCTCGCGATCCTCGGCGGCATCCTCGCGCCCGGCCAGGAGGCGCGGGCGTTCAAGGCGCTGGCCGAGGGCGGGGACCTTGCGCCCGTCAGTTCCTACTTCGCCTACTACCTCTTCGAGACGCTGGCGGCGAAGGGGCGCACGGACCTCATGCTGAAGCGCTTCGACGTCTGGCGCGCCTTCCTGGCGCAGGGGCTGAAGACGACGTGCGAGGCCCCGGACCCCGACCACTGCCGCAGCGACTGCCATGCCTGGAGCGCGTGCCCCGTCTACTTCATGGCGACGGCGCTCGCGGGCGTCCAGCCGGCCGAGCCGTTCTTCCGCTCCGTGCGCGTCGCGCCCCGCCCGGCCGGCCTCGCGCGCATCCGCGCGCGCACGCCGTCGCCCCGGGGCGTCGTCGAGACGGACCTCGAATTTTCGGGCGGCGCGGCGACGGGCCGCATCGTCCTGCCGGAGGGCCTCTCCGGCGTCTTCGAGTGGAAGGGCGCCCGTCACGCGCTCCACGCGGGCGAGAACCGCCTGCAGGGCGAAGCGGGGAGACAATCAAGGAGGAACACCCCATGAAGGAGTCAACGTGCATGAAGACGAGGGAAACCATGGTGGCCGTGGCGCTCTGCGCCTTTGCGGGGGCGTCCGCGTTCGGCGCCATCGAGACGCTCACCGTGCCGCAGGGCGAGACGGCGGTGCGCGACACAACGTACCGGTGGTACACGAACACGGCCCTGACGGTGAGCGGCACGCTCGACTTTTCCGTCGCCGGCCCCTACGTCCTCTGCGCCGTGACGGCGGACGGCACGTATGACGCCGACGGGAAGAAGAAGCCGACCATGCAGCTGGCGCCGCATGCCGGCGACGAGGGCGTCCTGAACATCACGAACGGGACGGCGCTCGGCACGCAGGTGGGCGTGACGTTCGGCTCCCACCTGACGGTCGGCGCGCAGGGCGGCGGCGCGCAGGCGCGGATCAACATCGGCGTCGACGGTCTGACGAAGGCGAGCAGCTATCGTCTCGACACGCTGCTTCTGGACGCGGGCGCGCAGACGGCGGCCGACGAATTCCGCCTCGTCACGATCGGCTACAAGGCGGCCCTCGAACTGCTGAAGCTGCAGAACGACACCGCCAAGCCGCTCGTCGTCGCGTTCACGAACGACGTGGCGGACGCGCCCGCGTCGGACCCGGCGCTCCTGCGCCAGTTCTACACTTCAAGCCCATTCGTGCCCTCGAAGCAGGCCGGCGGGGACATCGTCCTGCGCGGCGAGCCCCGCTCGCCGATCCGTCTGGACTCCTGGGGTACGACGCCCTGGAACTTCTTTGGAAACACCGCGTCAAAGGCGAATCTCGTGACGGAGGGGGCGTGTGACTTCATCGTCCAGTGCCCTGAGAAGGGCGTCACGCTCAACCTCACGAACGTCGTCTGGCGCCACGCGGGCGACACCGTTCTGAAACCGAAGTCCGACGGTGCGTCCTTCTGCGTACAGCACCCCCATGTCCTTCCGTGGGGCGCGCAGACGGGCGTCGTGAAGGTTCGGACGGATACGAAGGGCACGGCGGTCACGCTCAACCTCAACGGCCATGACCAGAAGGTGAACGGCCTCGTCGTCGAGGCGCCGTCGCGCATCGCGAACGTCGCGGACAACGGGGCTCCCGCGCAGCCGGCCACGCTGACCTTCGGCGCGGGGAACACGGACGGCGTGCTGGTCGGCGCGGTGGAGGACGGGACGATCTCCTGCGTGAAGGAGGGCGCGGGCGCGCTCACGCTCTCGAACGCGACGGTGCGCGCGCTGACGGTGACGAACGGCGTGCTGAAGGTCTTCCCGGGGACGGTGAACCGCATCGGCACGCTTGTCCTCACGAACGCCGCGCTTGAGGTGGCCCTTGACGCGCAGCTGGAGGTCGAGACGTTCGTGCATGACGACGCGCTCGTCGACGCCGTCGCGATCCGCGCCAAGGCGACGAACGAGATGACGGTCGCCACGCGCGCACTCTACCCGTTCACGAAGATCGAGAAGACGGGCGCGGCCTTCCACACGATGACGCTCCCGCCGCGCGCGAACGGCGCGGCGCTTCACGTGAAGGAGGGTGTCCTCCGCCTCGGCGGGTCCGCCTGTACGAATGCCTGGTGGCGGTTCATCGCGAAAAAGGCGTCGATTGAGAAACGGACGGACACGTGGAACGGCAAGACGCTCGTCTCGACGCTCTTCCTCGGCTCCCTCGGCCTCTTCACGCCGTCGGGGCTTCCAAGCCTCGGCGTGACGAACGCGCACGGGGCCGACAACCCTCCCGATGCCGCCGCGCTCGCGCCGGGATGGGCCGCCTCGCGCAACCGGTGGATCAACTGGAGTCCGGATCGGGGAAAGGCGTACTTCGGTATGGACCGCGACCCGGTTCTCACCGGCGGAAGCGCCTTCTCGCCCATTGCCTTTCTTCAGTGCTATGGCGACGACGGGACGAACCACTACGACGGAACGCGGGAGGAGGACCGGGTCGCGTATTGGTACGGGACGGTCATGTTCACGAACCGGGTCCTCAAGGCCGACGACGCGGTGACGTGGGAGACAATCTACTGGCGCGCACGCGACGCGGCGCGCCAGCCGGTCACGTGCTACGCCCTGCGGCGCGGCGTGAACATGACCGCAAAGGACTATCCTTGCCCGTCCGACTGGGAACTGCAGACGAGCCCGGACGGCGTCGTCTGGACGACGCTCGACGCGCGCGCCGGCGAGCGCGCGTGGGAGGAGGGCGACGCGGGCTCGACGAAGCTGAGCGCACAGTATTCCTTCACCTACAACAACCACATCCCGTACCTCTTCAGGGCGCGGCGCGCCGACTGGAAGTTCCTCGACTTCGGTGCGGTGCGCGTGGACGCGGGCGCGACGCTCGACGTGGAGGAGCTGGACGAGGCGAACATCGCGTTCAACCGCCTCGCCGTCGATTGCGCGGGCGCGGGCACGATCACGACGTTCCGCCCGGCCGCGAACGGCCGCCTCGACGTGACGACCGTCGCCGGGACGGGCCCGAAGGGCCTGCCGCGCCGGCTGACCCTCCCGTTGACGTTCGGCAGGCTCGTCGCCGCCGAGAACCTGGCGAGCTGGTCGGTCTACGTGGACGGCGAACGGTCGTTTGCGAGCGCCGTGGGCGTGGACGGGGGCCGCCTCGCCGTCACGACGGCAAACGGCACGGTGCTGATCCTGCGCTAGGAGATCGAGATCCATTTGTGGAACGGAAAACGGAAAACGGCCTGAGAGGAGAATGCTGAAGTGAACAAACGCGATATCGTTGTCCTGACCTGTGTACTCGCGGCGGGGTCTGTCTGCGCGGGGCTCTACTGTCAGGGGCCGGACGCACGGCACGCCTGGGCGATCCACGACCGCAACCGCCCCAATCCCGTGAAGGTGGAGGCGCCCGAGGGACGGCCGCCGAGCGACGCGGTGGTGCTTTTCGACGGTACGCGGGCGAGCGCCGACCGGAACTGGTACACGGGGCGCGACGGGACGTGCCGCTGGGAGGTCGTGGAGGGGGCGCTTCGCTGTGCGCCGAAGACGGGGAACGCCGTCACCCGGCGCGTGTTTGCGGACTGCCAGCTCCATCTGGAGTGGAAGACGCCGAAGCCGGCGACGGGATGGGGACAGGGCCGCGGCAACTCCGGGGTCATCCTGTTCGGGGGCTACGAGATCCAGGTGCTCGACTCCTATCTGACCGATCCCTCGAAGACGCCGAACCCGAACCCGAACTACGCGGACGGGCAGGCGGGGGCCGTCTACGCGCAGAATCCGCCGCTCGTGAACCCGGCGCGCCCGGAGGGCGCGTGGCAGAGCTACGACATCGTCTTCCACGCGCCGGTGTGGGACGGCGACACGCTCGTCACGGGGCCCACGGTGACGCTCTTCTTCAACGGCGTGCTCGTCCAGGACAACTGGGAGTTCGAGGGCAGCACCTACAACCTTGAGCGCAAGCCCGTGCAGAAGGGCGCCGCGCGGTATCCGATCCAGCTGCAGGACCACGGGACGCCCGTCGCGTACCGCAACATCTGGGTGCGCGAAATCCCGTCCGTCTACGCGAACACCGTGCAGGGCGGCCCCGGCGTGAAGGCGGCCGACGTGCTTGCGCTGCGGGAGAAGACGGCCGCGCGGCTCTTCGCGCGCCTCGCGCCGGATGCGGCGGACGTGCCGGCGTTGGACGCCCTGCTGGAGATCCTCGCCTACTCGAAGGACGCGAAGTACGTGGCGCGCTACGACCGCGCGGCGGCGGCGTTCGTCGCGTCCACGGCGTCGTGGGACGACGCGGCGCTCCGGCGGCACGAGGGGCTGGTCCGCGCCTTCGAGAAGTCCTGCGGCCTGCTTGTGAAATACGGCACGCTGGCGGCGGATGATGCGTTCGTGCGCCGTGTGCGCGCGCTTGCGGCCCGCCTTTCGCACATGAAGGATTGAGCCCGGGCGCCTGTACCGTGGGGGGAATGTCTCACGCAGAGAACGCAGAGAACGCAGAGAGCGCGGAGGGGAGAGGGGTATTGGGGATGAGGTCTGACGAGACGATCCAATCCTTTCTTTCAACCCAACCTCTGCGTTCTCTGCGTGAGGAAAAGACCCACGCGGCGGGGCTGACAGGGGGAATGCCTCACGCAGAGAGCGCAGAGGGCGCAGAGGGGAGAGGGGTATTGGGGATGAGGGCTGTTGAGGTAGGCCGTCTCAACCATCTTTCGCAACCTCTGCGCTCTCTGCGTTCTCTGCGTGAGGAAAAGACCCACGCGGTGGGGCTGACAGGGGAGATGCCTCACGCAGAGAACGCAGAGGGCGCGGAGGGGAGAGGGGGGGGGGTGGGTGAGGTCTGACGAGACGATCCAATCCTTTCTTT
>CAKUCX010000032.1 GCA_934643865.1 uncultured Kiritimatiellota bacterium
GTGGGACGCCGAGGCGGATGCGCCCGACAGGGCGGCGCCGGGCGCGACGCTGACGCTCACGGTCTCGGACGACCGCTGCCGGACGACGGACAGCTGCCGCATCGACCTCGACACGACGAAGCCGAGGGCGATCCCGCTCGCGGAGGAGGTCGCGGAGATCTCGCTCCCGTGGGCGGCGCGCTGGGCGGACGAGACCTCGGCGTCCCTCAACATGCAGGACGGTTCGGACGTGAAGGTCGTCGCGATCACGCGGTACAACGCGGTGACGAACGTGGTCAACACGTTGACGATGCTGGCCGACGAGGGCGGCATGCTCACCAATCGGATCGACGATGGCGTCACCGTCCTGGAATGCACGATCTCGAACCGGGCGACGGGGGCGCAGACGACCTACACGCGCCAGTTTATCCGCGCGCCGGTGATTCCCGCCACGGCGGTGCGCAGGCCGGGGGAGAACGCGATCGACGTCATGTGGACGGTGGTGGACGGCTGCACCTACTACCAGGTCGTCCGCCGCACGGTGGACCGCGACGGGACGCGCGGCGCATGGGGGAACCGGATGGGGGTCTCGCCCTCAGGCGCCGAAGGCTGCTACCCCGACATCGGCGTCGACGCCCTGACGCTCTACGAGTTCGCCGTGTGCCCGAAGTATGCCGACCCGTCCGACTACGGCTACGTCACGGCCGAGCCGGTCCTGCCGTCCGCGCCCGTCTCGGTGCTGGGCGCGCGCCTCGACCTTTACAACCTCTCGGTGGGCGATCCGTGGGACTGCACGGTCGGCGTCGACTTCGCCTACGCCTCGTGCCGCCTCCTCAGCGACCCGACGGATCTCGCGCATGTCAGCCTGAAGGACCTGACGGGCGGCACGAACGTCTTTGCGCGGACGCTCGCCCTCGACGGCGCGTCCGTCTCGAACGGCGCGTTCACGCTCGACCTCGACCCGGCGCAGGGCGCGGTCTCGACGGGGCGGCTCGCCTGGAATGCGACGGCGGACCTGCCGAACGCCTACCTCACGAACGTCGTTCTCGAAATCAAGATGCAGCAGTCGGGGACGACGGCGGTGACGGCGCCATTCACGCTGGACACGCGGGGGACGCATGCGACGTTCGACGCGCTGGGTCCGTGGCTCGACGGCGGCGCGACCGCCGTCACGCAGACCATCGCCGCAGCCTACGGCGCGCTCCCGGCGGCGACGCGCGCGGGCGGCCGCCTCGTCGGCTGGTTCCTCGGCGTCACGAACGGCGCGCCGCAGGCGCGCGAAGGCGAGGCCCCCCTCCGCCTCGGGCCGCACACGCTCTACGCGCGGTGGGCGGTCGATCCGGCCGTCTCGCCCGACGTGGACGCGGAGGGAAACTCGATCTACGTGTGGGAGGTGCGGCCCGACGGGCAGACGGCGCGCATCTGCGGCTTCCGCGACCCGAACCTGCGCGTGGCGAACCTCGTCATTCCTGATGCCATTGAGGGGTATCTTGTCACGGAGATCGCACCATATGCGTTTTTCCATAAAAACGGCATGGCCTCGCTTATTCTGCCTGTCTTCTGCACGACAGTTGGTCATCATGCGTTTGCCGTCGTCGAGACGCTTGGTCACCTCACAATCACGCCTGTCCGAGACTGGACGCAGCCGTCTCGCGCGGGAGTGCTTGAAATCGAGGCGTATGCGTTCTTCGGACTGCCCTTGACGTCGGTCTGCCTGCCGGCCGAGGTCGAGACAGTTGGCGACTGGGCCTTTGCGAATTGCATGGGTCTGGAGGTGGTGACACTTCTCGGAAGCCCCACCACGGTCGGATATCGTCCCTTTAGTCGTGCCGGCGTGGCGACCGCCGACGTATGTTCGACATTCCGCCTTAATCCTGCACTGGCAGGCGATGCGGACTATGTGGCGAGACTGACAGATGACGCAGGCGTGGGATATGACGCGATCGTGAGGACGGATGCGGTCGTTTCGGGGCTTTTGATCGACCAGTTCTCTGTTTTGGCCCCGCAGAATGTTCACCTCTCGGTCGGCGTCGCGCGCGCCTCGACCTGGGGCGAGGTGGACGCATCACGCCTGCGCGTCGAGTACCGGGCGCAGCTCGGAGACGCGCCGACCGACCTCGTGCCGCGTACCGTCACGCACGAGCCGGATGGTTCGCTGACGGTGGAGGTGGACGTGCCGGAAGGCCCGTCTGGGTTCTTCCGCGTAAAAATTGAATGATTTGTTTGGCATGAGGGAAAGACGGGAAGAGTTGAAGCGCTTGACGCTCGTCGTGCCGGTCTACAACGCGCCCGACCTTGCGCGGGCGCTCGTCGCGCGCCTCCCCGAGCTGGAAGAGGCGGCGCGCGGGTGCGGCTTCGCCCTCGTGGAGACGATCCTCGTCGACGACGGCTCGGCCGCGCGGCTCGACGCGGCGGTTCCGGGGGACGGGGCGCGGCTCGTCGTCTTGCGCACGGAGCCGAACAGGGGGAAGGGGGCCGCCGTGCGGCGCGGGGCGCTCGCGGCGAAGGGCGGTTGGGTGCTCATGAGCGACGTGGATCTCTCGGCCCCGTTCGCCGAGTTCGCGCGTCTCGCCCCGTATGCGGATGCGTGGATCGTCTGCGGCAGCCGCTACGGGCGCCCCGGCATGCCGCTCGTGCGGCGATTCCTTTCGCGTGCCTTCCACGCCCTTGTGCGGCTGGCGTGCGGCATGGACGTGCAGGACACGCAGTGCGGCTTCAAGCTCTTCCGCATGGACGTGATGCGCGCCGTCTTCGCGGCGCAGCGGATCGAGCGCTTCGCGTTCGACGTGGAGCTGATCCGGCGGGCCCGCGACGCGGGGGGGACGGTAAAAGAAGTTCCCGTCGCGTGGTACGGCGGGAAGCGAAGCTCGCTGCGCGTCTTCCGGGACGCGCCGCGCATGCTGTGGGATCTGCTTAGAATCGGGCCATGTCGAGCATCGAGCCAGGACCGAACGCGCGCAGGTAGATGAAGAAGCAGACGCGGTTGTCGCAGGGCTCCTTCGAGTTGTCGATGCGCGTGTAGGAGGTCTCGTGCGCGAACAGGACGCGGTAGCCGAGGCAGTCCGTGAGCAGGTCGAACCAGGCACCCACCTCGTCCATCTCGTTGCGGCGGCAGTCGTAGCGGATGTAGGGCGACCAGGCGAAGGCGTCGCAGACGTCGTGCGTGAAGCCGAGCTGCAGGACGTTCGCGAGCTGGTAATTCCAGCGGTCGTAGGCGCTCGGCAGGTAGCCCCACAGGCGCTGGTCGCGGCCGATGTAGCTCACGTCGTAGCGGAAGGCGTCCGTGAGGCGCTGGCGGAAGGCGATGTCGGCGTAGGCGGCCTTCGCGTTCTGGCAGTCGTACTCGGCGCGGGCGAGGAGCGAGATGTCGCGCGAAGGGTTCCACCGCACGCGCGTGCCGGGGACGACCTGGCGTCGGCCGCTGCGGCTGTAGTTGCCGTCCGCGTCGTCGTCCGGGTAGCCCGCGAGGAGGTGATCCTTCCCGTAAGGCGTCATCGTCTCGAAGGGCACGGCGGCGTAGAGGTCCCAGTCGAGGATCGTGCGGAGGAGGCCCTTGTCGTCCATCTGCTGGAAGGTGTTGCGCACGCCGGGGCGCACGCCGTGCCAGTTGTAGGGAAGGCCGCGGCCCTCGAAGCCGAACTGGTCGAGCCAGTCGATGGAACGGTCGTAGTTGTCGAAGGCGTAAGTGCGCTGGCGGCTGCCGGCGGAGAGGTCGACGGCCTGGTAGGAGTAGTCGAGGTAGGGCTCGACGGTGTGACGCCACGTGTCGGTGAGCCAGGCGGAGCCGCGCGCGGCGGCGGTGACGCCGACTTCGCCGATGTGGCGGAAGACGCCGTCGCCGGACGCCTTCACGTAGGCCGCGTCGCGGTCGCCGCTGTCGCTCCAGTACGTGCCGCGATAGCCGACGCGCGGCACGACGGAGAGGAGGTCCCAGAGTTTGAAGGGGAGGGTCACGCGATGGGCGGTGTCCATGCGGAAGGCCTGGTAGTCGGCGCCGCGTCCGTTGACGCCGAGGTAGGGGACGTAGCGGTACATGGGGTCGTGCGAGCCGTAGCGGGCGTAGTCGTGGTTGAGGTAGCCGGCGCGCGTCTGAGACTCGTAATTGAGGGGCAGATCCCAGATGGGCTGGGGCGAGACGGCGAGCCAGCCCTCGGGCAGGCGGGCCGTCCCCGCGTAGAAGTCGTTGATCGGGCCCGAGACGGAGCCGCCGGCGGCCCACGAAAGCTCGCGATGCTCATACCACGCCTCGTTGACGGGGATGGATTCGAGGCGGTTGTCCTTGTCGAAGAAGTCCCGGTTCATGTGCGAGTCGGAGAAGTAGGTCGCGCGGGCGTTGAACGTGTCGCGCTCCGTGACGTCGGCGGCGTGTTCAAGCGTGACGCGGTAGCGTTCGCGGTCGACCTCGCTGCCCCAGTTCTGGTAGTTGCGCCGGTGGCCGTTCCAGCGGCGGTGCGCGTAGCGGCCGTAGTCTTCGTCCCAGGCGTAGTACGCCTTGACCTTGCCGCGGCCGAGGCCCTCGCGGGAAAGCTCGGGGCTCCCGTCGCCCGCGCCGCCCGTCTTCCGTCCCCAGCGGAGCGTCTCGCCAAGCGCGAAGCCGTTCTTCGTGCGGTAGTCCGCGTAGGTCGAGGCGCCGAGGTAGGGCGTGTTCGGCGCGGCCTCCTCCCAGAGGGCGTAGTTGTACTTCGTGAGGAGGTAGCCGCCCCAGCGCGAGCGGTAGCCTGGCACGACGCGCAGGCCGTAGTCCGTGTTGAGCGGCTGGTACCAGACCGGCAGCCAGAGGACGGGAAGGCCCCAGTGGTAGAGCCAGACGTCCTTCGCGAGGATGGCTTCGTCCTGGATGTAGGTGAAGTCGCCGCGCAGGCCCCAGTGCAGGTCGCCCGGCGCGTTCGTGCAGGAGGTCGTGAACGCATCGTCGCCGAAGGAGTAGACGCCGTCCGCCGTGCGGGCGACGCGCTGCGAGAGGAAGCGGAAGGGCGCCGCCGTCGCCGTGACGTTGCCGGTCGCGAGCAGCTCGCCCGTCGTGCGGTTCGCGCTCATGTAGTCGCCCGAGACGCGCAGCGCGCCCGTGGCGCGCGCGGCCTTCTCCTTGGGCTTCACCTCCGCCGGATGGAGGTATTCCAGCAGCTGCGCCTGCACGGCGAGAGCGGCGCATGCGGCGGCAAGCAAGGCGAGACGTCTCTTCATGTCGTTCCCTGTTCGATGCGAGATTCCAGATGCGGGGCGGCCCGGACTTCACACGGCCGGACGCGCGGCGCCGGAAGAGTATAGCACGCGCCCCGTTTCCGCGTCTAGGATGGAATAGCTCTCGGGGTGGCGGTGCAGCTCCGAGACGAAGGTGAGCTTCGTGTTGTGGCGCGCCTGGAGTTCGGCGAGGATCCGCGCGTCCTCCGTGCGGAGGCGCTGCATGACGGCGGGCGCGATGACGATCTTCGGCACGATCGGGCTCTTCTCGGCCTCGGCCTTGCGCAGGATCGAGGTGAGCTGGCGCTGGAGTTCGATCGAGACGGCGAGCGGGCTCTTGACGACGCCGTGGCCGTCGCAGCACGGGCACGTGCTCGACAGCATGGAGAGGATCGACTCCTCGTGGCGCTGGCGGCTCATCTCCAGGAGGCCGAGCTCGCTGATCTCCAGGACGTTCGTGCGCGCGCGGTCGCGCTTGAGCGCGTCCTTGAGCGCGCGGTAGACCTGCTTCTGGTGCTTGCGGCTCTTCATGTCGATGAGGTCGAGGACGACGAGGCCGCCGATGTTGCGCAGGCGCAACTGGCGCGCGACCTCCTCGACGGCTTCGAGGTTGACCTCCAGGATCGCGTCCTCCTGCGAGGTCTTGCCCTTGTGGTGGCCCGTGTTGACGTCCACGGCGATGAGGGCCTCGGTTTCGTCGATGACGAGGTAGCCGCCCGACTTGAGCTTCACCTGGCGGTTGAAGGCGTCGTGCAGCTGGCGCTCCACGCCGAGGCGCTCGAAGACGTTCTCCGCGCCCTCGTAGCGGCGCACCTTGCCGCGCGCGCGGCGCGAGATGCGGCTCGTGACGTCGCGCAGCTTCTCGAAGGTCTTCTCGTCGTCGACGAGGACGGCGTCGATGTCCTCGGTGAGCCAGTCGCGCACGACGCGCTCGACGAGGTCGGGCTCCTGCCAGACGCAGCAGGGCGTGCGGAGGTTCTTCACGTTCCCCTGCAGCTCGTGCCAGCTTTCGAGCAGGTTGCGCATGTCGCGCACGAACGACGTCCCCTTGGCGCCCACGCCGGCCGTGCGCACGATGAGGCCGACCTCCTCGGGGAGGAGCAGCTTGTCGAGGATCTTCTTGAGGCGCTTGCGCTCCTCGGCGTCGCCGATCTTGCGGCTCACGCCGCGCGTCTTCGTGCCGGGCATCATGACGAGGTAGCGCCCGGGGATGGAGAGGTTCGTCGTCACGCGCGGGCCCTTCGTGGAGATCGGGCCCTTCGTGACCTGCACGATGATTTCGGAGCCGGGCTTGAACTTCTCGTGGATCTCCTCAGTCGTGAGGCGCGGGGCCTTGCCGCGCCGGCGGCCCTTGCCGCCCTTGCCGCCGCGGCCGCCTTTTCCGCCCTTCGCCTCGGCGTCGTCGCCGCCGTCGTCGACCTCGTCGAGGAAGGCGTCGACGTCGGGCTGCATGTCCCAGTAGTGGAGGAAGGCGTTCTTCTTGAGGCCGATGTCGACGAACGCGGCCTGCAGGTCGTCCTGCAGGTTCTGGATACGGCCCTTGAAGACGCATCCGACGAGGCGCTCGTCCTCCGGGTGCTCGACCATGTACTCCTCAAGGCGCCCGTTCTCCATCACCGCGACGCGCGTTTCGAGTTTTTCGACGTTCACGATGATCTCGCGCTTGACCTTGCTGCTCTTGAGCCAGCTCTTGACCGTGCTGACGACTGTCTGAATGACCGACATGGATTCTCCTTTTAATCACTTGACTGCTTAAACACTTAACCACTTAACTACTTAACTACTTAACCACTTAAACACTTAACTACTTAACCACTTAACCACTTAACCACTTAATCCCCCTACTCTTCCTCCCGGTGGACTTCGACGCTCTGCACGACGCCGAGCGCCGCGAGGAGGACGACGAGGAACGTGCGGCCCGCGCTGATGAACGGCAGCGGCAGGCCCGTGATGGGCATGAGCCCGATGGACATGGCGACATTGATGTAGAGATGGCAGAAGACGAGCGTCGTCGTGCCGACGGCGACGAGGCGCCCCGCGTCGTCCGTCGCGCGGAGGGCGATGCGCGCGCCCGTGAGAAGCACGCCGAGGAAGAGGGCGAGCATCGTGAGCGCCCCGCAGAAGCCGGCCTCTTCCGCGAGGACGGCGAAGATGAAGTCGTTCATCGAGACGGCGGGCGGCAGGTAGCCGAGCGTCTTCTGCGAGCCTTTCCGGAGCCCCTTGCCCCAGACGGAGCCCGAGCCGATCGAGATTTGCGCCTGGCGCAGGTTGTAGCCCGCGCCGCGCAGGTCGCGGTCGGGGAAGAGGAAGACGCGCAGGCGCGTGAGCTGGTGGTCGCGGAGGGGCAGGCGGGCGTAGATCTGCGCCCGGCGCGCCGGGTCGCGCGTCTGCTCGGCGAGGAAGACCGTCCCCAGGACGGCGCCCGCGCCGAGAAGCCCCGCAAGGAGAAGCGTGACGAGGCCCTTCGTCCACACGCGCGCGGCGAGCAGCATCGCGATGCCGGCGGGCACGAGGACGAGCGCGGTGCCGAGGTCGGGCTCCGCGAGGATGAGAAGGGCGGGCGCGCCGAGGACGAGAAGCGCGGCGAGGAACCACGTGAAGGATGTCCGCCCCGCCCGGCCGTAGAGATGCGCCATGAAGAGGATGACCGCGAGCTTCGCGAGTTCGCTGGGCTGGAAGAACCAGAGCCAGCGGCGTCCGCCGTAGACCTTCGAACCGAAGAGGAGGACGGCGACGAGGAGCGCGAGCGCGACGGCGTAGCCGGGCGTCGCGAGAAGGGCGAGCACCTTGCGGTAGTCGACCGACGCGCACGCGAAGTAGAGCGCGAGGCCGAAGAGGGCGGTGACGGCATGCGCGATCCAGAGGTCCTGCAGCGCCGCGCTCGGCCGCGCGCTGCCCGCGCTCCAGATGAACACGGTCCCCATCGCGACGAGCGCGAGGACGCAGGCCGTGAGCGCCCAGTCCATGCGGCGGAGCTTGGCGAGAAGCGCGTGCATGGCGTCCTAGTCCCCCCTCCTGCCGTGCGCGCGCCGCGCCTGCCCCGTGATCTCCGTCTCGCCGAAGATGGCCGCGAGGACGTTGTGGACGCGCGGCGCGACGGTCTTGCCGCCCGACTCGCCGCGCTCGACGATCATCGCGAGCGCGACCGTGGGGTTCTCGAACGGCGCGAAGGCGATGATCCACGTGTTCTTGCGCCGCGTCGCGCCGCGCCCGATCTCGGCCGTGCCCGTCTTGCCCGCGCAGCTCACGTTCAGGCGGTGGCGGATACGCCGGCCGGTGTCCGCCGCCGTCTCGCCCCGGATGAGGATGTTCCGCCCCGTGCCCGCGTCGACGACGTCCTTCATGCCGTTGCGCACGAGCGCGATGTCCGCCTTCGCGTAGGGGACCGTCCGCACGGGCTCGGGGCGGCGCCGGCCGGACGCGGGGACGTGGAGGTAGGGCCGGTAGAGCGTCCCGCCGTTCGCGAGCGCCGCCGCCACGACGGCCATCTGGAGGGGCGTGACGAGCAGCATCCCCTGGCCAATGCACATCTGGCACGTGTCGCCCGGATACCACGGCAGGCCGTACCAGCGGCGCTTCCAGGCGTCGTCGGGCACGACGCCCGCCACCTCGCCGCCGAGGTCGATGCCCGTCGCCCGCCCGAGGCCGAAGGCGCGCGCGGCGGTGATGACGGCGTTCGAGCCGATGGCCGTGCCGAGGTTGCAGAAAAAGGTGTTGCAGCTCTGCTCCAGGGCCGTGCGCACGTTCACGGGGCCGTGCCCGTAGCGATCCCAGCAGTGGAGGCGCAGGTTGCCGAGGCGGTAGACGCCCTGGCAGTCGTAGTCGTCCTCGGGCATCCACGCCGTCGCGAGCCCCGCGAGCGCGGTGATCGGCTTGAAGGTCGAGCCGGGAGCGTAGGCCTCCGCGATGGCGCGGTTCTGGCCGCGCTTGGCGGGCGCGTTCGTGAGCGAGGCGTAGACGGCCTCCGTAAGGCGCGGCACGCAGGCGTTCGGGTCGAAGGCGGGTGCGCTCGCGAGCGCGAGGACGGCGCCGTCGCGCGGGTCGAGGACGACGGCCGCGCCCGTCACGTCGCGCAGCTCGCGCTCGACGGCGAACTGGATCTCGGCGTCGAGCGTGAGCGTGAGGTCGAGGCCGTTGACCGGAGCGACGTCGCCGTCCTGGGCGGCGCCGGAGAGGAGCGCGTGCTTCGCCTTCGAGATGCTGAAGCCGCGCGCGTCGACGAGGACGCGCCGCTCGCCGGTCGCGCTCGCGAGATAGGCGTTGTAGAAGCTCTCCACGCCCTCGCGCCCGCGCATCTCCTTCTCGCTGTAGTAGACGGGATCGTCCCCGGCGTCCTCGGGATCGCCGCGCCCCGTGTAGCCGAGGACGTGCGCGGCAAGCTCGCCGTAGGGATAGACGCGCTCGGCGCCGGTGAAGTCCTCGAAGCCGGGGAAGTCGTGCGCGCGCTCGCAGAAGCGGGCGAGCGCCTCCTCGTCCAAGTCCGTCCAGACGGTGAGGGGCACGGCGCTCGCCGTCTGGACGTGGCGACGGATCTGCGCGGCCGAGACCGCGCGCGGACGCCGGATGAGGGCTGCGAGCCGGTCGAGGGCCTCCTCCACGGCGGCGACGGTGTTGCTGACGGCGCCGCGCCGCTGGAAGCGTTCGAGGTCGCAGCGGATGCAGAAGCTCGCCCGGCTTTCGGCCAGCACGCGCCCGCGCCGGTCGAGGATGCGCCCGCGCAGGCCGGGGACGCGCACGCGGCGGGTCGCCTGGAGGGTCTGCTCCTCCTTGAAGTCGGCGACGTTCAGTACCTGCAGGCGGAAGAGGGAGATCGCGAGGACGAGCTCGCCGAAGACGAAGACGGCCGCGAGCGCGAGGACAAACCAGGGCGAGGTCTTCATGCGTCCCTCCCTTCCGCCTCCGGGCCGTCGAAGCCGACGAGGCGTTCGGCGAACGGCAGGAGCGCGAAGACGAGGGCCCCCGTCGGCGCGGCGGGCAGGGCGCTCGCGAAGAACCGCACGAGGAGCGCGGCGTCGCCGTCCGCGACGCCCCAGACGGAAAGCCAGACCTCGTGGAGCGGCGCCGCCGCCGTCACGGCGACAAGGCCGAGCGCCGGTGGCGTCCAGACGCGCGCAGCCCCCCGCAAAACGCGCGCCGCGCCGCCCGCGAGGAGGAAGAAGCCTGTCGCGCAGCCGAGGGGGAAGGCGCTGAGCGCGTCCTCGAACGCGCCGGCGGCGAGCGCCGCGAAGACCCAGCGCAGGGCGAAGGGCGCCGCGTCGTCCGCTGCGCGGTCGCGCGCGCCGGAGGGCGCCTCGGCGAAGGCCCCGCGAAGGGCGAGCGCGAGGAGGAGCGGCGGCTTCGCGCCGCCGAACGCGGGCAGCATGTCCTGCAGCGCGGCCGCGAGCGTCGTGCAGAGGAGGACGAAGAGGAACTGGACGGCCCTAGTCTTCACGGCGGATGAATACGTTCTCCAGCGCGGGGAAGTCGACGGCCGGCAGGACGTCCCCTTCGCGTTCGAGGTCCGTTTCGCCCTCGTCCTGTCCTTCGATCAGGAAGCCGACCGTCAGGCCACGCGGATAGATGCCGCCCAGGCCGTTTGTGACGAGGCGCGCGCGCGCGGGCAGCCGGGGCCGCCGCTTGAGGTGTCGCACGCGGAGGGGGTCGAAGACGTAGAGGACGGAGGCGGCGGCCTCGGCGCGCACGGCGTAGGCGCCGCCGCCCACGACGACGCCGCGCACGGCGCCGAGCGCGGCATCGCCCGTCTCGACGTCGCAGGCGACCTGCACGGAGGGGCTGGTGATGAGGCGCACGTCGGCCGTGCGGGGCGAGACGCGCTCGACGCGGCCGACGAGGCCCGCAGGTACGGCGACGGCCGCGTTCGTCGTCACGCCGTCCGCGCGGCCGCGCCCCACGCGGAGAAGCCCCCTTACGCCGGCCGCGCCGCCCCGGCTCAGGACGGGCGCGCAGATCCAGCGGTTCGTCGGGAAGGGCGCACGCGCGGCGTCGAGCCCGAGGAGCGCGCGCAGGCGCGCGTTTTCCCCGGCGAGGGCGTCGGCCTCGGCGCGCACCATCCGCAGGGCGTCGTTCTCGTCCTTGAGGCGGCGGTTCTCGGCGGCCACGCGGGCGCCCCGGAAGAGCCCCTTGAGACGCGTGCCGAGGGCGCGCCCCACCCAGAGCCGTCCGTTCTCGACGGGGTAGACGGCCTCCTGGACGGCGCTGCGCCCGCACGCGAGCCACAGCCCGAGCGCGGCCAGCGCGAGGCCGGCGGCGATGATTCCTGTTCGTCCTGTCAAAATCCTTCTCCGAGAGAAGGACCGCCGAAGCGCTATGACCGCTTGTTCTTCGCGAGGAAGTCGAGTTCGCTCATCACCACGCCCGTCCCCTCGGCCACGGCCGAGAGGGGATCGTCCGCCAGCGTGACGGGCAGGCCCGTCTCCTGGGCGATCAGCTTGTCGAGGCCGCGCAGCAGCGCGCTGCCGCCGGAAAGCACGATGCCGCGGTCGACGAGGTCGGCCGCCAGTTCCGGTTCGCAGTTCCCCAGGGTCGTGCGAACGGCCTCGACGATGTTGGAAACGGGTTCGGTGAGCGAATCGCGAATTTCCTCCGAAGAGATGGTCATCGTCTTCGGCAGTCCCGCCACGATGTCGCGTCCGCGCACCTCCATGGTCTTTTCCTGACCCGTGGGGTATGCGGACCCGATTGTCATTTTAATCGATTCGGCGGTGCGTTCGCCAATCAGAAGATTGTAGACGCGCCGCATGTGGCTCACGATGCAGGCGTCCATGGCGTCGCCCGCCGAGCGCACGCTGCGCGCATGCACGATGCCGGCGAGCGAGATGATCGCCACCTCGCACGTGCCGCCGCCGATGTCGACGATCATCGAGCCGGCCGGCTCCGAGACCGGAAGGCCCACGCCGATCGCCGCCGCCATCGGCTCCTCGACGAGGAAGACCTCCCCCACGCCCGCCGCGTGCGCGGCGTCCTCGACGGCGCGCTTCTCCACTTCCGTGATGTCGCCGGGGACGGCGATCACGACGCGCGGCTTCACGTACTTGCTCCAGAAACGCTTGGGGCAGACCTTGTTGATGAAATAGCTGATCATCGCCTCGGTGATGTCGAAGTCCGCGATCACGCCGGACTTCATCGGGCGGATGGCCAAGATGTTCCCCGGCGTGCGCCCCAGCATCCGCTTGGCCTCGTCGCCCACGGCGAGCACGCGCTTCGAGCCCTCTTCGATGGCGACGACGCTCGGCTCCCGAAGCACGATGCCCCGGTCCTTCACGTACACGAGGCAGTTCGCCGTCCCGAGGTCGATGCCCACGTCGGTTGAGAAGAGTCCTTTGAACTTGGAGAACATGATGTGTATTATAGACGAAACGCGCGCGGGGCGCAAGGGGGTGTTTTAACACACCCTTATCCCGATTTTTTCGGGACAGCTTATCCCGTTTTCCCGCCCGCCCCCAAAAGACCCTGGGCGGAAAATTACGCCCCTCTTGGTGGGCATGTGTCGGGCGACGGGAGGGTCGCAACGTGTTGCGACCGTGGAGGGGTGGCGCGGGTCGGTTGCGCGGCCTCCGGCCGGTCAACACGGAGCACGTGATTGTTTTTCAAGGTTGGCGCGCGACGTCCGGGCGGGTCCGCCGCGCGATTTCACTTCGGAACGCTCCGACGGGAAATCCCGCCCATCCCCACCAAACCCACGGCGGGAACGTGGCTGGGATCTTTGGTAGGGGCCGACGTCCCCGGCGGCCCGCCCCCGGCGCGGGTACGGCCGCGACACGCGCGGCCCGCCCGCATGACGCCGCGCGATTTCACTTCGGAACGGGGCCACATCGCCGCGCACGTGTTCCCGCACCCCGCCACGAGGCACCGCGCCGCCGCAAGATGAGATTTCACTGCGTAATAAATCTTAAAACCCGTCGCGCCGCGCGACGTGATACGTTCGACACGTGCGGCCCTCCCCGGGACTGTCTCGGCGACCCGGGCGCGGCGAGAAGCAGACACGTTCCCTGTTCTTGCCCATCGCGTGCCTGTCAAGATCTTATTCCCCGTGCGAAGCGCGGGCGGTGGGCGACACGGCCCACCCCTCGAAAAATCGGGATAAGGGTAGAAAGGGGAAGAACGTACCGTTTCTTTTGAACCGGTTGTTGGAATGACGGGAGTCCGTGGCTTTGCATCGGGAAGAATGTGGTATACTTGCGGGCATGAAGAACGATTCAAGGATGTTCCGGGCCGCGCGGGACGAGAAGAGGCGGAAGGCGGACGGCCAGGCGGCGAACGGGAAGCAGCTCACCTACGCGGAGGCCCTGCTGCTGGAAGAGGTGCTGGCCGCGCCGCCGCGTGCGGGGCGCGTCCTCGTCGCCGGCAACCGCAGCGGCGTGGTCGTGGCGGAGGCGATGCGCGCCTGCCTCGTGGCGGGGCTCTGCGCGGTGGCGGGCTGGTGCCCGGCCGAGGCGGCCGACATCCGGCTGAACGCGCAGACGAACGTCGTCTGGGGCGTGGACGATCCACGGGACGACCTGCGGCCGGGGCTCCGGATCTCCGCGCGGGTGCGTTTCGACGCGGATCCGGCGGAGGCGGGGGAACAGGCGATTCTCACGCGCGGGGACGCGAACGCGCCCGGCTCGTACATCCTGCGCGTGGATGGTCCGAAGGAGGGGGCGCAGTTCAGCTTCTTCGTGAACGTGGACGGACGTCCCGAGCCGCGCGTCTCCGTCCCCGTGAAGCCCCGGCCCGGCGCGTGGCACGACGTCGCGGCCGGCTGGGACGGCACGAATGCGTGGCTCTCCGTGGACGGCCAGACGGCCTCCCGCGTCCGGGCGCCCCGGTCCCCGAAGACGGTCTTCCCGCTCGCGGCGGCGCGGCGCATGGGCCGGATGCAGGGGACCATCCGGGACCTCGCGGTCACGGTGCCGGCCCTGCCGCTTCCGGCGGACGCCGCGATCCGCCCCGGCTTCCGCCTCGCGTGCGATGTGGTCTTCCCCCGCGCGCCGGCGGGCGAGACGACCCTCGTCGCGAAGGGGGACGAATACTGGCTGCGCTACGACGCGCGGGAAGGCGGCGCGGGTTCGTTCAATCTGTTCGTCTTCCTGGACGGAAGCTGGGAGCCGCGCGCCTCCGTGCAGATGCCCGTCGAGACGGGGCGCACCTACCGCGTGACGGGCGGATGGGACGGGCGCGCGAGCGCGCTCGCCGTGGACGGCCGGGCGGGCGAGCCGGTGCGGCGCGGCGGCCGGTGCCGGGCGACGGCCTCCCCGCTCGTCCTCGGCACAAAGGGGCGGGCGGTGGTGACGAACTTCGCCCTCCGCAACGAACGGACGGCGCTTGCCTCCTTCGGCATGTTCCGCACGCGCGAACTCATGCCGACGGTCGGCGCGCCCGTCACGCTCGCGGGGTCGCTCGCCAACGTTGGCTGTGCCGTCGGTCCGTGCGTGCTGACGGCGGAGGGCCGGGACGGCGTGACGGTGACGCCGGGGCGGATCGCGCTGCCCCGTCTCGCCGAGGGGGACGAACTGCCGCTTGAGTGGACGGTCGATCCCGGCACGAACCACTTCGCGCACGTCGCGTTCGCCGTCTTCCGCGAGGCGGAGGGCCGGGCGGATCCTCGTGCGCTTTGCCGGGCGACGAAGCGCATTGTCTTCATGCCGCAGACGGATCCCGACTTCTCGGCGAAGGCGTGGAACCCGCCCCTCCGCCCGACGCGCACCTACCACGTCGATGCGGACAACGGGGACGACGCGCGGGACGGCCTTTCGCCCCAGGCGGCGTGGAAGACGTTCCGCAACGCGGCGGGCCTCGTGTTCGGCCCCGGCGAGAGGCTGCTGCTGAAGCGGGGGTGCGTCTTCCGCGAGGAGCTGTCCGTCAGGGCGGCGGGCGCGCCCGGGAACTGGGCGGAGATCGGCGCCTACGGCGAGGGGATGCGTCCGCAGATCCGCCGCACGAAGCACATCAACGACCGCTGCCTCTACGTGGCGGACGCGGCGTACCTCGCGATCCGCGACCTCATCGTCTGCAACGCGGGCGCCGGGCTGATGGTGGGATGCGTGTCGCCGGAGAGCGGGCACGTTCTCGTCGAGCGCTGCCTCGCGCACCACATCGAGGGCACCTACCGCTTCAACTCGCACGGCATCCCCGAATGGTGGGACGAGCCGGGCCCGGCGGGCGGCGCGCGCTCCTGCGGCATCGCCGTGACGGGCGGGCGGCCGCGCCACGTCGTGATGCGCGACTGCGAGACGTACCAGTGCTCAAGCGGCTTCAGCGTGCGCGGCACGGACACGTTCGTGAACCGCATGTTCTGCCACGACAACTACGCCCACAACACCTCCCCCCACCCTTACAACACCGCGAGCCGCTCGTGGATGACGGACTGCGTCTTCGACGCCTCGGGCTGGCACGCGGCGGCCGGGACGATGGGCGTCATGCTCGCGGGGAACGACGGTTTCGTCATCCGGGGCTGCCACTTCCTGAACCAGCCCGATTCCGGCTCGCCCGACCAGGGCGGCATCGACTTCGAGGCGCAGGGCGAGAACTGCCTCGTCGCGCGCTGCACGTTCCGCAACAACGCGGGCGCGGCCATCGAGGTGCTGGGCCTGCGCAGCCCGCAGACGCGCAACGTCCAGATCCGCGCCTGCAAGTTCGACCGCAACAACTGGGCCTACAAGAACGGCCCGGCGGAGATCCAGGTGTGGGGTTCGCCCGCCACCTCCGCCGACGTCGCCTGTTCGAACGGGCGCATCGAGGGGAACGGCTACGTCCTCGTCCCCGGCGTGCCGTTCTACGTGAACGAGTCGCGCACGACGAACGACTGGATCCTCGCGGGGAATCGCGCGTTCGACTTCTCGGAAGACCTCGACGCGGCCTTCCCCTACGTCGATCCGCCGGAGGTGAGGGCGTGCGGCGAGGTGTGGACGGACGCGCCGGTGGCGGCCCTTTCGGCGAAGGTCGGCGACCCGCGGGCCGCCGTCCGGTGGGAGCAGGTCGAGGGCCCGGCCGGCGTCCGCTTCGCGCAGCCCGCCGCCGCGCGCACGAAGGCGGCGTTTCCGGGGCCGGGCGACTACCGCCTCAACGTGACGGCGGACAACGGGACGCTCTGGCGCACGGCGCGCACGGCCGTCCACGTGCTGCCGCCGGGCGCGCG
Organism: uncultured Kiritimatiellota bacterium; assembly: GCA_934643865.1. GTDB lineage: Bacteria > Verrucomicrobiota > Kiritimatiellia > RFP12 > UBA1067 > RUG572. The sequence goes on from CAKUCX010000032.1 coordinate 16,277, forward strand.
CACCTTCCGGGCATGGGACTTCGCTCGGAACCTCGATGCGCAGGGCTGGTGCGTGGAGGGGACGGGCACGGACTATGCGTTCATCCCCGGCCGAAGCGCGTTCTGGAATTCGGAGGCCTTCCCCGTGCAGCTCGTCTGCGGCGACTATTTCGTGATTGCCGTGAAGGGGAGCGGCCGGGCGGCGCTCGTCTCGCCCTGTGACCGCGACCTCGGCGTGGCGTTCAGCGCGTCGCGCGCGAACGCCGCGCGCATCCGCATGCAGAACCACACGACGTCGCGGCGGATGCGCCTCTGGTGGCAGACGGACGGTGCGCCCGTGTGGGACGCGGCGCGCAGCGTCGCCTTCGACGTCACGCCCCTGGACGCGGACGACCGCGTCTACACCGTGCCCCTGCCGAGGGCCGGCGAGGTGAAGCAGCTCAAGCTCGCCTTCTCGGCGGACGGCGCGCCGGTCACCGGCACCGTGCGCCTCGACTACATCTGGCTTGGCCGCCTCCGATAGGCTTACCGCCGTCCGTTCGATGCGACCCGCAGGTCATAATGGCGCAAAACGATGACTAAAAACAAAAAACAACCGCGTTTATCGCGGTTGTCTGTCTTCCGTAAAATGGTCGGAGCGGAGGGATTTGAACCCTCGGCCTTTTGGTCCCGAACCAAACGCGCTACCAGACTGCGCTACGCTCCGTGTTGAAACACGACCATCAGTATACACTTTCTCCCCGTCGCCGTCAATGACCTAGCGGCCGAAATTTCGCGAAAGTTCGCGGTGGGACCTGAAGACCATGACGGGCTTTCCGCGCGGACAGATGTAGGGCATCTTCGTGCCCGCCAACTCCTCGACGAGCCGCTCGGCGCTCTCCGCCGTCAGCTTCGGCGAGGCGCCCGCGAGCGACTGCGCGAGGCTTTTCGCGACGAGCTCGTCGCGCCAGCGGGCCGAACCGCGCCGTGCGCCGAGGGCCGCGATGTCGGCGGCGATCGACGCGAGCAGGTTCGCGGTCGCGACGCCGCCGACGAGGTCCGGCACGGCGTCGATCTTCCAGGTGTCGCGGCCGAACGCCTCCAGGACAAAGCCCACCGCCTCAAGGTCTTTCTGAAAGTTGCGGATGCGGGCGGAGTCCGCTGGCGGCAGCTGGACGGTCTCGGGAATGAGGAGCGGCTGGGAGGCGACGGCCTGGCGGTCGAGAAGCCGCTCGTAGGCGATGCGCGCGCGCGCCGCGCGGGGATCGAGCGTGACGAGCCCCGTGTCCGTCTCCAAGAGGACGTATCCCGTCGAGGTCTGCGCGAGGACGTGGAACCAGCGCCAGAGGGCGCGAGGCCGGGAGAGGGGGTCTGGGGGCGTCGGCGCCGGGGCGGGGCGGGGCGCAGAGGGCGGAAAGGCGAAGGAGGGCTGGACGGGCGTCGAGAAGGGGGCAATCGACGCGGCGGCGGGCATTTCGGCGGTCGGGGCGGGGACGGGGGCCGGCGCGAGGACGCGGCGGATCGACGAGATGATCGCGTCGCGGACGTCCGACGGGCGGCGGAAGCGGACTTCGCGCTTGGCGGGGTGGACGTTCACGTCGACCTGGCCCGGCGGCAGGTCGATGAAGAGGACAAGGGCGGGGCGCGCCTCCTCGCGCGTGCGCGGATAGGCTTCGCGCAGGGCGTAGGCGACGGCGGCGGCCGTCGCGGGGCGGCCGTTCACGAAGACGAACTGGTCGCGCCGCGTCGCGGGCGTCGCCGCGAGGCCCCTTTCGGGGCGCTCGACGTAGCCGTGGACGTACACGGCGGACGCCCCTTCCGGCTTGTCGCCGAAGGGCAGGAGGGACTCGGCGAAGGGGGTGCCGAAGAGGTCGCGGATGCGCTCCTCCAGCGTCGCGCCCGGCGGCAGGCGGTAGGCTTCGCGCCCGTCGAGGACCAGCGTGAAGCCGACGTCCGGGTGGGCGAGGGCGTTGAGGGTGAAGGTGGCGCGGATGTGTGTCTCCTCGGTCGCGACGGCGCGCAGGAACTTGCGGCGGGCGGGGACGTTGCAGAAGAGGTCGCGCACCTCGACGCAGGTGCCGGGCGGCGCGCCGCAGTCCCTGACCTCGGCGAGGAGGCCGGCATTGACGGCGAGGCAGGTGCCGCCCTCGTCCTCCGCGCGGCGCGTCGTGAGCGTAAAACGCGAGACGGAGGCGATGGAGGGGATCGCCTCGCCCCGGAAGCCGAGCGTGTCGATGCGCTCGATGTCGTCCACGTCGCGGATCTTCGAGGTCGCCTGGCGCTCCAGCGAGAGGAGGGCGTCCTCGCGCGTCATGCCGCAGCCGTTGTCGCGCACGGCGACGAGCGTGCGCCCGCCCGCGAGGACCGTCGCCTCGATGCGGGTCGCCCCCGCGTCGAGGGCGTTCTCCAGAAGCTCCTTGAGGACGGAGGCGGGGCGCTCGACGACCTCCCCGGCGGCGATCTTGTTCGCCACGTGGAGCGGGAGCAGGCGGATATGTCCGTCGCGCGTCACTAGCGGTCCAGCGTGAGGCTGCGGCGGATGAAGGTCGGCACGTCGAGGTCTTCGTCGTTCCAGAAGGTCTTCTCGGCGTTGCGGAAGCGGGAGTTCGCCGCGAGGGCGTGTTCGCCGTGGGGGCGTCCGTCGGCCGGCGCCTGCGCGCGTAGGAGGGCGGCGTGCGGGGTGGTGTGGGTGGCATGCTCCTCGAAGAGCAGCACGACGACGGAGAGGCGGCCGGAGAAGGTCTTCTCGTCGTTGACCGTGCCCAGCTCGATGGAGGCGGAGGGGCCAAACGCGGCGGAGAGGCCGCAGGAGAGGGCGGCGACCTCGGAGAGGCGCAGGTCATCGCCGGCGAGCACGCCGACGAGCACCGTCCGCACGGGGGGGCGCGCGGCGTCGCGCGCGAGGAGCGGATGCGCCGCAAGGGCGGCGAGGACGTCCTGCGCGCGGTTCTCACCGCGCGCCGTCGCGGTCGCGAACTGGCCGCGTCCGCAGCGGAGGAGGATGCTGCGCAGGCGTTCGGGGCCGAGCTGGATGTAGCCGGGCTTTTCGAGGAGGCGCCAGAGGAGTGTGACGCCGGCGGCGAGCGTGTCGACGCCGCGCGCGAGCGCCTCCTTCAGGTTGTCGCCCCCTGCGGCGCCCGCGACAAGATCGTCGAGCGGCAGGAAGACGGAGACGTCGGCATATTCGCCGATGGGGCCGGCGGCCGTCTTGGCGGAGCGGGCGCGCTCGTCGCCTTCGAAGGCGAACGGCATCGTCGCGAAGAGGAGCGTGACGATGCCCAGCGTGTGGAGGTGCTTGAGCAGCTCGCCCGTCGCGCCGCCGCCCGTGCCGCCGCCGAGGGCCGTCACGACGACGGCGGCGCGCACGCCCTGGAGCGCGGGGTCGAGGAGGGCGGGGTTGTCCTGGAAGGCCGCGCGCGCCGAGGCGGGCTGGCCGCCCGTGCCGCGCCCGGCGAGGCGGTTGCCGCCGAGGAGCATGAAGGGCAGGTCGCCCGTCGCGCCGGACTGCGCGTCCGTGTCGAGGACGAGCGCGCGGATGTCGGAGCCGCAGGCGCGCAGGATGCCGCGGACCATCCGGGCACCCGCGCCGCCGACGCCGACGAGGAGGAGAGGTGAGGGGAGCGCGTTCATTTCCGGAAAATCCCTCCGAGGGCCTTCTTGACGGAGTCGAAGAGCGAGGAGGACGGGCGGCCCTCCTGCTGGGCGAGGAGGAGCAACCCCGCGAAGACGGCGCAGGCGGCGGGGTGCGCCTCGCCCTCCAGCCCCTCGATCTCCGGAACGAGCGTCCCGACGCGCACGCCGCAGCCGAAGACCGTGCGGGCGAGGTCGGCGACGCCGGGGAGGGCCGCGCCGCCGCCCGTGAGGACGACGCCCGCGTTGAGCTCGTGGAGGCGGCCTTCCTCGTCGAGCTTCGCGCGGATGACGGCGAAGAGCTCCTGCAGGCGCGCGTTGACGACGGTGTTGAGCGCGCGGCGGGAGATCGAAGCGGCCTTGAAGCCCGGCATGGGGTCGGGCACGGCGACGCGCTGCTGGGCGTCCTCGGGGCGGATGAGCGCGGAGGCGGCGGCCGTCTTGAGATGCTCGGCCTGCGCCTGCGAGACCGAGAAGGCGATGCGGATGTCGCTTGTCACGTGGTCGCCGCCGACGCCGACGACGCCGGCCTGGACGAGGCGGCCGCCGGACCACGCCGTGAAGGCCGTCGAGCCGCCGCCGAGGTCGATGACGAGCGCGCCGTCGCGCTTGTTCTGCGCCGTCAGGACGGCGGCGGCCGCGCAGGTCCCCGCGAAGTAGGTTTCGGGCAGGAGCTCGAGCTTCGCCGCGTGCGCCGCGTTGCGCGCGTCCGCGAGGCGCTGCGCCGAGCCGTGGATGCAGAGCGAGCGCAGCGAGAGCAGGTGCCCGTTCATGTCCTTGGGCGAGGCGATGTCGACGATGTCGTCGAGCTGGTAGCCGATCGGGGCGAGCTCGATGGCCTCGCGGTCGGAGGCGAGCCCCATCTCGTAGGAGCGCGCGTCGACCTCGGCGAGGTGTTCGTCGCGCACCTTGCCGCCGTCGACGGGGCACTGCGCGACGACGGACTTCGTGCGGATCTGCGGGCCCGAGACGACGAGGAAGGCCTGGCCGATCGCATAGTCCGACTGGTCGGCGAGGCGCTTGAGGACGGATTCGACGGAGTAGCGCGCCTGGGCGATGTCGACGATCTGGCTCTTGCGCACGCCGTTGGAGGGGATTGCGCCGACGGCCGCCACGCGCACGCGCCCGCCTTCGAGCGGCTCGCCGATGGCGACGACGGTGCGGGAGGTGCCGATTTCAAGCGCGGCGATGGGGTCTGAGAAGTTCACGGGGAAGGCGTCCTTTGCTGGTTGCCGTTGCGGGCGGGGTCGCTCGCGTAGATGCGGCAGGGCTTTCCGAAGTCCGTCGCGATCCAGACGGTGGCGCGCGGCGTGAGGCTTGTCTCGATCACGCTCTTGAGGTGGCGGAGCTGGCGCCGAAGCGACTCGCGCGCGGCGCGCGTGTCGTCGTCCATGCGGTCCCACGCGAGCTTCACGCGGTCGTAGTTGCCGAGCGTGACGAGCAGATAGTCCTTGTGCGACGTGTTGACTTCGAGGACGCGCAGGTCGGCGAGGTCGGGCTGCGCGGCGACCTCGACGAGGCGCAGGGCGGCGGCGGCGTGCCCGGAGAGGCGCTTGCCGGGCGGCGTCGGGACGGCGTCGGCCTCGCGGATGACCGGCAGAAGGGCGGTGTTGGGCAGGAAGCGGAACACGACGCCCTCCCGGTCCACGACGCGGTTGGAGGCGGCACGTCCGCGCGGCGGCGCGACGCGCGCAAGCGGCTCGCGTTCGTCGACGGTGATGACGACGCGGTCGGGCAGCTTCCGCTCGATCTGAATGTCGCGGAAGTTCGGATAGCTGTCCAGGAACCTGAGGCGCAGGTCGGCAAAGGGGAGCGTGGCCAGATTGGCCCCGTTCGTCAGCCCGAAGCAGAACGTGATGGTGTCGCGAAGCGCCGGATTGGGTCGGATTGACTTTTTGGCCTCGACGACGACGTTGAGCTCCTGGTCTTCAACGCGGTACTGTTCGCGCCAGAGGCCGGCGAGCGCGCCCACGCCGCGCGCGATGCCAAAGGCGACGGCGCCGAGGAGGGCGAGGCCCGCGACGAGGACCGAGACGACGAGGCCGCGCGACGTGCCGCCCTCGCCCGCTCTTTTCCTGCGCTTAATCATGGGCGGCGGCTTCCAGGACGCGGCGGCACAATTCGGGGAAGGGGAGGCCGCGTTTCGCGGCGGCCTTCGGGACGAGCGAGTGGCCCGTCATGCCCGGCGACGTGTTGAGTTCGAGGACGAAGGGGCGGCCCTCGGGCGTGACGCGGAAGTCGACGCGCGCGACGCCGCGGCATCCCGTCGCGTCGAAGGCAGCGAGGGCGAGGCGCTGCATCTCGGGGAGGAAGCCGTCCGCCGGGAAGGGGTAGCGCGTCGCGTCGGAGCGGTACTTCTCCTCGTAGCCGTACCATCCGCCGGGCGCGCAGATCTCGACGACGGGCAGCGCCTCGCGGCCGAGGACGCCGACGGTCATCTCGCGCCCGGGGACGAACGCCTCGACGAGGGCCTCGCCCGTGCCGCCAAACTTCTCGCGGTCGATGTACACGGCGCCGTGGACGGCCTCCGCCCACTGGTCGAAGGCTTCCACGGCGTAGACGCCGACGGAGGAGCCGTCGCGCGGGGCCTTGACGACCACGGGCAGGGGCAGCGGCAGATCGGCCGCCGCGCACGCCGCGTCGGCGTCGCCGACGACGCACCAGGGGGCGTTGGGGATGCCCGCCGCGTCGAGCGCCTTCTTCGTCTCGATCTTGTCCATCGCGAGGCGGCTCGCGCGCGCGCCCGGGCCCGTGTAGGGGATGCCGCGCGCGTCGAGGGCGGCCTGCACGCCGCCGTTCTCGCCCCAGCCGCCGTGCAGCGTGATGTAGCAGGCGTCGATGCCGGGCGGGAGCGCGTCGAGGTTGTCCGCGTCGAGGACGACGGGGACGACCTCGAATTCATGCAGGGAGGCGAGCGCGTCGGCGACGTTCTTGCCGGAGGCGAGGGAGACGGCGCGTTCGTTCGACGTGCCGCCCATCAGGACGGCGACTTTCTTGAAAATCGACATGCCGCAGATTATACCACAAGGCCGCCGACTTCGGGCGTGAGCGCCACGTGGAACTTTTCCCTTACGGCGGCCGCCATGAGGCGCGCGAGCGCGAGGATGTCCGACGACGTGCAGCCCGCCCCCGCGACGATGACGTTCGCGTGCCGCTCCCAGACGGAGGCACCGCCGACGCGCAGGGCCTTGGCGCCCGCCGCCTCTAGGAGGCGCCCGGCGGGCCGGTCGGGCGCGGGGTTTCGGAAGACGCTCCCGCACGTGCGCGGCGGGAAGGCGGGGCGGCGCGCGCGGAAGGCGGCCGCGTCGGGGAGGCCCGGAATGGCGGCGGGGTCGAATTCGACGTCCTCGACGACGCCGTCGATGGCGGAGCGCCGGTAGGCGAAGCCGCAGGCGGCGCGGTCGCGCCAGCGCCCGTCCACCTTGACGCGGCGGACGGCCTCGGAAATGGAATGGCCGAACGCGCCCGCGTTCATCTTCACCCAGCCGCCGACCGTGCCGGGGATGCCCGCCATGAAGGCGAGCTCGGGATGGGCGGGGAGGAGGGAGGCGCCGGCGGGCGAGGCGGGGCGGACGATCTCCACGTCGCTCGCGCAGTCGCTGAACCACGTGTTCGAGCCCATGCCGACGACGACGCGCGCGCCGCCGCCGCACGTCGCGCCGCCCGTCCGGTAGAAGGAGAGCGGGGCAAGGGCGCGCCATGTACGCACGGGGGGTGGCATGGGCAGGGCCGCCAGGTCGCGCCGCACGCGGGGGAGGAGGTTTACGATGTCGCCCGCGCCCGCGAGGAGGACGAGGTCTCCGGGTTCGAGCGTGAGGAAGACGTGCCGCCACGCCTCCTCGGCGGAGCGGGCGAGCAGGAGGCGCTGCGCCGGCGGCGCGTCGGGGCGGTCGCGGAACGCCTTGTAGAGGTCGGCGACGTCGCCGCCGGGAAGGGGCGGCTCGAACGCCGCGTAGACGGGGACGAGCACCACTTCGTCTGCCTCCGCGAACGCGGGCGGGAAGTCGGCCAGCAGGGCCTTCGTGCGCGAATGGCGATGGGGCTGGAAGAGGACGCGGAGGCGCTTCGGACGGAGGGCGCGCGCCATGCCGACGGCGCAGGCGAGCTCGGCGGGATGGTGCGCGTAGTCGGTGTAGACGGGAGGGGACGGCCAGACCTGCTGGAAGCGGCGGTCGGGAAGCTCGGCGAGGGCGGCGGGGAGGGCGGCGGCAATCGCGTCGTCGGCGTGTCCAAGGACGCGGGCGACGGCGAGGGCGGCGAGCGCGTTGAGGACGTTGTGGCGGCCGAGGACGAGTTCGCCGAGCCGGGGCCAGTCGGCGGCGCGGACGTCGGCGCCGGGCGCGAAGCCGAAGGTGACGAGCCGGACGCCGGGCGCGACGGCCTCGCGCGCCAGGGCGAAGGCCCGGGGGTGGTCGGCGCAGGCGATCACCGCGTCCGTCGTGCCGCGCAGGGCCGCGCGGTAGCAGTCGAAGTAGGCGTCCGGGGAGGCGAAGTGTTCGAGGTGGTCGAAGTCGACGGCGTTGAGGACGAGGACGCGCGGACGGTAGAGGGCGAGCGTGCCGTCCGATTCGTCGGCCTCGACGACGAGGGGGGCGTCGGGGGCGCCGGCGCAGGCGACGGGCATCGCCCCCGTCTCGCCGCCGATGCACCAGGAGGGCGCGTCGCCAAGGGCGGCGAGGAGCTTCGCCGCGAAGGTCGCGGTCGTCGTCTTGCCATGCGTCCCGCAGACGGCGACGCCGAAGGCGGCGTTCACGCAGTCGGCGAGGACGGCGCCCCGGCAGCGGACGGAAAGGCCGCGCGCGCGCGCCGCCTGGAGCTCGGGCGCGTCGGGCGGCACGGCGGGCGTGACGACGAGCGCGTCGGCGTCGGCGAGGTGCGCGGGATCGTGGCCGCGCGCGACGGGAATCCCGCAGGACGCAAGCCAGCGCGTGCGGGGCGTCTCGGACACGTCGCAGCCGCTGACCCGTAGCCCCCTCCGTTTCAAGAGAAAGGCGAGACCGGCCATGCCGACCCCGCCAATGCCCATGAAATGGACGCGCGGCTTCACCGCAGGACGGGCGTCCCGCGCGTGACGAACTGAATGGCGATGCCGAAGGGATCGCGCAGCATCGCCATGTCGAAGCCGGGCTTGTGGACGGTCTCCAGCAACGTCGCGCCGGCGGCGACGAGGCGCGCGGCGTCGGCGTCGACGTCCTCCGAAAGGAAGGCGACGTGGAGCGTGAGCGGGCTCGTCCGGGCGTAGTCCGGAATCGGAGCGGCGTCGTTGCGGTAGAACTCAATCGCCATCTGCCCCGTCGAGTCGACGATGAAGGCGGGATGGACCTGCGCGAAGCCGAGGTTCGCGCACCACCAGTCCATGACGCGCTGGGGCTCCGCGACGTTGAAGCCGATGTGTTCGAGCTTCATGGCAGACCTCAGCCCTCAGCTTCGAGGGCCGCATCGACTTCGTCGGTCGTCTCCATGTTCGTGTAGACGTCCTGCGTGTCCTCAAGGTCTTCGAGCATGTCGACGAACTTGTTGATCGCCTTGGCGACGGCGACGTCGCTCACGGGGGCGGTCATGTTCGGCACGAGGCCGACGTTCGAGTTCTCCTCGTCGATCGCGATGCCGGCCGCCTTGATGGCGTCGGTGACGGCGACGAAGTCGGCGGGCTGGCACTTGACGGTGAAGCCGCCGTCTTCCGCGACGACGTCCTCGGCGCCCGCTTCAAGGGCGACTTCCATCACCTTGTCCTCGTCGAGGCCGTCGGCGGCCGGAACCATGATCTGGCCGAGCTTGTCGAAGAGGCGGGAGGCGGAACCGGGCTTCGCGAGCTCGATGCCGTTCTTCTTGAAGACGTTGCCGACTTCGGCGGCCGCGCGGTTCTTGTTGTCGGTCAGCACGGTGACGACGATGGCGACGGCGCCCTTGATGCCCTCGTACTGCGCGTCCACGAGCGCGGCGGACTCCAGCTCGCCCGTGCCCTTCTTGATCGCGCGGTCGATGTTGTCGTTCGGCATCTGCGCGGCCTTCGCCTTCGCGATGAGCGTGCGGAGGGTGGGGTTCGTGTTCGGATCGCCGCCCTTGGCCTTCACGACGATCGTGATTTCCTTGCCCAGCTTCGAGAAGATCTTGCCCTTCTTCGCGTCCGCCGCGCCTTTCGCGCGCTTGATTGTCGCCCAGTGGCTGTGACCTGACATGTTGCACTCCTATTGATGTGAAAATCGTATCAAGTCATTATAGCAGTCTCCTGCGCAGAAGGCAACACTCCTGTGCGGGTATTTTTACGCGCCCCTCGCCGGGTCCCAGCTGAGGTCGACGCGCGTGGTGGCGGCGTTCCCGGGAACGCGGAAGCGGCGTGCCTCCGTGCGCGTCGTGACCCAGAGGCCATTGAGCGGGAAGCTCGTGAACGTGTCGCCCCGGAGTCCCGTGAGGTGGGCGGGATCGGGCGTCGCGGGGCGTGTGAGGGAGAGGAAGAGCGGCGTGTTCTGCCGAATCAGAAATTCGGCGTGCGGCGGCGCGGAGGTCGTTTCGGCGGCGAGCAGGTGCAGATTTTCGGCGGCATTTTCGGGCGAGGCCACGCAGCGCACGAGGCCCAGTTCGGCGAACTGGGCGAGGGCCGGGCGGTTGAATGCGTAGAGCGACCAGTCCGCCGTGAGGTCCGCCAGGCCCTGCTGGGCGAGGAGGCGGAGTCCGGCGAGGTCCGCCGCCTCCCAGGACGTGATGCCGGCCTTGACCATGTGCTTGACGGTTGAACGGAGCGCGTTGAAGGCGCGTTCGGGCGTGAAGACGGGAAGGGCGAGGCGGATGTGCGGGGCGGGGTCGCCCGTCGCCTCGGCGCGGGCGCGCAGCGTCTCCGCCATGTGCGTGAGCGTGCGTTCGACATCCCGTCCGGCGGCGTGCCCGATCGCGACGACGAGTTCGTCGTAGGAGCAGACGTCGTCGGGGAGGGGCTGGTCGAGCCGCAGCTTGAGGACGCGGGTGGGCACGGGGGCATCTTCAGTGGAGGCGGGACGCGCTGCGGCGATGTCGGCTTCGACGTCCGAGAGAGTGCGCGCCCGTGCCGCGTCGCGGGCGGCATCGAGGCGTTCGACGAGGAGGCGGCGCAGGTCGTTGAGCGCGGAGGCGGGTACGAAGAGGCGGTCGGGGTCGTCGAGCGTGAGGGAGCCGAGCGCCCAGGCGGTGCCGCCCAGGCGCGCGAACGCCTTCCGTACGGCCTCTTCCGTGCGTTCCGGGTGGTGCGAGGCCGTGGGCGCATCGAGGGACAACGTTGCGTCGGCGGAGAGGCCGTCCGCCGAAACCGCAGCCGCCGTGATGCCGGTCGGCGCGAGCGTGACCGTGAGGTTGACGGGCGTGCCGGGGGTGACGGACGAAGGACGGAACGAGGGAATAGGGAAGCGGCGCTTGACTTCGTTGGAGGCGGAGCAGAAGACGGTCGCCCCCGGCACGAGCGCGTGGGGGGCGACGGTTTCGGGCACGAGAACCTCGACGTCGCTGCCGGCGGGAACTGAGAAGACGGTGGAACGGGACAGGGCCACGCGCAGGTCCGAGATGCCGAAGCCGACGGGCTTGCCCCCCTCCGAGGCGAACTGGAGGCCGTCGTGGCGCTCCAGGGCGCGGGCGGTGTGGAAACGCAGCCACGTGCGGCCTTCGCGGTCCTTCGTGAGGCGCTTGACGGTGCCGACGGGCGTGCCGAGGTGTCCGAGCGAGGTGGGGTCGAGGGCGGTGGCGGACGATTCCGGCAGGAGGTTTGACTTCGGGTAGCCGTCCGCGTAGAGTGCCGTCGTGCGGCGGGAGAAGACCGTTTCGAGGTCGGCGCGCGTCGTGGCGGGCGGGAGGCCGTCCAGCAGCTCGCGGTAGTGGGCGGTGACGGTCGAGACGTAGAGGGGGGACTTCATGCGGCCCTCGATCTTGAGGGAGGCGACGCCCGCGTCGCGGAGCTGTTCGAGGTGGTCGTCGAGGCGCAGATCGCGCATGGAGAAGGGGAGCGACCGCGTCCCCGCCGCGTCCGTGTAGGCGAGGCGGCAGCAGTAGGCGCAGCGGCCGCGGTTCCCCGAGCGGTTCTTCTCCAGGGCGGAGAAGAGGCAGAGGCCGGAAAGCGAGTAGCAGAGCGCGCCGTGGACGAACACCTCGATCTCGCAGCCGCAGCGGCGCGTGATGGAGCGGATGTCCTCAATGGAGAGTTCGCGGGCGAGGACGACGCGCGTGAAGCCGAGCTCCCGCAGCGCGAGCACGCCTTCGAGGTTGTGGGCGACGAGCTGCGTGGAGGCGTGGAGTTCGAGGTGGGGGAAGTGGCGGCGCACGAGACGCGCCACGCCGAGATCCTGCACGATGAGGCCGTCCGGGCGCAGTTCGTCGAGCAGGGCGAGCTTCCGGGCGGCCTCCGGCAGCTGGGCGTCGTCGAGCAGCGTGTTGAACGTGACGTAGACCTTCCTTGCCGGGCCGTCCCGGCGCGCGAGGGCGAGCAGGTCGCGCAGCTGCGCGTCCGTGAAGTTGACGGCGTCGGCGCGCGCGGAGAAGGCGTCGAGGCCGAGATAGACGGCGTCCGCGCCGGCGGCGAAGGCGGCGAGGGCGGTCTCGAAAGAGCCGGCGGGGGCGAGGAGTTCGATGTCGTTCATGGCTGTGAACCTAGTCTAGCATATCCCCTCGGAGGGACGCGGCGGCGCACGGAAAGATTTTTCTCTTTTTCGTGAACCTGCCGAACAGGGCGTGCATTAACATAAGTAAACTGCACAGCAAAGCATTCCGCATGGAAATCTGGCTTGAAATCAGGAAAAATCCGGAAAGCGGTGCAAAGAGGCTCGTCTCCGAGTACGGAGACCGCCTTTTTGCCACTGCGCTTCTGCTGTGCCGCAACGACCATGACGCGGAAGAGCTTGTTTTCCGCACCTTCGACCAGGCCATCCGGAAGATCTCGAAATACGAGGCGACAGGCGCGTTCTTCAACTGGCTCTACACGATTCTGCTGAATTTCCGGCGGATGGACGTGCGGCGACGCCGCGTCGAGATCGTGCCGTTCGGCGATGCGGTCGATCTGCCCGAGCGGCCTGATCCGCTGTTCGCGGAGCTTGCGGAGGATGCCGGGCTTGAGGCGCTGCGCGCGGCGGTCGGTAGCGTCTCCGAACCGCTTCGGCTTGTGGTTCAGCGAAGGTACTTCGACGCGAAGCCCGTCGAGGAAATCGCCCAGGAACTGGGCGTTCCGGCGGGGACGGTCAAATCACGGCTTCACAAGGCAAGGGAGGTTCTCCATGGACTGCTGTCTCGAAATTCCTAGGCATCTGCCGGCGGACTTTGCCGACCGGCTCATCGCGCGCATCCGCACGCGCCGCCGCGTCCGCCGCGCGAAGGTGCTGGCGCTCGTGGCGCTGCTCGTCGTCGGCGTCGTTGCGTCTGCCGGCTTCTTCGAGCCAGAGCAGGCGAAGGGGACCGTCGAGGCGCGCCTCGTCGCGGCCGATGCGGCAAACCGCACGGAGAAGGTGACGGGCTGGATGCTTCTCGGCGTGTTCCGGGAGTATTTCCGCCGCATGAAGACATCAAAAAGGAAAGAGGACGAGCAAGATAGGGCCGGGGCGACGAAGGACGTCTTCGGCAATGCGCAGCCATAACAGGACAAGGAAAACAATGACCGCAAAACTTCTCATCATTGTGGGCGTCTCCGTCGTTTCGGTCGTGCTGCTGTTCGTGTGCGGCCGGCTCATCGAGGGCAAGTCCGAAGACGAAAAAAGCGAAGAGTGACGGGCGCGGGCCTCCCGTCCGGATCGTCGATTCGCCCCCTCTCCGTCCAGTCCCCGCATGGCGCGCCCACCCCGGCGATGCGGATCTGTGCTATACTTGCACCGTCGAAAATCTCGCGGGCATGGATGCGTCGGCCGCTCGTCCCGTTCCTGCGGGGGAGGACAGGAGGAAGAGACATGAAGAGACTGCTCGCCGCCATCGTGTTCGCGGCGGCGCTGAACGGCGTCGCCGGGAACGCGGCGAACCCGAACGCGATCGAGCTGGCGCCGATTCCGCTGCCGGCCGCGTTCACGGCGGATATGGACCGCCCCGTCGCGTTTGACGCGGCGACGGCGGTGACGGTGGACTGCCCCGACGCGGCGGGCGTCGCGTGGCTCAACCGCCACTTCGCGGCATGGTTCGGCGCGGCGGCGCCGAAGGCGGCGGTGGGGCCGGCCGGCCTTGCCCTGCGCCCCGGCGACGAGGCATACGCCCTCGCCGCCGACGCGCGGGGCGTGCGGATCGCCGCGCGGACGCTCGCGGGCGTCCGCTGGGCGGCGTATTCGCTTCGCCCGCTCGCGATCGCGAAGCGCGGCACGCTTCGGACGGAAGGGCGGCTGCTGCCGACGCTCGCGCTTTCCGACGCGCCGCACCTCGCCTTCCGCGGCCTCCACCTCTGCTGGTTCCCCGAAGTGCGCACGGAGCAGATCGAGCGCGCGGTCCGCCTCGCCGCGCTGATGAAGTTCAACTACGCCATCCTTGAGCCGTGGGGGATGTATGCGTCGGCGACGCACCCGTGGTGGAGCTGGCCCGGGGCGAAGATGACGAAGGGCGACGTGCGCCGCCTCGTCGCGCTCGGCCGCGACCTCGGCGTCATGCTCATTCCGCAGCTCAACGCCTTCGGGCACGCCTCCTCCGCCCGCAGTTGCACGCTCAAGCACGCCGTCCTCGACCTCCGGCCGGAGTACGAGCCGCTCTTCGAGCCGGGCGGCTGGAACTGGTGCCTCTCGAACCCCGAGACGCAGCGCGTCCTGCGCGCGCTCATCGCCGAGCTGCACGAGGACTTTGGCAATCCGCCGTTCTTCCACCTCGGCTGCGACGAGGCGCAGCCGCCGGGCTGCCCCGACTGCCGCCGGACGCCGTATGCGTCGCTCGTCTGCCGCCACCTCGCGGGGCTCGTCGACGCCGTGAAGGCGCGCGGCGCGCGCGCGATGATCTGGCACGACATGCTCCTCGACCGCGCCGACCCGCGCTGGAAGGGCTTCGTCGCGTGCGGCGACGCCCGGACGGCGACGCTCGCCGACACGCTGCCCAAGGACGTCGTCGTCTGCGACTGGCAGTACTCCTACGGCGACATGAAGGAGGTGCGCGCGGAATGGCCCACGCTGCGGCACTTCAAGGAGAAGGGCTTCGCCGTCGCGGCGTGCCCGTGGCGGAACTACCGGACGATGAAGCCGATGGCGGACTTCGTCGCGGAGATCGGCGGCTTCGGCTTCATCGAGACGACCTGGCACCACCTGCGCGGGCAGGAGTGGGCGCGGATGTACAAGAACGCCGCCGCCGCCGCGTGGGGGACGGGCGTCCCGCCGCAGACGCCGCAGTTCGACGTCCACTTCGCGCTCCTCCTCCGCCTCGTCGGGCACGACATGAAGGTGACGGACTACCGCGACACGGGGCACGTCAACTACCAGATCCCGCCCGCGTGGTGGATCGGCAACGACTGAGGGAGGCCGTCCGATGGCCGTCGGGGACAGGGACAGGGCTTCGGGCGCCGCCGCCCGCGCGGCGCTCTCGCGTTGCGCCGCCGCTGCGGCGCTGCTGGCGGCCGCGCCCCTCCGCGCCGGCGGCGCGCCCGTCTTCGACTTCCTGAAGCCGGGCGACGTGACGGTCAAGGCGCGCGCGGACGGCGCGCAGGGCTTCGCCTGCGCGACGAACCTCTGCTCCCTGACGGGGACGGGCGCGCTGTGGATGGGGCCGTGGCGGGAGAAGGAGGCGAGGGACGGCTACGGCTTCGCCGAGATCCATTGGGCGGACGCCGCGCGGCGCGACGGGTCCGCCTTCGACCGCCTCGCCTTCAACGCGACGAACCTCTCCGCCGACAAGCGGCCGCTCGTCTTCTACCTCTACGACGGCCGGCTGCGGAAGCGCCCCGGGGCGCGCTTCTCCTGCACCCTGCCGCCGCGCGCCACGCGTGCCGTCGTCGTGCCGCTCGACTGGACGAAGCTCGACGCCGACGCGACGAACCTCCAGGCTCTCGCCTTCGTCCACTGCTCGCCCCGCTCAAGCGCACTCTGCCTCGCGGACTTCGCGCTTCTGCGCCCGGGCGAGGCGCCCCCCGCCGCCCCCGCGCCGCGGGCGTTCGGCGGGACGGTCGACGCCTACCTCGCACGCGAGCGGCGGCTCGACGCCGCGCGCGTCGCCGCCGAAGACGAAGCGGAGCGCGCGCGGCTGGCGGCGTTCCGCCGCCAGCTTGACGCCGCGCGTCCGCGCCAGGCGGCGAACCTCGCCGCGTTTCGGCGGCGTCTCGCGGCGGGCGGCGCGGATGTCTCGCAGGTGGTCGTCGCACAGGCCTCGTCGATGCAGCAGATCCGGCCGCGCGACACGGACTTCGCGCGCCTCGCCCCTGCGACGGGCCTTGCCTTCCGCCTTGCGCGCGGCGAATACGAAAGCGCGCAGCTCGCCGTCGCCGCGCCGGGCGACGCGCCGCTCACGGGCGTCCACGTCACGGCCGAGGGCGCCGCGCCGATCCAGGTCGAGGTGCAGACGGTTGGGTTCGTCCTCGCGCACGCCCCCCTCCGCCACGGCCTCGCCGTCTGCGAACCGTGCGCGACGAACGCATGCGGATACGTGCGCCGCGTCCATCCGACGCCGCTGGGATGGTATGCCGATCCGATTCTTCCGTTCCTCCGCACGGTCTCCGTCGCGCCCGGCGACGTCCAGAGCTTCCTCGTGCGCGTGAAGGCGCCCGAGGCGTGCGCGGCGGGCGTCTACGAAGGGCGGCTGCGCGTGCAGGCGGACGGTGGCGTCGAGCGGGTCGTGCCGCTTGCGGTGCGCGTCAACGCCTTCGCCGTCGGCAGGACCTCCGCGCTGCCGCTTCTCGTCTCGTTCACGCCGTACGTCCAGCCGCTCTCCCTCTCGTGGACGGAGGAGCAGGCGCAGCGCCTGCGGCGCGACCCCGGCGCGCCCGTCAACCTCTGGCGCCGCCGCCGGACGGAATGGAGTGACTTCCTCGGCGAATACTTCCTCCTGCCGTCGACGATCTACCCGGCGCGCGGCGACGCGATCCCCGACTTCGACCTCCTCCGGCGCGCCGCCGCGCGCGGGCGCGTCGGCCCGTTCGTCGTCGCGCCGTGGGAGATGTGCCACGACGAAGCCGCGTGGCGCCGCCTCTTCCTGGAGCCCCTCAAGAAGCGCCTCGCCGCCGCGCGCGCCGCCGGGCTGGGCGCATACGCGATGACGTACGGCTGCGACGAAGTCGAGGCCGAGCACTTCCCCGCCGTCCGGCGCGCGCTCGCGCTTCTGAAGGCGGAGGCGCCCGACGTGCCCGTCATCACGACGGCGGTCGACCCGGACCTCGGCGTCGGCTCGCCGCTCGCGGACGTGGACGTCTTCTGCCCGCTCACGACGAACTGGGACGCGGAGAAGGTCGCCGCCGCGCGCGCGGCGGGGCGCAAGGTGTGGTGGTACGTCGCCTGCGGCGAGCTTCCGCCGCGCGCGAACTTCTTCGTGGAGAGCCCGCTCAGCGAAGGGCGCCTCCTCATGGGCGCGCAGGCGCTGCGGGAGAAGCCGGACGGCTTCCTCTACTATGCGATCGCGAAGTGGAACAAGGAGCGGCCTCTCGTGGACGGGCCGTTCACGTCGTGGTCGCCGCACGGCATCCGCCACCGAAACGCGAAGGCGCTCGACGGCGACGGCGTCCTTGCGTACTGCGGCCCGGACGGCATGCCGATCGCGACCTTGCGCCTTGAGAACTTTCGGGATGGCGTAGAAGACTACAACTATGCTAAAATCCTGTCGGACATCTACGCGCGGCACGCGGACAAGGGCGACGCCTGGGCCAAGGAGGCGAGGCGGCTTCTCGACGTGCCGCTTTCGGTGATGGAGTCCATGGTGAACTTCACGGACGATCCGCAGGCGATCTACGCCTGGCGCGACCGCATGGCGGACTTGATCGAACACGCACGCTAGGAGGAAAACGATGGGCCTCTCGCTTCATTCGGAACACGCGGCGCGGCGTCCGCGCTGCCGGGCCTTGATGCGCCTCCTCCTCCTTTCCCTGGGGAGCTGGGCCGCTGCCGCGCCGGCGGCGGAGACGGTTGTCGTCGACGCGTCGAACAGCCCGTTCTATCTGGGCGGCACGATGCTGGACCCCCGAAACAAGCCGGGGATGATCTACGACCTCCAGGACGGCGCGGTCGTGAGCGTAACGAACAGCCAGAACACGCAGCGCCTCTGGTGCTGCCTCGTGGCGACGAACGGCACGGCCACGCTCCGGCGCGGCGAGACGTCGGGCGCGCTCGACATCCGCACGGCGCTCATCGCGTCGGGAGAAGGGCGCATCCAGATCACGGGCTACGACGAAATTTCGCTGGAGGTCGACACGACCTACGGCGCGCACTTCGGCGAAGCCTACGGCGACTTCGCGAACGTCTCCTTCGTCACGGAGGGCGGTGCCGCGCGGACGGGCACGTTGACGATCCTGTGCGGCGCGGTGAAGACGCTGCCGCGCGACGCGAACGTGGCCGTCCGATGGCGGCGCGAGGTCAACCCGAAGCACAGGGGCGTCGTCATTCCGCCGGGCAGCGACTGGAGCGACCTGGACGTGTTCACGCCGCCGGGGGACGACGTGGACGTCTATCTTTCCAGCACGAACTCGCTGAAGAGCGGCTGCGTCGTCAGGATTCCGCCGGGGCGGACCTTCGGCCTTCGCCCGGGCCTTCAAAGCGGGAAGGGGAGTCCGTATGCCTTTTCCGACCAGCAGGAGGGTTCCTTCGCCTTCGACTGCCCCGTCGAGCTCGCCGAAGGCGCCACGTTTGACGTGCAGACGCTCGTCAGCGTGACGAACGCGGGCGTCGTCTCGGGTGCGGGCGGCGTGCGCGTGTCGAGCCGGCGGAAGATGACGACGACGGACCTCGACGTCGTCCTTGCGGGCGAAAACACCTTCACGGGCCCCGTCGAGGTCGCGGCGCCGGCCACGCACCTCCGCCTCGGCGCGTCCGTCGTGCCGCCGCGCACGTACCGGCTGACGGGGGACGCTGCGCATCTCCACTTCCGCGCGCCCGCCGACGGCGGCCCGTCGCGCTGCCGCCTCTCCTCCCTCTACGGGAAATGGTGGACGGCGGCCGTCCACGCGGCCGCCGGGCAGACGGTCGAGGTCGCGCGCGCGGAGAACATCTTCTCGGCGGTTCCCGACGTGGCGGACGGGACGGCGGCCGTCGACTTCAGCCCCGCGCTGGGACCGGCGTGCGTGTGCCATATGGGGCATCCGCACGTGCATGTCAACGGCGCGTCCGTCATGGGCGGCGGGACGGTTGCCATCCGCGCGGGAGACCGGTTCTTGCTGCCAGGGCCCGACGGGCAGGTGCCGTGGGACCTCTATGTGCCCTCCGTCGCGTCGCCGTGGTACTGCGTGGACAGCGCCGTGGCCGTCAGCAATGCGCCCGGCGCGCGCCCGCTGCGCGTGCAAGGCGCGGGGG
>CAKUCX010000033.1 GCA_934643865.1 uncultured Kiritimatiellota bacterium
GGATTGAAGAAGTTGCGCTCGACCCACGCGCGGAAGCTCTCCCGCACCTCCTCCGAGACCGCCCGCGCCGTGTCCGCCACCGCCCGCCGCGCCGCCTCCGCGGCGGCCCGCATCCGCGCGGACGCCCGCGCGGACGCCGCAGCCGTCCCGGACGCCTCTATCGTCCGCACCGCCGTTTCCGATTTTGTCGCCATGGTCTTTCTCCTCCTTGCCGCCGCACAGTCTAGCAGAAGGGCCGGCGGGACGCAATGAGATTTCACTGCGTAATAATCTCGCTTGATAGCCGTATCTTGCTGAAAGGCGTCGCGGCGCGCGGCGTGACGGGTTCGGCAGGGTAAGCCGAGATGCAATGGTCGGGATGTAATGAGATTTCAGCGCATAATAATCTTGAAGATGGCGAGATTGCGGATTCGCTGGGGCAAGACGGGACGCAATGGGCAGGACGCAATGAGATTTCAGTGCGTAATAATCTTATCTGAAATCCGTATTCTTGCATGAAGCCGTAGCTTGCTTGAAAGCCGTCGCGGCGCGCGGCGTGACGGGTTCGGAGATTGTGGCCCTCCACGCGGCGCGCGGCGTGATACGTTCGGCCGCAATGAATTGCGGCCCTCCCCAGGATTTCCTCCCCGGGCCCTTCCCAGGCCCTGTCTCGGCAGCATCAGGTGTGGCGATGGAGCAGAAGCGGACACGTTCCCGGTTCTTGCCCATCACTTGCCCGTCAAGATGTACATTCCCGTACGAGCAATGGGTTTGTCGGCTCGCGAGCCACGCACCCGACGAAGTAAAATGAGAGGCTGTTGAACCTGGATAAGGTCTAATCTTCGGTGTCCAAACCAAGATCAACCCGTAACCCGTGCGAAGCGCGGGCGACACGGCCCACGCCCATCAAAAAAGCATCGGGGACGCCCTTGTCCCGATTTTTGACTCGCCCCTGATTCCCCCGAGGAATCGGAACAGGGGAAGCCGGCGGCCGACCACCGTTCACCGCCGCGGCCGGCGCCAGTCGAAGCGCTCGTAGACCTCCGGGCGGCTCTCGTCGTAGTAGAGTTCGTAGGGGTCTCCGCCGCCAGGCCCGACCGAGAGCCAGAACGTGCGCTTGCGCTCGTTCAGGTCGAGGTCGGCGACGGCGTAGCCGCAGTCCTCGAACGTCTTCACGAGCCACGTGCCGTCGCGGTCGATGATGCCGTTCGGCAGATGCCCCTGCCGCATGGCGACGAGCATCGGGATGCCTGCGTCGATCGCGCGCGCGGGGAAGACCGTGTCGACGTGGTCCCACGCGCAGCCCGCGAGCGGGAAGAGAAGCAGCTCCGCGCCGTTGCGCTTCACCATCTTGATCGACTCGGAGAACCAGTTGTCCCAGCAGATGAGCGCGCCGACGCGCCCGAAGTCGAGGTCGAAGACGGGGAAGCCCTCGCCCGGCACAATGCCGCCCTGATATTCGCCGCTCGTCAGGTGGACCTTGCGGTAAAGCCCGGCAAGCCGCCCCTTGCGGTCGCAGACGAAGAGCGTGTTGTGGCACCGCCCCGCCGCGTCGCGCTCCTTCACGTTCATCGCAATGTGGCAGGCATGCTTCGTCGCGTACCGCTCAGCAAGCGCCCACGACGGGCCGCCCGGAACCGCCTCCGCGACCTCCGCCGGGTCGCGCGCACCCTGCGAGGCGAGGCATTCGGAGAAGAGGATGATGTCCGGCCGCTCGACGTGCGCAAAGATGTTCGTGAGGCACGCCTCGATCCGCGCGAGGTGGACGGCCATCGTCTTCGCGCCATCCATCGTCTCGCCCGCGCGCCGCCGCGCCGCGATGATGCGGTTGCCCGTCGCCTCGAAGGGATTGCCGACGACGCACCGCACGACGCGCGGCCTCGGGCGCGCGACGTTCTCGATCTTCACGTCTCGGATCGTCGCCGTCATCGCGTGCCACTTGCCGACGATCTCGACTTCGACGCTCTCCGACGCCTCCGGCACGGCGTATGTCTCGTCGAACGTGCGGACGATCCGTCCATCCTCCACGCGGTCCGCGTAGGCGACGAAGTCGCGCTGGTAGAAGCCTCCCTTGCGCTTTTTGCCGTCTTTCGGGAAGTCCCAGCGCACGAACATCATGAGGTCGTTGTACGGGGCGTCCTCCGCCGCGTCGAGCGCAATCTCGGCCGTCGCGCGGAAGCGCACGCCGCCGCCGGGCGCAATCGCGGCCGTCGTCGTCCACCATCCGCATCCGCCGCGGCCGGGCACACGCAGCTCAAGGACGCCGGGGGCCGTCTCCCGCCCCGTCGCCGGCGCATCCGCCAGGGGTGCCGACGTAAACGTCCAGCACGCCGCCGCAAGGCCGCAGTTCAAAAGAGATGTCAACATCGCGCAATCCTTTCTTTACTGTTTCAACTCTTTTTGCTCTTCACGAGACGTGCGGCCACAGTGCGCTGACGCGCGCCGCCACGTTCTGAGATTTCGATGCGTAATAAATTCCCGGACGGACGCCGTTCGTGAAGGTTCGAGAAGAGGCGCGCGGCCACGGTGCGCTGATGCGCGGCCGGCCATTTCGTGGGTACACACAGCGACGGGCAGATGGGACCTGCCGCGCGAAACCGCATCCCCCCAGGCACACGCATGCCTGCACGCTAGGCGAGGCCGCGCGCGCGAAGGGCCTCGACAAGGCGCGTCTGGAAGAGCGCCGCGTCGCCCGGCGACGGCCGGTAGCCCTGCGGCGCATCGCCAAGGCCGAGACGGCCCTGCTGGTCGAGATACCACTTCGCCTTCGTGCCATCCGAAAACGTGACGGCCCCGCTTGCAATCGTGCCGGGGATCATGAGCGCGTCCACCTCCACGGCGACATCGGCTGCTGCCTCCCCCTCGTCCGCGCCGGGAGCGGCGGCGCGCTCCGGCGGCTCGGCGGCGACCTCTTCCGTCGCCGGCGCCTTCAGAGGCGCGGCCGGCGGCTCCACCGCCGCAGGCTGGGGCAGGTCGGCCACCAGAAGCCGCAGGTCGAGGTACGTCATGTGGACGCCCCACTCGGCCTTCAGCCTCTTCTGGATCTCGTCGAGCGACGCGCCCGACGCAAACCACTTCGCCACTTCGCTCTTCTGCTCTTCGCTTAGCATGGTCTTCGCTCCCGTCAGTCAAACTGGTGATAGAACAAAATGCGCGTGCGGTGGGGACGCTGCCGGTTCTTTTCCTCGTTGTACTGCGGCTCCATGTCGCGGTCTCGGCCGCTCGAGCCGTTCCCCTCCGATGCGTCGGGGTCGCGCCACACGAGCGCGACGGCCCGGCCGCCCTGCTGCGCGGGCGTGCCTTCGCCCGGACCGCCGAGCGCGCTCGACTCCGCGCGCACAAAGATCAGGAAGAGCTGCTGGTTGTTTGCGAAGCAGTCGCGCCAGTACGAGTAGAGGAATTTGCGATCGACGCCGTAGAGCGGCTCGGAGAGCGGCACGCCGAAGAGTTCATCCGTCGCATCCATGAAAAAGTCAGAACCTTTATCCCAGTTGAGCGCCCAGAGGTCGTCCCACACCGTCTGCCAGACCGCCGACGGCGGCACACCGTTGCGGATCTTCTCCTTCAAAAGCCTGGCAACGGCATTGTGCTGTTCTCCGGCTTTGATGTCTCCGTTAAACTTCACAAGATTCTTCGCCACCTCGTCCGACGCCGGCAGTTCAAGCCCGCCCATTGCGGTCATGAACGTCTTCGCAACCTGCACAAGTTCCTTGTACGTGAGCTTGGCAGACGCATTCGCCGCATTAAACGCATACTTCTTGTAGTTTGAGAACGTCTCGACGGTCACGTCCGGATCCGCCCCAAGGCTCTTGAAGAGCGTGACTTTGTCGTCAACCCCCTGCGCGGACGCCCAGTAGTTCATCGGGGTGTTCGCGAGCGCGGCCATCATCACGCCGAGGTTGTCCGTGTGTGGGTTGACGAGACATTCCTTCGCGTTGGAGCGCCCCACACCTCTACTCGCCAACTCCCCGTACAAGGAGGGGGAAGGGCGGTAAGTGCGCCAGACGCACTTCTTTGCCGCAATCCCCGTAGATGCGGCATCATTCGCCGGATAGACGCCTAGATTCCCGGGGTCGATCCCCGCCACCTCATCTACGCAGTTCGGCAAGAAGGCCAGTTCGCCCAACGACTGCAGGACACCCTGATTCGAGACGAACATAAAGATGTCCTGATCGCAGTCGTCTGGTTGGCTTCCCATGAACGCATGGACTTTATCAAGCCATGCCGTGAAGGTTACATCGCCCGCGCCGCCATCAAACCAGAACTCCGGCGCGTTGTTGATGCGCGGATCAACGGCATAGAGCGACTGGGGCGCCCAGTCTGCGCCCAGGTTCGCTCCATTCACCTTCAAATCAGGCAATGTAAACGCCTTATCCGTCTGCGAGAAATGAAGAAGCGGCTGTCCCGCTCCGCCGAGGTTGCCCCACGGGCCAAGAAACGGCCGCTCCGACTCTTCAACGCCCGTCGGCACAAGATCCACCACATTGTCGTCGTTGTCAAGGATGCGCACCCACGCGCACACATAGGGGACAAGTGGTTCGGTCGGAAGGCTATCGAGGGGGTCGTTCCCCCACAACGGTGTACCATCGGCCGTCCACGGATGAATGTTGATAGTATATTTGATCTTCACTCCGCCACCACTCGGATCGGCATTCACACCGCCGCTGTTGCTGCCCTTCTCCCGCGTCTCGGTGATCATCGTGGGAGACGGATCGGCCCAAGGAGACTCCTGGAAATTGAGCGGGAAAAGGATGTCGCCACACGCGGCGTCTTTTTCTTCGCCGACTTTCGAGGGCAACGACACGGCCATTTTCGGAGAGACAGCGGACAACCTGAACATCCCTCCGGCGAACGCGGACTGGGCAGCCCAGTCCGCGTCGCTCTTTGGACGCAACGCCTCGGCAAGGGCATCTGAACGCGCGCTCACCGAACCCGAGACAAGAACGAACTGCACAAGGGCCTGGGCCTTGTAGGAGCCATTAGGGCGTAGGCCCGCGTCCTTGAACGGGAAGGCAATTACGGCCTTGAGCGTCGCCGGAGTAAACCAACCTGGAAGAATCTTGTATTCCGTGACCTCATCCGACACGGAATGCGCCTCCAATTTCCACTGGGTCGTCAGCGGCATGTTCCACTTCAGCCCCGTCAGCATCGGCACGCGCTCCACGCAGGGCATGACGAGCGAGAGCGGCACATCGTCGTGGTCGAGATAGTCGTAAAGGAGAAACTGTACGAAATTGTCATACAGTCCGCTTGACCCAAAGACCTTATCGAGAAACGGATTCTTCTCGGCGCTGCGGACATCGCCAATCGTCCGTGGCGGCTTCGTTTTCCCAAGATTCGAGAACGGCTGGCCGGCTTCCGTGGAGATGTCAACATCCCATGTCTCGTTCGTCCGCCAGGTGTCGGTGATGAACGGGGACTTCGCAACCGCCTTCTTCGCGGAATCGTTGTAGTAGGTGTCGCCGCCGACCATCGTCCCGTCCAGCCAGTCTCGGAAGAAACGCCTCCCTTCCGGCGCCCAAGATGCGTCCAACGCGAGATTGTAGTCGAGAAGCGACACGTAGGGCGCCGTGTTTCCAACCCCCTGCTGCATGGGGACCGCATCGCCCGGCACATACACCCCGTCTTTCGTCTTGCCGTCGAACGTGCCGCCATTGCCTGCGGGGTTCTCCACGCTCCCCGAAGAGACGGTCGCCGCCATGGCGTCGAGCGGGTCGAAGCCGGTGTCAAAGAGGTGTGCGAGCGAGAGGCGGTTCTTCGCCTCCGCCGTGCGGGGCTTGTCCGCCGCAAGGCGGTTGACGTCGAGGAAGTCGCTCACGTTCACGGCGCAATAGGCGAAGCGCCCCGCGTCAAACGGAAGCTGCTGCCACGCCGCCGCCCAGGACGAGCGCGACAGGAAGCGCACGTCGTTGACGAGCGACGGCGGCAGGTAGCCGAGCCCTTCGAGCGTCAACACGCTGACGGTCTCGTCGGCGGGCGCAAAGCGCGTCTCGGCGTCGGTCGTCTTTCCTTGATGGGAAGGCGGCATGAAGACACGCCCATGCCAGACGTCCATCGCCTGGCTGCTGTCGGCGAACGTGTAGGATCGAGACGGATCCAAGGCGGCGCCATTGTTGTTCGTCGCGCACAGGCCGGGGAAGGGGTCGTCGCGCACCGCATCGTCCACGCGGCTGATCGCCTCCGCGAGAGCCGCCTTCACGAGGTGGCGCGTCGCAGCCACGCGGCGGAACGCCGAAGACGGCCTGCGCTCCGCGCGCATGTAGATCGCGAACGCCACGGCGGAAACCACCATGAACGAAAGGAAGCCGAGCACGATGAGAAGCGCGCTTCCCTGCTTGCGATGTGTCCTCATGTCGTCGGTCCTCTCATTCCGTCTTCAGGCTTTCGGCGGCCGGACGGCGATTGTAGTTCGGGAAAGAGACGCAGGGCGTGAAACCGAGGCTCTTGCCCGTCGCGTTCATGCGGCCCTTGCGCATCATCACGCGGTAGGGCCTTCCCCATGGGTCGAGAATCTGTCCGTCACGCGTCGCGGAGGCGTTGAAGAGAACCGGCACGTTTCCCTGCTGCCCCGTGTTCTCCGCCTGGACCTTTCCGAGGATGAACTTCAGATTGTCCACGGTCGCGGCCTCGGGCTTGCTCTCGCCGATCAAATGCGAGGCGAGCGATCCGTAATTCTCGAAGGCGAGAATCGCCTTCGTCATCTCCTGCGCCTCGGCGGTCGCCTGCTGGATTTTCGCGCGTCGCCTGGCCCCCGCGACGGAGGTCGTCACGGCGCCGGCGAGCAGCATGAGCATGCCGATCACCACGATCAGCTCCACGAGCGTGAAGCCGCCCCTTCCGGCGGAATCGGCAACTGCCTCGTCTCCATGCATCCTCTTCATCACAATTCCACCTCGTCCGGCCATGTGCTGATGTCGTCGTCCGTGCCGGTCGTACGGTCCGGCCCGTCTGAGAAGACGCCCACGGTGTACGACTCCGTCTGGTCGAGCTGGAGCGTGCCGCCCGCACTCGTCACCTCAAGCCAGGGATCTTCCGACACCTCATCGCTCTTCAGATTCGCAAACGAGGGGGAGAAGAGCAGTTTCGCGTCGTCGGCAAGCTGTACGGCGCGCGTGTGGATCGATTGGCCGCCCGCTTCGACCTTCCACGGCGAGACGACGTAGCCCGTCTTGTCTGAAGTGTCCACACGGGGAAGGACGTTGTCGGCGTTGTACTGCACGAGCGAGAGCTGCCGGCGCAGCTTCGACAGCTTCGCCGATCCCGCCTTGCCCGTCCGCCATGCAATGGAGGACGAATTGAACACCATCGTGAGAATCGTCACGAGCATCCCCAGCAAGAGGGAGGCGACGAGCATTTCAAGGAGCGTGAAGCCCGATCTGGAAGTCTGCGCTGTCATCACGTCCCCCTCCTAGTTCCCCATCTTCTCCTGGTCGCCCTGGAAATGGATCTCCGTCAGGAAAATCGGCTGCGCGAAGAGCGTCGCCGCATTGCGCGCGACGCGCATGCTCACGACAATGCGGGAGTAGTCCTTCTTCGGATCCACGACGCCCTGCTTGACGAATCCCGGCTGCGCGACGACGGCATAGGCGTAGTCGGAGGACTTGAACCAGACGGCCGCCGGCTTCTTCGACGCCTTCTCCACGAGGGCGTCCAGAACCGCCTTCGCGGCTCCTGTACACGCGCCCCGCTTCTTGGGGGCGTATCCCTTGTTCTGATCGCAATAGTCCGCCCATGTGGTCGATGAAGAGGCGTCGACCGTGGACAGCCAGTCGTCCCACTTCATGTTCCGTTCGCCGAGCGTCGCGTGCAGGATGTTGAAGACGCGGTCGGCCTCGGCGGCCGCCCACACGTCGTCGCGGCTCTGCTGACTCTCCCGGTAGCCGAGCGGATAAAGCGCCACCATCGCCAGAACGCCCGTCGCCATGATGAAGATCGCGAGATTCACCTCCATCAGCGTGAAGCCGAACGTCCGCATTCTCTGTTTCATGCCCGCCATCCGTTCTCGTCCTTCAGTTGGTCTAGTCCTTCAATTGGCTTGCGCCGACGCTCCCGACGAGCTCGGCCTTTCCGCCGTCAAAATCGTTGACGGCGGAGATCTTGACCGCGCTGAAGGAGAACGAATACCCGTCGCCATCCACGTCTTGCGGAAGAAACAGCTGAACATTGGCGGCGAGCGCGGGCTTGACGGCGCCTTTGGCCGGCACGGACGTCCCGAAGATGTAGTTCCGGGGAAGGTCCAGCTGCGCGATCTCGACGCCGTAGGCGTCTCCGATCTTCCAGTCGCCGGCCTTGAGCCCCGTGTTCTCCGGATGGAACGCGAGCCCCCAGCGCCGGCCGTTCTCCTTCACGTTCCTTCCGGCGGTGTCGCAGAAGCTCTCGACCGTCTGGTTGCGCGCGACCATGAAGTCGGCCTCCATCTCTTTGTAACCCACCCACGTACACATGAGCGAGCTGCACGCATCCAGATCCGAAACGCCCTTGATCGAGCTGCTCTTGTTGAACATGCGGTAGAACCGCACGCTTCCCTGCTGCGCGTCGTCAAGGTTCTTCGGCTCGGATTTGGAATAGGACTGGTTCCAGTCGGCGAATTCGTCGATCAGCAGCCCGCCCGAAAGGGTGCTTCCCCCCAGCGTCTTGCAGCCGGACGTCGCCGGGTAGGAAATGCGCCCCGCCATCTTGACGGCGACGACCGTGCCATACGCCTCGCCGGCCTCCTCGTCCTTGCCCTTCGGCGCGCGCCGGTTCAGGAAGAGAACGGCCGTCGGGACCTGGTCGACAAGACACGTCTGCATGGCCTGGCGGACGACGGAAGACGTGTCCTGCACGATGCCGCGCACGGCCATGCCGCGCGAAATGGCGAAGTAGCCGCCCACCGAGATCGTCGCCAGAAGCCCCATGAGCCCCATGACGACGATGAGCTCGACGAGCGTGAACCCGCGCGCGCCCTCTCTCCGCGTGTGCCTCATTCGTACCCCTTCGGCCACTCGACCTTGTTCGCCTTGCCCGAATCGCCGGCGTAGGCGGTCTTCCACCACGTTTCGTAGTCCCACCGCGTCATGACCGTGACGCTGTCGGTGTCGGCGTTGTAGAGGAGGAGGAAGCGGCAGAAGCGGCCGTCCGCCGTCAGATAGCCGAACGCCAGCTGGGAGACCCTGTACGTCGTGCCGCGCTTCTTGTTCTTCTTGACCGCCTCGCTGAACGTCTGGCTCGGGACCTTCTGCGCGCCTTTCCCGAGCGCACTCCTCGGCGCGACGGGGAAGCCCGTCATGTCCATGAGCGGCACGGCGTCCGCCTTCACGGAACTCTTGACGAGCTCCTCCAGCACCTTGTCGTAGTCGTCGCTGTCAAGCGCGTCGGCGCGCCTGGTCGCATCAGGGAGGCCGTCCGTCGCCCACGCCTTCAGCTTCCCGGGCCATTCGTCGTTCTGCGCCCGATACGTCGCGAGGCCGTTCTGAAGGACGTCCTTCAGCGCCTTCGTCTTCTGCTCGCGCGACTGGCGGATGGCCCCCGAGGCCACCGTCGTGACGATGCCCATGAGCAGCGCGAGGATGCCGATCGCCATCAGCAGCTCGACGATCGTGAAACCGGCCGTGCGCGCGCGCATCATTCGCTGACCTCCTGCTTCCTGTTCCAGCTGTACACATTGTCCGCGTTTTCCTTTTCGCGCGTGGAGTACGATTTGCCGAGTTTGCCGTCGGCGCCCGCGCACCAGGCGATCGCGCTCGCGCGCACCTTCACCGTGTCGCCGCAGACCT
Source organism: uncultured Kiritimatiellota bacterium (assembly GCA_934643865.1). Taxonomy (GTDB): domain Bacteria; phylum Verrucomicrobiota; class Kiritimatiellia; order RFP12; family UBA1067; genus RUG572. The sequence continues at coordinate 9,735 of CAKUCX010000033.1, forward strand.
TCGCCTCGGTGATGCCGTCGAGGTCGGTGTCGACCGCGAAGTAGACGATGTGCGACTTCACCGTGCCGCCCGACGGGACAGGCGTGGCGGCGTTCGCCGACGCCGAGCGCTTCAGGACGGCGACGGCCCAGGGGTCGACGATGCCGCAGCGGTCGCCGCCGACGGGCTTGTCGTTTTCCACCCTCACGCCGAGCAGGTTGTATTTCGCGAACAGCCGCGCGACGGCCTCGACGCAGCCCTTCCCTTCCCCGTCGCTCCCCCCATACGCCTTGAGGGCGTTGAAGTCCGTCGGCCAGCCGCCCTTGCGCTGCAGCATGATGTTGAGCGCCGTCGCCACGTTGGAGACGGTCTCCTGCGCCCGCGCGCGCTGCGCCGTGCGCGTGATGCGGCCGTAGCCCATGAGCAGCGCCGCCGACAGAACGGCGATGATCGCGATCACCACCAGCATTTCAACGAGCGAGAAACCTCGTCTCTTCTTCTTCGCGGTCATGGCACATTCTCCTTAGTTGCTGAGATGGGCGATGTCATCCGAAGTGAATTTGCGGATCTGCTCAAGATCGGCGTTCGAGAAGACGCTCAGGTCGTACCAGGGCGGGAACGTGACCTTGTTCGGCCCGGCTGACCACAGGCGATAGCTCTGGTAGGGCGGGTCTGAATAGTAGAAGAACTCCTGGCTCCAGCCGTCCAAGACGGTCAGGCAAAGAAGAAGGTAGGGGTCACCTGTGCTGTCGTAGCCGCCCGGCGTGTACACGCGCAGGCGGGAGCGCAGCCAGATGTTTTCGCCTGACAGCCCCAGATCGCTCTGCGGCGCCTCCACGGTCCCACTTGAGAAGTACTCGCGCTCCCCGTCGGCGATGTCCACGCCGAAGAAGAGCCGGTAGCGCGGCATGGGCGGCGCGGTGACGATGCCCTTGAAGTTCGGCATCCAGCGCGCGCAGGCGGCCTGGCTCGTCAGGTTCGAGATCATGCCCGCCTCCTTCTTCGCGCCCGACCCGGTCAGGCCGAGATCCTTGCGCATCGTCTCCCAGTACTCGTAGGGCATGCCGGTGTCCAGGCGGCAGGGGATCTGGTTGTTCGCCGCCCACTGCCCGTCCGCGTTCTCGTAGAAGTCTTTATACGGCGCTTCCAGCATGAAGAAGTAGCGCGGGAAGAGGAAGGAGAGGAGGCCGAACTCGAAGAGCTGCGCGCTCTTCTCGCCTTTCTTCTCACCGCGCCATTTCGACCGGTTCTCCAGCCCGTGCAGGCCGCCGATGATGTCAAACCCGTTCTCGTAGGTCTTGGTTTTATCCGCCTTGACGTCCTGCGCGAACTCCGAGACGATGTCTTCCATGCCGCCCCGGTTCGGCGCGGGCCAGGAGACCGAGATCGGCTGCGCGCGGCAGGCGATCAGGATCTGCTCCATCGTCTCCGTCTTCTTGAGGTCCCTCCCGCCTTTCTCATCCTCGCCGTCCTCCTGGCGCCCGTATTCGTCCACCTTCTTGTAGATGCTGCGGCTGCGGCCCTGCAGCGGCACGGGCGGATAGGAGCCGTAGGCCGCATAGTAGCCGGAGAGCGCGTTCTCAAGGCGCTGCAGGCGCTCAAGCGTGACCGCCTTCGCGCGGCCCTCGCCGCTCACGCCCGCCAGGCGGAAGACGATGCCCATGAGCGTGACGATCACGACCGTCACGACGAGCAGCTCGATGAGCGTGAAGCCGCCTCTGTCCGTTTCGCGTTTCATGACGGGTCCCCGTGCCTCAGCCCGCGCCGCCGCCCGAGACGGAGGAGATGATCTTGATCATCGGCAGGAACATCGCGATGACGATCGTGCCGACCACGACGGCGAGGAAGATGATGAGCGCCGGCTCGATGGCCGCCGTCAGGCCCGCCACGGCGTTGTCCACCTCGTCGTCGTAGGTGTTCGCGATGCGCGTGAGCATGTCGGGGAGCTGGCCCGTCTCCTCGCCCACCTGCACCATCGAGACGACCATCGGCGGGAACACGCCGGAGGCGGCGAGCGGGTCGGTCATCGACTCGCCCTCCTTCACCGCGTCGTGGACGGACTGGATGGCGCGGCGCACGACGCGGTTCGCCGTCGTGTCGCGCACGATCACGAGCGCCTGGAGGATCGGGACGCCCGAGGCGAGGAGCGTGCCGAGCGTGCGCGAGAACTGCGAAATCGCCGTGCGCTTCACGAGCGTGCCCGTGATGGGGATCGCGAGGCGCAGGCGGTCGAGCTGGAAGGCGCCGAACTTCGTCTTCCCGAACATCTTGTAGAGGACGACGAGCGCCGCGACGCCCGCCGCGATCTGCAGGCCGTTGTGCTGCACGAACTGGGAGAAGCCCATCACGAACTCCGTGATCGCCGGCAGGGACTGGCCGCCGAGGATGTCGTTGAACACCTGCTGGAACTTCGGGATGACGACCACGAGGAGGAAGGCCGTGATGCCGATGGCGGCCACGAGGACGACCGACGGGTAGATCATCGCGCCCTTCACCTTGTTCTTGATCTTCTGCGCCTTCTCGGCGAACTCCGCAAGGCGGTTGAGGACGACTTCGAGGACGCCGCCCGCCTCGCCGGCCTTGACCATGTTGACGTAGAGGCTGTCGAAGACCTTCGGGTAGGCCGTCAGGGCCTCCGAGAACGTGGCGCCGCCCGCGATGCCCTCGCCGATGCCGTTGAGGCAGTCCGTCATCGCGGGGGCCATCTTCTGCTTCTTCAGGACGTCGATGCAGCGCATGAGCGGCAGGCCCGCGTTCACGAGCGTCGCGAGCTGGCGCGTGAACGCCGTCTGGTCCTTCTGCTTCACGCGGCCCCGCAGGAACTTCGGCAGCCGGATGTTGATCTCCTTCGCGCCCAGCCCCTTCTTCGCCGGGGCGGGGCCTTTCTTCTTCGCCGCCGCGCCCTTCACCTCCCCGATCGCGGAGGGGAAGAGGCCGTTTGCGCGGATGGCCGCAATCGCCGACGCGCGGTCGCCCGCCTCAATCGTCCCCCGCTGCTCGCGCCCTGCGCCGTCCAGCGCGATGTATTGGAATTTCGCCATAAGTCCAGGCCTCGCCTAAGTTGTTCGGTTCGTGACGCGGGCATTATACTACACGCGCGCGCCGGTTGCAACGAGGGAAACACACGTGCCGCGCCCTCGTTTGCGCCGCTGCGCGCCCATTCACCGCCCGTCCAGCAGGGCCGTGACGGGGGCAAGGCCCTCCGCCGTGAACGTGACGGAAATCTTTCCCGTCGCGCCCGGCGTCGCGACGACGAGCGCGGAGAGGAGGCCGTTGAAGGTGCGGCGCGACGGGTCGCGCAGCCAGGTGAAGTCCGTCTCGTCGCCGTTCTCGACGGCGAGGAAACGGCCCGCGCCGGAGACGGAGACGGTCACGGGGATCTTCGCCGTCGGGCAGAGGTTCCCGTCCTTGTCCACGACCTTGAGCGTGACGTAGCCCACGTCCTCGCCGTCGGACGCAAGGCGCGCGCGCTCGGGCGTCGCGACGAGCCGCGCGGGCGCGCCGGCGGTCCGCACCGTCTCCTCGGCCCACTTCGCGCCGTTCCGGTAGGCGACGGCCCTCACCTCGCCGGGCTGGTAGACGACCTCGTTGAAGCGGAAGCGCCAAAGCCCCTTCTCGCGCTTCCGGCGGCCCTGCGAGACGCCGTTCACGAAAAGCTCCACCTCGTCGCCGGAGGCGTAGACGTAGACGGGCGTGACCTTGCCCACGCGGTCCGGCCAGTTCCAGTGCGGCAGGATGTGCGCGGTCGGCACATCGGGGCGCCACCGCGAGAGGTAGAGGTAGGCTTCATCCTTCATGAACCCGGCCAGGTCGAAGACGCCCGTCGCGCAGGAATGGACGCCGCCGCGCACGCGCCCGTAGCGTTCCTTCTCCGCAAGGGCCTCGGCCTGGCGCTTCGGGTCCGAGTAGCAGGGCGCGTGGGTGGGCGGCACGAGGGCGATGGGCGAGCCGAAGTAGTCGAAGGCCGTCCAGGAGAAGCTGCCCGCGACGAACGGATTCGCGTCCTGCTGCGCCCATTCGTAGTCGGCGGGCTTGATCGCGTGGTGGCCGTAGGACGACGAATGGTAGTCGACGTAGGTGCGCCCGGGCGGCGGCAGGCCCCAGCGGCCGTCCTTCTTGCCGACGAAGTCGAACTGGTACGCGCCGCGGCTCGTCTGCACGCACATCGTCTCGGTGCCGACCACGGGCTTCGTGGGCCAAAGCGCGCGGTAGGCGCCGTAATGCTCGGGGCGGTAGTTGAAGCCGTAGACGTCGGCAAACTGCGCGAGCGGGGAACGCCAGACCTCGTCGTTGTCGTTCGCCGTCGTCGTCGGGCGCGTCGGGTCCTCCTGGTGGGCGATGCGCGCCAGATCAAGGCCGTTCGTCTGGAAGAGCGGCCAGTTCGCCTTCCCGCTGCGCGACTCCCAGATTTCGTTGCCGAGGGACCAGATGACGATGGAGGGGTGGTTACGGTGGCGGCGGATCAGGGTGCGCAGATCGCGTTCGTGCCACTTCGGGAAAAGGAGGTGGTAGTCGTTTTCGAGCTTGGCGAGGCTCCAGGCGTCCGTCAGCTCGTCCATCACGAGGATGCCCATCTCGTCGCAGAGTTCGTACCAGTCCGCCGCGTGCGGATAGTGGCTCATGCGCAGGGCGTTCATGCCGAGGGCCTTGGCCTTTTCAAGGCGGCGGCGGATGGCGGCGCGGTTCGCGACCGAGCCGAGCGAACAGAGATCCTGGTGGAAGCAGAAGCCCTTGAGCTGTACGCGACGGCCGTTCAGGTGGAAGCCGTCGTCCACGGTCCACGCGATCGTGCGGATGCCGTAGCGGTAGGGCGTACCCTCCACGTCCACCGTGTAGAGGTGGGGGTCGTCCACATCCCACAGACGCGGCTTCTCGACCGTGAACGTCTTCTCCCTCTTCCCGCCCTTCGCCATCTCGTAGACGACCTTGACGGTCGCCCGCTCGCGCGTCACGGCGGGCGTCGTGATCGCGACGGAGTCGGGCACGACGTGGTCGACGGGGACGGCCTCCAGCCAGCAGCGGCGCGTCAGCCCCACGCCCGTGTGCCAGCGCGCATAGTCCGTCGGACGGTAGGTGCGGACCATGAGGACGTTCTCACCCTCCTTCAACGCGGGCGTCAAGTCGGCGCGCCAGGGCATGTAGCCGTTCGGCCAGCCCCCCACGAACGTACCGTTGAGCCACGCCATCGGGAAGGCCATCGCGCCGTCGCAGTCGAAGAAGAGCCGCCCGTCCGCCGCATGCGCTAGCGCCCCCTGCGCAAGCTTCACCGTCCCGCCCTCGATGCGGAAGGCGTAGCGGTACCACGCCACGCCCGTCCCACGCAGATAGCCGTCGAAGGGCGGCAGGTCATAGGAGAACGCGTGGAGGATGCCCGCGTCGTGCGGCACGCGCACGGGCGCCCAGCCCTTCGTCACGGCGTTCGGCTTCACGGCGGGCACGTCGCGCACGCACGCGGCCCCCGACCGTTCCAGGAGATCGCGCCGCTGCCCGTCCAGCATCTCCAGCATCGCGGAGACGGAAAACGCGCGCTGCATCCAGATCGGCTCGTCCCGCGTGAAGGACCACCCCTCGTTCAGCTCCACCCGCGTCGCGCCGCAGGCACAGAGGCAGGCACACGCGCCCAGGAACGACGCCAACCGCTTTTTCATGTCCATCACGTTCGTCCTTTCGCTCGTCCTTGTTGTTGAAACCTGTTCCCGCCGGCTGCGGCGCTCACTTCACCGCACGCAGGACAACGGGGCCGAGAAGGCCCGACGGCAGCAGCGGCTCATCCTTCGTCCAGTGCTTCCACGTGGCGAACGTCCACTTGCCCGACGGGCTTTCACGCCCCTCCAGCACCCACGCCGGCCAGCTGTTGAGGTGGCGCTCCATGAGCGTCCCCTGCGCGAAATCGCAGTCCTCCGCCTTGAAGTCGTCGCCGATCAGGCGGTTCGGCCAGAGGTTCGTCACGCGCACCGCGACGTTGAGCGGCTGCCCGCGCCGCGCCGCCTCCGTCACGTCCACGCGGAACGGCGGCTTCCAGAGGACGGGGAAGGTCCGCCCGTTCACGGTCACTTCGGCGAAGTCGCGCACCTCGCCGAGGTCGAGAATCACCTTCCCGCCCGCCGGGACGGCCAGCCCCGCAAGGTCGATCGTCCGCGCGTAGGAGGCCGTCCCCGAAAAATGGCGGATGCCCTCCTCGGGGCGCTTCGTCCAGTCGACGAGCGCGTCGAAGACGACGCGCTCCTCCGCGCCCCGCGCAAGCGCGTTCGGCTTGAACCCGTTCGGGAACGCGACGTGCCACGCGCCCGCGACGGGCCGCTCGCCCACCGGCTCGCCGGGCAGGTCGAGGAGCAGATTGTCCACGCACGGCAGCTCCAGCGCGCCGCCCTCCTGCACGGCGGCGACCTTCTCGACGCCATCCGCGCGGTAGGTGACGCGCAGCGTCTTCACGCGGTTCTCCGCCGGGTCCGCGATGCGGAAGGCGTTGTGGTGGATGCGCGCGCAGACGAGCCGCCCGTCCCGCACGCCCCCGGCGAGCTGGCGCGTCACGTCGGCGGGCGGATGCGCCGCGTCGCCGAAGACGCCGTACTCCGCCTTCACGAGGGCGAAGTCGACCGCCCGCGCGACGCGCGGCGCCTCGGGCGGCAGCGTGGCGGGCGGCGTCCCCGTCTCGGGCGCGCGGAAGACGACGAAGCGCGACGCGCAGGGGCCGAACGTGATCGGAAGGGTCGTCACGCCGTCCTTCACGGCGTACGTCGCGACGGGCGCGATGTCGCCCGTCTCCGGGTCCCACAGCTCGGGCCGGCGCCCCGCGATGCGGAACGAGCAGACGACGCGGCGCGGCGCCGTCTCCGGCGAGGCGACGAACCAGTAGTCCGCCCCCGCCGCGCGGCGGTGGATCCAGTTCACCTTCCCGCCCTCGGCGGCGAAGTCGGGCGTGCGCGCCTTCATGAAGGCGACGGCCTCCTCGAACGGCACGACCGTCGCGCCCGCCGCGCGCAGGCGCGCGAGGTGGCGCACGCCGTCCGGCGGCAGCGCGAAGGCCTTCTCCGGCAGGATCAGGAACGCATAGCCCTGCCCGCTCGGCAGCACGAGCCGTCCGTCCCGCACGGTCATCTCGGCGAGCGAGGTGCCCGAGACGAAGTCGTAGGTGAAGCCCGGCGCGACGGGCACGGGCATCCGGTGCGGGTTGTGCCCCCAGTTGATGTAGAGGTAGCCCGCCGGACAGTACCACGCCGCGTCGCACACGAACGTCCCCTCCTGCAGCATCCACTGGCAGCGCTGCTGGTAGAGGTGCCACCCCTTCGCAAGCTCCCACCACGTCTGCGTGCGGTCGTAGTGGACGCCGAACGGCCCCATCGTCATACCCGGCAGCCGCGCCGGCGCCGTCCACGGCTGGTGCGCGAAGCGGTGGTAGATGATGCGGTTGAGCCCCTCCGCGTAGACCCAGTCGCACTTCGCCTTCATGCTCCACGGGGTGTTCTGCCAGCGCCCCTCGCGCGCGTTCGTGGTGAAGGACTCCGCCGCGACGATGCGCCGCCCCTTCGCGTGGGCGATGGACGCGGCCTGGCGCACCCAGTGCGGGCTGTCGAGCTTCGCCCAGAACTCGGCCGTCGGGATGTCCGCATGCTCGCCGTAGAGGAGGTCGTCGGACGGGATCTCGCCGTAGGGCTCGATCGCGAGGCGCAGCCCCGAGGCGTGGGCGAGGCGGCGCATCTCCCCCGCGTAGTTCTCCGCGAAAAGCTCCGTCACCGTGAGGCGGAAGTCTCGGTAGAAGCACTCCGTCGCGGCGACGGAATCGACGACGCGCCCCGCGAGGGCGGGCAGCCACGGCAGGATCGCGTAGCCGTTGCGCTTCTCGAACGCCGCCTCGAAGCCCTGCGTCCAGTTCTGCGTGCCGACCTCGTAGCTGTCGTTCAGCACGGTCCTGAGCGAACCCTTCGGCCCCGCGAGTTCCGGGCCGAGCGCCTGGACGGTCTTCCCCACGTAGTTCGCCCAGTGGAGGCGCAGAGCCTCCTTCGAGAGCTTGTCGCATTCAAGCCCCTTGCCCATGCGCGAGCCCGTGCCGTTCTGGCGGTTCAGGGCCTTGTAGCCGACGCGCAGGACCGTCCACGCCCCGGCGGGCGCGTCCCAGACGAGCCGTCCGTCCTTCATGCGGGACGTGAGGTCGACGACCGCCGCGCGGCGGACGACGGCCCCTTCCGGCGCGACGCGCGCGTCGGGGACGTCGTACTTGCGCCCGGGATTCGAGAAGCACTTGAACGTCCAGTCCTTCAGCTCGAACGCCTCGGCCGGCGAGGGGAAGGCGACGACGGCGATGTCGCGGTAGAAGCCCACCTCGTCCTTCGGCTGCGGCAGCGCGCCCTCGAACCGCGCGCCGCCCGCGACGGGCGTCGCCGTGAAGCAGACCGTCTTCATCGCGTACACGGGCGTGTTCCACGGTCCGCCGGAGTTCGCCCAGCCGCTGCAGTTCGCCATGCCGAGCTCCAGGCCGAGGCGCTTCGCCTCCTGCGCGGCGAAGCGCACCGTCTCGTACCATTCCGGCGTATTGAAGACGAGCGGCCCTTCCGGGACGCCCCAGCGGATGCCGAGCCCCGCGTCGAAGAGGATCGCGCCGCCGATGCCCACGCGGGCCATCGCCTCCAGGTCGGCCGTGATGCCCGCGCGCGTCACGTTCCCGGCCATCCAGTGCCACCACACCTGCGGCTTCGCCTCGGCGGGCGGGTTCCTGAACCCCGCCTCCAGATCCGGCGCGCGGCCGCGCCGCCAGCGCCAGTAGGCGGCCATCACGTGCGCGGCGCGGCAGACGCCGCTGCGCGCGAGGTCCTGGCGCCGGACGGTTTCCGCGACGAAGGCGGCGAGTTCCGCCCGGTCCGGGATCTCCGGCGCCATCAGCTGCGTGAGGGCGAGTTCGCCGTCCCAGCACATCCCGTACGGCGGCTTCGCGGGGTTCGCCCCCTTCGCCCGCCGCCGCGCGTGGTCGGCGAACGCCGCCATCGCCGCCTTGATCTTCGCGACGCGCGCCGGATTCCTCTCGTAGGCGAGGATCGGCTCGAAGGACGTGTTCGCCTGGAAGAGCGAATAGCACGGCATCCGGCCCGCGATCTTCTGCGGCGACATCTCCTTGATCTTGAGCGTGCGGTCGAGTGCCTCGTCGATGAACGTCTCGTAGAGGTCGCGCCAGTGCGCGTCGCCCGTCGCGAGGAAGGCCGCACAGTAGATCATCGGCAGACGCGCCGCCTCGTGCGGCCAGATCTCCGGCCCCCACATCGTGCAGATGCCCCGATAGTCCTTCTCCGGGCTGTCCGCCAGGCCGAAGTTCCACCCGTGCGCCGCCGTCACGCGCGCCTCCATGAACGCCGCCACCTCGGCGACGCGCACGCGGTACTCCGCGACGATCTGCGGATCGGCAAGGCCGTCCGCCGTCACGTAGCGCCAGAGGCCGTGGACCCAGTGCGTGTACTGGTCGCGGCTCGAAAGCGAGACGGTCGTCCTGTCGTCCGAGCAGAACCCCCGGCAGACGAACCCCTTGTAGCCGTGGAGGACGGCGAGGTTGAGGACGCCCTTCGCCACCTTCGCCGCCGCCTCCTTCACGGCGGGATCGCGCGTGACGGCCCACTTGTCCACGAGGCCCGAAAGCGCCGTGCCGCAGATGAGCGGCGCGTCGCCGACGCCGGGCGGGCCCCATCCGCCGGGACGCCCCTTGTACATGCGGTAGAGGTTGTTCGTCGCGTCCGGCGGCGGCAGGGACTTCCGGCTGTCGCAGCCCGTCACCACGCCCGTGCGCGGGTTCCAGGTCGTCATCGCCTGCGCCCACCCCGCGTCCACGCGCGCGGCAAGGTCATCGCCGATCGCGAACACCGAAACAAGAAGGGAACCGAAAAGAGCAGAAAATTTCATGACCTGCACGTTCTTTGTTGTTTTTTGCGTTCTTTGTGGCTCGACAACCTCCTACCGGAGGATGAGGAAGAAGCGCCTGCGGGTCAGGAGCGTGACGACGACGGCCTCCCCGTCCACGGCCACCTCGCCGCGCAGGTCCTTGTTCGCCGTCTGGACGGGGCAACCCTCCGCCACCGCGACGGCCGCGCCGGGCTCGATGGCGGCGACGGGGATCTTCTGGCCGTGCGCCAGCGCGTCCGCCCCGGCGTCCACGACGACGCGCGCGATGACCGTCCCCGCCCCGGCGCGCAGCACGTTCGCCGCGCCGGGCGCCGCCTTGACGGCGCATGTGCCGTTTCGGACGACGCCGCCCGCGCCGACGAGCGAAACGCCCGTTTCCGCGCGGCCGCCCAGATCGAGGACGCCCTCCCGCAGCACCACGTCGCCCGTCCCCCGGAAGACGGGCTTGCCGTCCGCCACGTCGGCGAGCGCCATCGTGCCCGCGCCCGTCTTCATCACGGCGCCGTCGCCCCGGAACGGCGTCGCGAACGTGTGCGTGACGCTTTCCGCCAGCAGGACCTCCATGCCCGCGCCCGTCGCGGTGAAGCCCTGCACCTCCGGCGCGGCGAACGCCGTCTTCGCCTCGGCACCGGAGGCATCGGCCGTCATCTCAAGTATGCCGCCGTCGAAGACGACCTCGACGTGCTTCTCGTCCGTCGCCCCCGTATTGAGCGATTCGATGCGCGAGGTCTGAACCTTCGAGCCCGCCGTCACGCGCAGCGTGCCCCACGCGCCGTTCTCGAAGCAGAGGCCGTGCCAGATGGTCCCCGCGCCCGCCGTGTACGTCGCGTTGAGCAGGGCCCCGTTCGTGAGCGTCACGGCGAAGTCGCGGTAGAAGCGGTGTCCCTCCGCGTAGCCGTCGCGGTACTGCGTGACCTGCGTGTTGTCGAGGAGGAGGCGCGGATGCACCTTGTCGCTTGCGCAGCCGATGTCGAAGCCGCTCTCGAACGCGACCGTCGCATCGACCATCGTCGCCGTCGGGTACACGTCGACCGTCGGCGCGCCCGCGCCGAGCTTCAGGCGGTGCGACACGTAGGCGGCCGCGCGCAGGGTCAGATACGGCGCCGCGAAGCCCGCCGACGTCGTCCCCGTCGCCAGGACGGTCGCGCGCGCCGTGCCGTCCGCCACGTAGGTGCAGTCGGCGATTTCAAGGCCGGCCTCGGCCGCAGGCGCATAGGGCGTCCCGACGAAGACCGACTGCTCGCTCTTCACCGTCGTCGCGTCCCGTCCCGCGCCCTTCACGCGCACCGTGCCCGAGAGGATCTGCAGGCCGGCGGCGGCCACGCTGTCGTTGAAGCCCTTGTCGTTTGCGTCCGGCGGCGCCGCGCCGTCCGCCGGGACGGACGCGAGGGCCGAATCCTTCGCCGGCACGCTCGCCGTGTTGAGGGCGAACGTCCCGGCGGGCTCGACGAGCGTGAGCGCGCCCGCGCCCGTCTTGACGAGGCCGCCGCCGAGGGAGTCGAAGCCGCCCGCGAACGTCAGGTCGCTCTCCGTATCGACGACGACGCGCTTCTGCGCCGAGCCGCCGTCCACGGTCGCCTTCGCCGCGAACGTCCCCGGCCCCGCGCCCGTGTAGGCGAACGTGTCCGCCGCAAGGACCGCCCCCGCCGCCGCCGCGCCGAAGTCCGCGTGCCGGACGTCGAACACGCCGCCCGCCTGCCGCCACGTCCCCCGGAACGCCGGGTTCGCCGCGCGGAACACCACGCGCCCCGCCCCCGTCTTCCGCACCGCCGTGCAGACGCTCGCGACGGGCTGCTCGAAGGTGACGACGCCGCCCGCCGCGACGTCGATGACAAGCTCCGCGCCCACGAACGTGACGGGCGCCTGGAAGGTCGCGGCGACGTTCGGGCCGACCGTCAGGCGCGTCGCCAGCGTCTGCGCCTCGGCGAAGGTCGTCGTCTCCGAAACGGACACCTCCGCCGGGCCGCCCTCCGTCACCGTGCAGACAACCGTCGTCACGCCGCCTTCGGTGCGCTGCGAAAACGCATAGCCGCGCCCGGCCGCCCACGCCTCCGGCTGGATGCGCGCGAGTTCGTCCGCGCCCAGTTCCTGCGCCAGCGTGAAGACGTCGTAGACACCGACTTCGGCCGGCACGTCCACGAGCACAAAGGCGCCCGGGGCGATCGAGAGCCGCCTGCCGAACTGCCGCACGTCCCGGCCGAGGACGAGCGCGCCGGCGACGACCGCCGTCCGCGCGTGTTTGGATTCGTTCGAGACGACGAGCGCACCAACCCCCTCCTTCGCAAGGAGGCCGTCCGCGCCCTCCAGATCCGTGAACGCCTGCTGGCTGATCGCCCGCACGCCCTGCGGCACGTTGACGGTGAGGCCCTTCGCGCCGAGGCGCGCCGCGTCGAGGCGGCTCAGGGCCCAATCGCCTTCGACGGCGTTCTGGACCGTGAACGTGCCGCCGTCCGCGATGAATTCCGACGCCCCGGAACCGCCCCGGATGCTGTTCGCGACGACCTCGCCGCCCGTGAACACGAAGCGCCCCTTCGCGCCCGCGCGCTGCCCCACCATGACCTTGGCGTCGCCGGTCGCATGGCCGCCCTTCTGCGCGAGCGCCAGCCGCCCGCCCGTCACCGTCAGGAGGGCCGGATTCCCCACCATGTTCGGGATGCCCACGGCAAGCAGCGCGGACGCCCTGACCTCGCCGCCCTCCAGCACGACCTGCGCGTTGCCGTTCGTCACGCCAATCTCGATGGACGTGCTGGAGGTGTCGTACCCGCTCACCGCATGCGTGCCGCCCGTCACGCGCAACGTGTTCGTCGGCAGCGTCCATCCCTCGGACGGGACGTTGTACGGCGGCTCGCCGCCGACGCGCCACATCCCGAACGTCGTCGTCCCTCCGGCGAGATTGGCCCAGGCGTTCGTGCCGTCCAGGGAAAGGCTGGACGCCGAGACGGTCCCGCCGAGGATGTCCATCCGCGCCGCACCGCCGAGGTTGTCGCCGTAGCTCAAGTTGCCGGAGAGGGTGAGCGGCCCCGCGAGGCGCACCGTTCCGTTGTCGCGCACGACGAGGTAGCCACGCCCGCCGCACCCGCGCCCGAGGATGAGGCCGCCGCCCGAAGACGTGTTGATGAACGTGCCGTTTCCGCACACCTCGATGACGTTCGACGCCGCCGAGACCTGTCCGACGGTCGTGCGCGCGGCCGTCTCCACCACGGCGTCGTCCGCGATGACGAGCCGCGCCACCGCGTCGCGGTGTTCGCCCGGTTGCGTGCCGAAGGCGAGGCCGCCGCCGCCGGGCCCGTCGTGCGAGGCCGTCGTGCGCAGACGCGCCCGCCCGCCCAGGACCAGCTCGCTCCGCGCCGCCGACGCCGCACGATCATTCGGCCGGACGAAGCCCGCCACCGTGACCACGGCGTCGTCCGTCGCGACGAGCGTCGCCACCGTCCCCTCGACCGCCGGCCTGAACAGCAGATCCTTCGTGACGGCGAGCGTGGCCCGGTCGGCCAGGTCCACCGTCGCCCCCGCGCCGGACTCGGACAGGGTCAAGTTCTTCGTCGTGAGCGCCGCCGTGCCGCGCAGCGCGAGGCGGTTGTCGGAGGTCGTGGTGCGGTTCCCCACGTTCACCGCGCCCGCCGCCACCGTGCCCGCCGTCATCTCGAAGAGAACCGGCGTCGCGCTCGCCTCCTTGGCGCCGCCCACGACGACCTTCCCCAGCGCATGCGCGCCGCCCTCCACGCGGAAACGCGCCCCGGCAAGACCCGCGTTCGGATTCAGGCGCACCTCCGGCGTCTTGAGCGAAGTCCCCGCGCGCAGCACAACCTCGTCCGTCCCGCCCTGTTCGGCGTTGAAGAAGAGGAGGTCGTCCGTTCCGCTTGCGCCCGTCCGCGTGAAGTCCCACGTGCCGCGCTCCAGCGCAAGGACGTTCCCCTGCGCCGTGTGCTTGAAGAACCGCACCACGCCGTCGGTCAGCGTGAAGATTGGCTCCGCCACCTTCCCGTTCGCGTTCGCCGTGACCTGGAGGATGTGCGGGTAGCTGATGCCCGAATGGTTGTCGCCGCAGAGCGTGAGGATCTGCCAAGTCGAGAAGTAGGTCCCCGGCGCGAACGTCCAGGAGGTCCCCGTCGCGTCGAACGTGAGCGTCGTGCCGTCGGCAAGGCCCTTCGCGAAGTAGAAGACGCCGCGATCCGTCCAGCCGCCCGCCGGGAAGCGCACGGTCTTGTCGCCCGCGCCCGTGAAATACGCCATCTCGCCCGCCGCGTCGGGCGTCCCCTGCGCGGGCGGCGTGCCGTTCTGCCAACTCGCCGCCGCGTCGACGAATCCCTCCGCCACGTTCCACCGGCGTTCCGTCGGGTTGGCCGCGCAAACGGTCCCCGCCAACAGGGTCGAAACGGCAAACGCTCCCCAATGGGGTGTCTTCACCTTCATGTCGCTCCTTCATTCCTTTCGTTTGTACGTCCCACTCCGGGAGGACCGCACCCTCCGGCATGTGCGGATTATAGCATATCCGGCGCATCGGCCTGCGCGCGAGAGAGAAGTTCGCGGGCGTGCTGTTCGACGACCGACGTGAGCGACGTGCCGCCGAGCATCCGCGCGATCTCCGCCACGCGGGCCTCGCCCCCGAGCGGCTGGATCGCCGCGCGGGTGCGCCCGCCCGAGACGCTCTTCGCGACCGCGAGGTGGCGCGCGCCGTAGACGGCGCTCTGCGGCAGGTGCGTGATCGCGATCACCTGGCGGTGGCGGGCGACGGCGCGCAGCCGCTCGCCGACGGCGCGGCCCACCTCGCCGCCGATGTTGGCGTCGATCTCGTCGAAGACGAGGACGGGGGTCGCGTCGTGTTCCGCGACGACGGCCTTCACCGCGAGCATCACGCGGGCGATTTCGCCCGTGGAGGCGATCTCGCGGAGCGGCCGCGCCGCCTCGCCCGGGTTGGGCGCGAACTGGACGTCCACCGCGTCGCATCCCGTCGCGTCCGGCGCATGCGGCGTGAGCGACACGTCGAACCCCGCCCGCAGGAAGCCGAGCCCGTGAAGTTCCTTCGTGACCGCGCGCGCGAGCCGCGCGGCGGCCTTCGCGCGCGCGGCGGTCAGCTTCGCGCCGGCGGCGCGCACGGCGGCCTCGCCGGCGGCGATCTCGTCCGCCAGCGCCGCAAGGCGCGCGTCGCGCCCTTCGAGGTCCGCCAGACGGCGCGCGCGTGCGTCGCGCAGGGCGAGGAGCGCGGCGACGTCGGGGCAGGCGTACTTGCGCTTGAGGCGCTGCACGAGCGAGAGACGGTCGTCGAGCGCCTGCAGGGCCTCGGGGTCCGCATCGAGGCGCGAGGCGGAATCCGCGATCTCGCGCGCAAGCTCCTGCACCTCCACCGTGAGGCGCTCGATCGTCTCGCCCCACGCGCCCGCGGCCTCGTGGAAGCGCGCCATCTCGCGGACGCGCGCGCCGGCGCCGACGAGGGCCGCCGCCGCCGAGTCGTCCGCCTCCGAGAGCGCCGCCGTCGCGGCGTTCGCGCAGTCGAGGATCTCCGCCGCGTGGGCGGCGGCGGCGTGGCGCGCGGGCAATTCGGCATCGTCCTCGGGCGTCAGCTGCGCGGCGTCAAGCTCGTCCACCGCGTAGCGCAGGCGCTCGCGCGCCTCGGCGAGGTCGTCCTCGTCGCCCTGCAGGGCCGCCCGCTGCGCGCGCAGGTCGGCGAGCCGCGCCCAGGCCGCCGCGTAGGCGGACGTGTCGAGGCGGCCGTAGGCGTCGAGGACGCCGCGCTGGAAGCCCTCCTCCAGGAGCGACTGGTGGTCGTTCGCGCCGTGGACGTCGACGAGCCGCTTGCCGAGGGCGCGCAGCGTCTGGACCGTCGTGGCGGCGTCGTTCACGTGGACGCGGCCGCCGCCCATCGCGGAAATCGTGCGCCGCACGAGCAGCACGCCGTCCTCGCAGGGCGGCAGGCCCGCCGCGTCGAGAAAGGCGTCCACCACGCCCGGCACGGCAAACGCCGCCTCGATGCGGGCCTCCTTCGCGCCGTCCCGGACGGTCGAGGCGTCGGCGCGCGCGCCGAGCGCGAGTTCGAGCGCCCCCATGAGGACGCTCTTGCCCGCGCCGGTCTCGCCGGTGATGACGTTGAGGCCACCGTCGAAATCGACGTCCGCCGATTCGACGATGGCCAGGTTCCGCACGGAGAGGCGCGTCAGCACCCTAGCACCGTCCCGCCGCGCGGAGGAAGTCGAAGCTCGCCTTGACGTGCTCAAGCGTGTTCGGGTTCGACTCGCACTCGACGATGTACCAGTCCACCTTCTCGGCGTCCGTCGCCTTGTAGAGCGCGGGCCAGTCGACGCCCTTCGCCGTGCCGGGCTGTCCGAGGACGCCCGTCGCGCCGCCCTTGCCGTAGACCTCCTTCGCGTGCATCGTGCGGGAGCGGCCGGGATAGCGCGTGAACCAGGCGACGGGGTCTTCGCCGGCGGAGACGACATGGCCGACGTCGAGCTGCATGCAGACGCGCGGGGAGGCGCGGTCGAAAAGGATCTGGAAGGGCGCGACGCCCGCGATCTTGTCGCGGAACTCGTGCTGGTGGTTGTGGTAGCCGACGAAGGAACCGCTCTTCGCGGCCGTCTCGGCGGCGGCGGAAAGGTCGTCCGCGAATTTCTTCCAGTAGCCCGCGCGGTCCTTGCAGTCCTTCGGCGCGTTCGCCCACGACACCATCAGGTAGCGGTTGCCGTAGGCGAGGTTGAAGTCGAGCGTCTTCTGGATCTCGTTCGGCAGCAAGGCGTTGAGGCCGAGATGCGTGCCCGCGCGCCGGAGGCCGAGGTCGTCGAGCATCTGCTTCAGCTCGGGCGCGGTGAAGCCGCCGTAGCCCGCGAACTCGACGCCTGCGTAGCCGATGTCGCGCACGGCCTTGAGCGTCTTGCGGAAGCCGTCCTTGTCCTTCATGAGCCCGCGCACGGAGTAGAGCTGGAGGGCAACCTGCGTCTTTCTGCCGCCGAAGGGGCAGGCGCAGCCCGCGAAGCCGGCGGTCGCGGCGAAGGCGAAGGAGGACTGAAGAAACGAGCGGCGGGTCAACGGCATGGTACGATCTCCTTTGATATGGTGTGACGTCGGAAAGAGTATACCACAACGTGACCGCTCGCGGGAGAGCAGGGCGAAACGGGGGGGTAGGGGGAGGAAGCCCGCGCCGCGTCCGCACCCATGGTAGGGCGCGACGTCCCCGGCGCGCCGCGTCCACGGGAACGCCATCGGGAACGCCCACGGGTACGCGGGCCGCCGGGGACGTCGGCCCCTACCACGCCCCGTACCATGCAACGCCCATGCACCGCGCCATGTCCGCACCCCCGTACCATGTCCACACCCCCGCGCCATGTCCGCACCCATGGTAGGGCGCGACGTCCCCGGCGCGCCGCGTCCACGGGGACGCCATCGGGAACGCCAACGGGTACGCGGGCCGCGTCCACGGGGACGCCAACGGGGACGCCCACAGGCACGCGGGCCGCCGGGGACGTCGGCCCCTACCATGCACCGCGCCACGCAACGCCCATGCCCCGCGCCATGTCCGCACCCCCGCGCCGCGTCCGCACCCGCGTGTCGCGGTCATACGCGCGCCGCCACGCCGCGTTATGTCCGCCCTAGAGGAACCGGCCGGTCAGGCTCTCCGGGCAGCGCTTGACCACGGCGGGCGGGCCTTCGCAGACGAGGTGGCCGCCGGCGTCACCGCCGCCGGGGCCGAGGTCGATGATCCAGTCCGCGCACCGCATCACGTCCACGTTGTGCTCGATCACGACGACCGTGTTCCCGCCCTCGCGCAGCTTCAGGAGAAGGCGCATGAGCTTCGCGACGTCGTCGAAGTGGAGGCCCGTCGTCGGCTCGTCGAGCAGGTAGAGCGTGCGCCCCGTCGAGCGGCGCGAAAGTTCGGTGGCGAGCTTGATGCGCTGCGCCTCGCCGCCGGAGAGCGTCGTCGCCGACTGTCCGAGGCCGATGTAGCCGAGGCCCACGTCCACGAGCGTCTTCAGCTTCGCCGCGAGGTGCGGCACCTTCGCGAAGAACGCGGAGGCTTCCGCCACGGTCATGTCGAGGACGTCGGAAATCGTCTTGCCGTTGTACTTGACCTCCAGCGTCTCCTTGTTGAAGCGCCGTCCGCCGCACTGCTCGCACGTCACGTAGACGTCGGGGAGGAAGCTCATCTCCAGCTTCCGCACGCCGTCGCCGCCGCACGTCTCGCACCGCCCGCCCTTCACGTTGAAGCTGAAGCGGCCCGGACCGTACCCGCGCGCCTTCGCCCCCTCGGTCTTCGCGAACAGCTCGCGGATCTCCGAGAAGAACCCCACGTAGGTCGCCGGGTTCGAGCGCGGCGTGCGCCCGATGGGGCTCTGATCGATCTCGATCACCTTGTCGATGTTCTCCACGCCCGTCAGCTTCCGGAACTTCCCCGGCACGGCCTTCGCCTGGTAGAAGCGCCGCATCAGCTCGCGCTTGAGCGTTTCGTCGATGAGCGTCGACTTGCCGCTGCCGCTCACGCCCGTCACCACGGTGAACGCCCCGAGCGGAATCCGCACCGTGATGTTCTTGAGGTTGTGTTCCGTGCA
Source organism: uncultured Kiritimatiellota bacterium (assembly GCA_934643865.1). Lineage (GTDB taxonomy): Bacteria > Verrucomicrobiota > Kiritimatiellia > RFP12 > UBA1067 > RUG572. The sequence goes on from CAKUCX010000033.1 coordinate 28,133, forward strand.
GCCGGAGAGGGTGAGGAAGCGCGTCTTGGAGGATGGGGGATGGGTGCATGGAGACTGGACGATCGTCTTGCGTCCGGTCAGGTAGTCGGCGGTGAGCGTCTTCGCTTTCAGGAGGCCGGCGTAGTCGCCTTGGTACATCACGCGGCCGCCTTCGCGTCCGGCGCCGGGCCCGAGGTCGACGATGTAGTCTGCCGTGCGCATCATCTCGCCGTCGTGTTCCACGATGACGACGGTGTTGCCCCGGTCGCGCAGTTCGTGGAGCATCGCGATCAGCTTCTCGTTGTCACGCGGGTGGAGGCCGATGGTCGGCTCGTCGAGGACGTAGAGGACGCCGACGAGGCCGCTGCCGATCTGCGAGGCGAGGCGGATGCGCTGCATCTCGCCGCCGGAGAGCGTCGCGCTCGCGCGGTCGAGCGTGAGGTAGTCGAGCCCCACGTCGTTCAGGAAGCCGAGCCGCTTGACGATTTCCTTCAAGACCTCCTTGACCGGCGCAAGGTCGCTGGAGGCGGGCGGCGTCCCTGCGGCCCGGTCCAGGAGCTGCCGGAAGAACGCCAGCGCGTCCTTCACGGGCATGGCCATCACCTCCACGATCGTCTTGTCCGCGACGGTGGCGGCGCGGGACTCGGGGCGCAGACGCGAGCCGTGGCAGTCCGGGCACGTCCGGTCGCTCTGGTACGCCTCGAACTTCGCGCGCCGCTCGTCGCTCTCCGCGTTCTCCATCATCCGCTTCACCGAGTCGAGCACGCCCGCGAAGGGCTTGTCCTCCTTGCGCCACGGCAGCACGAGGTCGTCGTCGAACCCGTGCATGAGCTTGTGGCGGAAGTCGGCCGGCAGCTTCTCGTAGGGCGTCTCCAGACTCACCTTGTACTGCTTGGCGATGCGCGCGAGGATTTCGTTGTAGTACATGATCGCCATGTGCCCGGCGCGCCGCCAGGGGTGGATGCATTCGCGCAGGGGGAGCGTCTTGTCGGGGACGACGAGGTCCTCGTCGAAGAAGTAGATGGAGCCGAGCCCGCCGCAGGTCGGGCACGCGCCGAACGGCGAGTTGAACGAGAACGCGCGCGGCTTCAGTTCGTCGAAGGAGAGTCCGCAGTCGGGGCAGGCGTTCTTCTCGGAGAAGACGAGCGGGGACGGCTGGCCCACCGCAGGATCCAGCACTTCCACGGAGATGAGGCCCTTGCCGGTCTTGAGGCCGAGTTCGACGGAATCGGTGAGGCGCGTCACGAACTGCGTGAACGCCGTGTCGCCGCCTTCGCCCTTCTCCGCCTTTCCGACGCTCTTCAGGCGGTCCACCACCACGTCGATGGTGTGGGCCTTCTTCTTGTCGAGGGCGGGGACCTCCTCGACGGGGTAGGTCGCGCCGTCCACGCGCACGCGCGCGAACCCGGCGCGCGTGATGTCCGCCAGCGTCTCCTCGTGGCGGCCCTTGCGCCCCTGCACGACGGGTGCGTAGAGGATGAACTTCGTGCCGGCGGGCAGCTTCAGGAGCGCCTCGACGATCTGCTCGGCGCTCTGCCGCCGCACGGGACGCCCGCACTTCGGGCAGTGCGCCACGGCGACCGACCCGTAGAGGAGGCGCAGGTAGTCGTGGATCTCCGTGACGGTCGCGACGATGGAGCGCGGGTTGCCGCCCGTCGTACGCTGCTCGATCGCGATGGCGGGGGACAACCCCTCGATGCGCTCGACGTCCGGCTTCTGCATCTGGTCGAGAAACTGGCGGGCGTAGGCGGAGAGGGATTCGACGTACCGCCGCTGGCCCTCGGCATAGAGCGTGTCAAAGGCGAGAGAGGACTTCCCGCTGCCCGAAAGCCCCGTCACGACCGTAAGCGAATTGCGCGGAATCCGCACGTCCACGTTCCGCAGGTTGTGGACCTTGGCCCCTTCGATGATGATGTCTGTCATGGAAGGGGGTATTGTAGCACAATGTGCTATAATACGCCGCATGAGAAAGCACCTGCTCCCCGTTCTCCTGCTGGTCGCCGCCGTCTGGTTCCTCTACTCCCAGACGGGCCGCTTCGAGTTCCTGCGCCTCGACGACCACGACTACACCTTCCGCTGCGCCTTCGTGAAGGACGGCCTCGCGGCGGCGAACGTGAAGGAGGCGTTCGCAAACCCGCGCCACGCCGCCATCTGGATGCCCGCCACCTACATCTCCTACATGGCCGACATCACCCTGTTCGGCCCCGGCATGGGCCCGCACCACCTCGTCAACGTCGCGCTCCACACGCTCAACGCCCTCCTCCTCTACGCCCTCCTCCTCGCCCTCCTGCCGCGAACGGCGGACGCGCCGGGCGGGACGCGCGCCGTCGCGTCCGCCGCCCTCGCCCTCCTCGCCACGGCCTTCTGGGCGCTCCACCCCCAGCGCGTCGAGGCCGTCGCCTGGATCGCCGGCCGCAAGGAACTCCTCTGCGCCCTCTTCACGCTCCTCGGCCTCCACTGCTGGTTGCGCCCGGGTCGCCGCTGGACGCTCGCCGCCACCCTCTGCTGCGCCCTCGCGTGCATGGGCAAGCCCACGGCCATGTGCTTCCCCTTCCTCGCGTTTGCCGTCGCCTGCCTCAACGACACACGAAACGACACAACCCTCACACTCACAACCGACAACGCGCCCCCGAAGACGCGCCCCCTCACCGCCTATCTCCCCCTCCTCGCCCTCGCCGTCGCCACGGGTGCCCTCGCCGTCTATTCGCAGACCCATCCGGAGGGACGCCCCGAACTCGCCCTCTTCACGGCCTCGCTTCCCTGGCGCCTCCTCAACGCCGCCGTCTCGACGGGCCTCTACCTCTTCCAGGCCCTCGTCCCCGTCGGCCTCCACCTCGACTACCGCGCAACGCCCGGCCACTTCCCCCTCGACGGCCTCCTCGGCCTCGCCACCCTCGGCGTCGCCGCCCTCGTCTTCGGCTTCATTCTGTACCGGGCATGGAAAAACTTGAAAGGACGACAAGCGGACGGCGGCACGGGCACGGACGCGCAGGAGCGCGTCCCTCCCGTCCTGACCGTACGGCGGCTTCTCGCCCTCCTGCTCTTCTTCTGCGCCGCCCTTGCGCCGACCCTCGGCATCTTCGGTAGCTTCGGCGAGGCCGCCCGGGCCGACCGCTTCTTCTACCTCCCCTCGCTCGCCCTCTCCTTCGGGCTTGGATTCTTCGTCCTCGACCTCTCGCGCACGGCGCGCCGAGGACGTCGCGCCCTACCATCACAATCCGTCCCCAGCCCGCAGCCGGACGTCCCCGGCCCGCAGCCGGACGGCCCGAACCCGCAATTGGTAGGGGCGGACGTCCTCGGCCGCCCGCAGCCGGACGGCCCGGACGTCCTCGGCCGCCCGCATCCGGAACCGCAACGGTCCCCGAAAACGGGCCTCCCGCCCCTGCCCGCCCTCGCCGCCCTCGCCGCGCTCGTCGTCCTCGTCGACTTCGGCGTCGCCTTCCCCCTCGTCGCCTCCTACCGCAACGACTACACGGCCTTCTCGCGCACGCTCGCCTGCGACCCCGACAACGGACGCGCCCTCGCCCACGTCGCGAGCGAGGAATGTGCGCGCTTCGGACGCATCGACCGGGGTATCTCGCTCTACCGGCGCAGCCAGGAACTGCGCCCCCGCGACGACACCGCCGCGCAGCTCGCCTACACCCTCGCGCTGCGCGGCCTCTCCTCGGACTACGCGGAGATCCGCCGCCTCTGCGCCAAGTTCGCCTGCGACCACACCCTCGACCGCAAGGGCATGGCCCTGGAGGCCCTGGGCACCACGGCCATGCGCCAGCGGAAATGGGCCGAGGCCATCGCGTGCCTCGAAGACTCCATCAAGGCCCCCCAGCGGTTCTATTCGGCGGAAGACGCACGCCTCCGCCTCGGCGCCTGCTACTGCAACGCCGGGCGGGCAACGGACGCGATCCGCGTCTTCGAGCCGCTCACGCAGTCCCGCCGCGCCGACATCGCCCCCCGCGCCCGCCAGTTCCTCGACGCGCTCAAGCGCAATCCGAAGACCGTCCTCTTCTTCTAGCCCGCCACGGGAGGGGCGCGCGCCGCCCGTTGGACTCCCCGCGCGGACGGCCGGGGCGGACAAATGTGCTATACTACACGCCATGCAGACGTTCAAGACCATGGGAGCGCTCGCGCTCGCGCTGTTCGCCGGCTGCGCGTCCTTCGAGGCGACGCGCAGCCAGAAGTTCGTGGACGAGTCGGGCGCGTTCGTCCATGTCGACTATGGGGCCGACAAGGAGCCGCGCACCTCCACCTTCGTCCTCTCCAATGGCGTGAAGCTGCCGTTCAAGTCGAAGCTGAAGGTGCGCGTCGAGCTGCCGGACGGTACGCGCTTCACCGCCTACCAGCGGATGTCCACCGCCGGGAACCTCTACCTCGACGAGGACGAGGAATGGGAATACTTCGAGCAGGGCACGGGCTGCCTCATCGCGCAGAAGGCTCCCGACGGCACGGGCTTCCTCGTCCGCTTCCAGGGCACGCTCTGCGCGAGCGTGCGCAACCCCTTGAACGAAAAGCGGCAGACCATCCGCGGCGACACCTCGACGCCCAAGGGCTTCGGCCGCGACTCCTCCGGCCCCCGCACCGTGGAGTGACCGCCATGTCCATTCTCGACAACATCCGGGTCGTCCTCGTCGGCACCCTCTACACGGGCAACGTCGGCAGCGCCTGCCGCGCGATGGCCAACATGGGCTTCCACAACCTCGTGCTTGCCGCGCCCAACCTCCAGAACGACTGGAGCGAGGGCGAGCGCATGGCCGTCCACGCGACGGACATCCTCCAGAACCGGCGCGAGTTCGACACCTTCGAGGAGGCCGTCGCCGACTGCGTCGCCGTCGTCGGCACGACGGCGCGCGGCGGGCTCTACCGCCAGCACGTGAAGGCGCCGCGCGACTGCGCGGGGGACATCCTCGCGCTTGCCGCGACGGGCCCCGTCGCGCTCGTCTTCGGCCGCGAGGACAAGGGGCTCCTCAACGAGGAGGTCGCCCAGTGTACGCACCTCATCCGCATCCCCGTCGACGAGGGCTACACCTCCATCAACCTCTCCCAGGCCGTCCTCATCACCTGCTACGAGTTCTTCACCGCGACGGGCGCCTACGTGCCGCCGCGCGAGAAGGCCCCGCCCGCCCCGCAGGCGCAGAAGATGCAGCTCATGAAGAACTGGCAGACGATGCTGCGGGACATCGGCTTCATGGACGAGAAGCAGACCGAGCACATGATGCAGGGCATCCACCGCATCTTCTCGCGCGGCGTGCAGACGCGGGACGACGCCGCCATCCTGCTCGGCGTCGCCCGCCAGGCCCTCTGGGCCCACCACAATCCCGCCCTCGAAGGCCGCAAGCCCTCGATCGGCTGACTGACGCCTTAGCGGACAAGGAGGGCGAAGGGGGCGGTGCGCGCGCGGCCGCCGGCGTCGCAGTCAAGCGGCCCGGCGAACGCGCCGCGCGCGTAGAGGGCCGCCGCGCCGCCCTCCCCGCTCTCGTAGGGCACGGCGACGCCCTTCACGTGGACGGCGTACACCCCCGGAGGGGCGGCGGCGAGGCGGACGCCCTCGACCGTGTTCGCGCGGTCGCCGCCCGCGACGCCGTTCCCCCACCACACCGCGCCACTCGTCTCGTTCGAGACGACGAGGTCGAGGTCGTTCACGAGCGCGGTCTTGGCCATCGGCACCGCCGGCGCATCCAGCCATGCGAGCTGCACGTCGAGCGGCGCCTCGTTCGTCGTCGCGAGCCGCACGACATAGTCCGAGCCCGGCGCGAACGGAATCGCGTCTACGCACGCGACGGCGCGGTTCGACGGATAGAGCGTCTCGCCCACATCGACGCGGCCCCATCCCTGGCGGTTGTTCGGGGCCGCCCCGCCGCAGTCCGCGCCCGCCGCCGCGCTCAGGTCGCGCGCGCCGCCCGTCAGGACGGCCTTCACAAGCGCCGCCGTCGGCACCGTGTTCGTGAAGCCGCGCCGCGTCGTCAGCCACTCGCGCACGAGCGCCGCCGCGCCCGCGACGAGCGGCGTCGCCATCGACGTGCCCGTGTTGTAGAAGTAGTGCGCGTCATAGGCCATCCACCCGATGTCGGCGTCCGCCGCGACCTGCGTCGTGCGCGTCGAGAGGATCATCGTCCCGGGCGCGCAGAGATCCGGCTTGATCCGGCCGTCCGACGTCGGCCCCTGGGCGGAGCCGTTCTGCGGCCCCATCCACACGGCCGCCGGGTTGTCCGCATAGGGCGCATAGCGCGACGGCAGGTCCGGCCGCCGCGTCTCCGTCGCGCCGACGGCGAGGACGTTCTTCGCGCTGGCCGGGGCGAGGATGGTGGACGCGCCCCTGTTCCCGTCATTTCCCGCCGCGAAGACGCAGAGATCCTCGGGATGGCGCCACACATGGCGGTCGATGTCGGCGCAGCGCGACGAATAGAAGCTCGGGTACTGGTAGCCCCAGCTCGCGGAAGCGACATGGACCGGCGTACACGCGCCGCCAGGACGGAAGACCTCGCTCCACGCGGGGGCGTTAATCAGGCCCTTCCCGTCCAGGGCCTGCCACACGTAAAGTCGCGCGCCGGGGGCGACGCCCCGAATCCGCCCGCCGGAGAGCGCGCCGTTCCCGACAAGCGAGCCCGCCGTGTGCGTGCCGTGCCCATTCGTGTCGGAGGCGATGCACGTCTCGCCGGTGTCGAGCACGACGGTGCGGATGCCGCACACGCGCCCCCGGAAGTCCGCCATGAGCGTCGCGGGGTCTCCCGTGTCGAGCCCGGCGTCGACCGTGGAGACCACCTGGCCGGCGCCCGTCAGGCCGTGGACGTCCCACACGGGCCGCACATTGAGAAGCCCCGGCTCGACGGCGACGTCGTTCAGGAGCGCGGCGGGCGCATAGGGCTCAAGGCCCAGGACGTCGCCGCGCCGCGCAAGCGCCTCCACGACGGGCGCCGGCACGCGCGCGTGGACGAGGGCGTCGCCGGCCGCCTTGGGCAGCGTCGCGCCGCCCCTGGCCCGCACGAAGGCCGCGAGGGCCGCGC
>CAKUCX010000034.1 GCA_934643865.1 uncultured Kiritimatiellota bacterium
TACATCAGGCATCGGCGCGAGGGAAGCGGAAATCGCCAAAGCGATTTTGCCTATTGACTTCTGTTCTCATAGGAGGCACGAAGGCACAGAGGTTTTCAGAACGAGATTGCACGCATCTCGGCAACAATTCCCGTCCCTCTTCGAAGCCCGTCACTCTTTGATGGATGAAACGGTGCGCAAGCCAGCCTAAAAACCAATCTCCGTGTCCCCGTGCCTCCTCGCGCTCCGTGTTGACCGGCCGGAGGCCGCGCGACCCGCCCGCGCCGCCCAAAATGAGATTTCACCGCGTAATAATCTTGCTTGAAAGCCTCCGGCCGGTTAACACGGAGCGCGCGGAGACACGAAGGCACGGAGGTTTTCAGAACTGGGCTGTACGCATCTCGACAACGATTCCCGTCCCTCTTCGATGGATGAAGCGGTGCGCAAGCCAGCCTCAAAACCAATCTCCGTGTCCCCGTGCCTCCTCGCGCTCCGTGTTGACCGGCCGGAGGCCGCGCGACCCACTCGCGCTGGAACGCCCCTGTCGATGCGCCGACGTCAGAGTTGGGCCTTGACGGCCTCCTCCCAGGCGGCGAGGCGCGCATCGGTCTTGTCGGCCTCGTTCGTCTCGTCAAGCGCGAGGCCGAGCAGTCGGTCGCCCGCGACGATCTTCGAGCTCACGCCGGGGAAGGCGTCGAGCGACAGGGTGCCGACGAGCGTCGCGCCCTTCTCCACCGCCTTGTTCGCGAGGTCAGCCGCCGCGTCGCAGAACGTGTCGGCGAAGCCCTGGGCGTCGCCGAGGCCGAACACCGCGACCTTCCGGCCCGTCCAGTCCGCCGCCTCCAGCAGCGGAAGCCCCGTGGCCGCCCAGTCGTCCTGCGGGTCGCCGCAGCCCCAGGTGGAGGTGCCGAGGATCACCAGCTCCGCGTCGAAGGCGTCCGCCCCTGCGGACGCGACATTGAGGGCCGTCGTGCCGAAGTCCGCCGCGATGCGCTGGGCGACCGCCTCGGTCATGCCGGTCGTGCTGCCGTAGATGACATGTACCTTGTCCATTTTCCGTACTCCTTGTTTACTGTTGTGTTGTTACCTGAAACGGTGGAATCATCGCGTAGAAGGCCTCCAGGGACGGCGCCTCGCTGAGCGCCCGCGCCGCCCACGCCTCGACGCGCGCGTAGAGGCGCATCCGCCGCAGGGACTCGACGGCGCTGCCATAGACGCGCCAGGGGCCGTTGTGGAGCGGCGTCGCGGGAAGGCGCCGCACGAACCCGATGACGTCCTTGAGCGGATAGCCCACGAACACGCCGACCTCGTGCGGCAGACCCTCCCCACGGGCCCGGCGCACCAGTTCGTGCAGGAAGTCCTCCGCCATCCCCGCCGCCGGATAGCCCATGCGGACAAGCCACCGGCGGTTGTGCGGCTCGTCCAGCGTCGCCGCGAGCGCCTGCGGATCATAGAACAGGACGAGCGAACTTGCCGCCTCCACCTTCAGCTCCACATACGCGAGGCGCAGCGTGAAGTAGATGTCGCGCCGGTACAGGCAGAAGCGGAACCCTTCCGCGTTCGTCTGCGCGTAGCAGTGCCGCACCCGCAGCAGTTCCGCCGGCTTGACGCCCCGCCGCACGGCCGCCGTCTTCACCAGCAGGAAGCGCAGCAGCTCGCGCCGGTGCGCGTCGTCGATTCCGGGCGTCTCCGCCCGCGTCCCGCGTCCGTCAAGCCGCCGTCTCTCCTGCCGCATCATGTCCGCAAACCTTCCATCTGAATGTTACCGCCTTCTTGTGTTAGACGGAGCTAAGTTTACCACGGCTAACTTGCCGTGTCAAGCCGAGAGGGACGCAATTTGTTGCGACCGCGCTCTTTCCACAATTACATGCTGTTTGTTTCCTTTTGGCGCACAAGCCAGCCTCAAAACCAATCTCCGTGTCCCCGTGCCTCCTCGCGCTCCGTGTTGACCGGCCGGAGGCCGTGCAACCCACCCGCGCCGCCCCCAAATGAGATTTCACTGCGTAATAATCTTGCTTGAAAGCCTCCGGCCGGTCAACACGGAGCGCGCGGAGGCACGAAGACACGGAGGTTTTCAGAACTGGGCTGCACGCATCTCGGCAACAATTCCTGTCCCTCTTCGATTCCCGTCCCTCTTCGATGCCCGCCCCTCTTCGATGGCTGAAGCAACGCGCAAGCCAGCCTCAAAACCAATCTCCGTGTCCCCGTGCCTCCTCGCGCTCCGTGTTGACCGGCCGGAGGCCGCGCGACCCGCCCGCGCCGCGCAAAATGAGATTTCACCGCGTAATAATCTTGCTGTAATAATCTTGCTTGAAGACCGTCGCGGCGCGCTCCGTGTTGACCGGCCGGAGGCCGCGCGACCCGCCCGCGTCGCCGCAAAATGAGATTTCACCGCGTAATAATCTTGCTTGAAAGCTGTCGCGGCGCGCTCCGTGTTGACCGGCCGGAGGCCGCGCAACCCACCCGCGCAACCGCCCCGCGCCACTTCTCCACGGTCGCAACACGTTGCGACCCTCCCGCCGCCCGACACACGCCCACCGGGAGGGGCGCAATTTTCCGCCCAGGGTCTTCTGTGGCCGGGCGAGAAACCGGGATAAGCTGTCCCGAAAAAACTGCGGGACAGGCGTGAACGGCAGAATGTGGTTGACGGGGAGGTGGAGGATGGGATAAACTTGCCCTTGCCATGAAGCGTGTTGACCAGCGAACGGGAGGAGAAGTGCCATGACGGGAAAACGATCCGGACAGGGGCCGTCGGGGTGCGGGCGGCGATGCTGCGGCATGCGCCGCGCCCTGTCGTTCGGCGCGCTTGGGGCCGTCTCCTGGGCGGCTTTCGCGGGATGGGACGAGGCGTCGCAGACCTACTCGACGAACGGCTACTGGTCATTGGCCGAAAACGGGACGTCCAGTTCGCTGACGTTTGATTCGCCGGCGAAATGGCGCGACGCCGCCGGCGCGGTCCCGTCCGCCTTCTCGCCCGACGCCGCCTACTACATCAACTGCCAGTCGTACGTCAGCACGGCGACCAACACGGTGCAGGGCGAGCCGGTCGCGCGTTTCCCCGGGCGCGTCCTGGCCCTGGGGCCGGGGAGCCGCTTCCTGGGGCGGGGCACGACGGAGGCGCGTCCGTTTGACATGGGCGAGGCGGTCCACCTCCTCTCCGGCGCGACCATCGACACATGGAGCGGGTCCCTCTGCCTCTCGGGCACGTGGACGCTCTACCCGACCGACGACAAAAAGTGCGTGAACATCAACATGGGCTCCAAGACCAGCTCGGAGCAACATGGGTTCTTCTTCAGGAAGGTCACGCTCGCGGGCGACGCGCGGACGAAGATCGACGCCTCCACGAACTATGCGCGCCCGGAGGGGACGAATCTGCTGAACAAGCTCAAATGGTACGGCGGATGCGACGCGCGGGACTTCCACGGGCTGTTCCGCCTGCGCGGCAACCCGGCCTGCCCGGCGGACAGCTCCGCGCGGCTTGACTGCGAGGACATGGCGTGGGGCGGCACGCTTGAGTTCACCACGAACACGTGCCTCAACCTGATCGGCGCGTCCGGCGTGACGGTCTCGAACGTTCAGTTCAGGGCGGGATCCTCCGTCAGCAACCTCACGGCGGCCTGCAGGCTGACGGTGAACGGGGCGATCACGGCGGAGCCCGTCACGCGCCTCTTCGTGCAGACGGCGAGCGTGCGGTCGGAGGCCGGGCCGGTCGAGCTTGAGCTCGTCCGCTTCGCGCCAACCGCCGACCTGGCGGGCTTCACGCCGGCCAACGTGGAGCTGGCGCTCACCGACCCCTCGTACATCGGGGCGTGGCCGCTTCGGGAGGTCGTCCTCCGCGCCGACGCGGACGGCGGACACTCGCTTGTCGTGAAGATCCCCCAGGTCGTCCTCCGCACGCCGCAGGAGGCGACCCCCTATCTCCTGCAGAATGCGTACAACGGCGGCTACCGTTCGGACTTCCAGTTCCCCACGACGGACGGCGGCGGCACGGCGGTGACGACGCAGAAGCCCTTCTGGTCGGACGGCCTGTTCCCGGCGGGGGACGCGGCGGCGGCGGACAAGGTCTACTGCAACGACTGCGTGACGAGCGTCTTCCCGACGAACGGCGAGACGGACGTGTGCATCGTGTTCCCGGGGAAGGCGCTTCTCCTGGGCGGGCAGAAAATCGAGGGCAGCGCGCCGATGGGGGGCTTCGCCGTCGCCGACCTCCGCTTCGTGAAGACGGGATGCGGCTTCCGCCTGCTGAACCAGGCCGGGTTCGCCGACAGCACGATCCTGCACGACGGCGACACGGGCGTCTGGAACAGGAAGCATCGCGTCACGCGCCTGCGGGGGCGCCTCGACACGGGCGCGGCGTCGTTCAGCCACGCCATCGAGATCTACGGCGAGCGGCACATGCTGCGGCTGGAGAGCGACGTGACGGGCGCGGGCAACCTCCGGCTCCAGACCTACAAGTCGCAGCATCTGACGGCCCTGAACGCCTTTCTGGAGCTGACGGGGGACAATTCCGGGTGGCGCGGCAAGATGGAGGTGCGCGGGCTGCCCGACGACACGTACTACGACTACGAGACGGGCGGGCAGACGGTCTCCGCGCCGAACCGGACGTGGCAGAACCACTGCCGGCTCTACCTCGCGTCGGCGAACAGCCTCGGCGGCCGCCGGGCGGCATTCGCCTACGACGCCCTGAGCCTGCACCACTACGGGGAGCTGTTCCTTCGCGCGAGCGTCACGCTCCCCGACGGCCTGAACCGCGGCGTCTCCTTCGGCGACTTCGCGACGCTGAACGTCACGAACGGCCTGACCTTCGCCGTCCGGCAGCCGACGACCTGGAACGGCAGTACGGTCTACAAGGTCGGCGGCGGCACGCTCGCGCTGGGCGGCACGGCGAAGTTCGGGGGCGCGGCCCAGGCCGACCGGCCGTCGGAGGGGGCCGCCAACCGCCTCGTGGTGGAGGGCGGGGCCGTCCAGCCGCTGGCGGCCGAAGCCTTCGACGGCGTGTCGCTGGAGATGGCCGAAGGCACGGCCGTCAGGGTTTCCGCGGACGCGGCGGGCGCGCTCGCCGCGCGGGGGCTCGTCAACGTCAAGGCGGCGACGCCGTTCGTCCTCGGCGGCGGGCGCCTCTTCTTCGCGGTCGATGCCGGCGCCGTCGTCGAAGACCAGCTGCCGAGGGGCGTGTCCGTGGGGCTGTGTACCGTCGCCGCGCCGGCCGCCGAGGGGCTGCGGGGCCGGATCGACGCGTCGCGGCTCCTGGAGCATCCCGCCCAGATCGTCGAGCGGGCGAACGCCGACGGAACGGTCACGTTCACGGCCGAATTCAAGCGGGGCGGCATGACGCTCCTCATCCGCTAGCCGAACGGGAAAGGTCAAACGGGAAAGGTCGAACGGAAAATGAAACACGCCCAACACGCCTTTATTGTCATTGCCGCCGCCGCCGGACTGGCCGCGTGCCGCCTCTGCGCCGATCCCCTGACGGGGCGCGTCGAGGGGGCGGGGACGCAGACGCCGCGCGGATATGAGCCGGCGATGCTGTCGAACGGGCGCATCTGCCTCACGGTGGACTACACGGGCGCCGTCCCCCCGCCCCTCCCGCCCCGCGAGCGGTCGAAGTACGGGAAGCTGACGCCCGGATTCTTCGTCGAGGGGCGGCGCATGGGGCCGCCCCGCTGGACGCTCTACGGCTTCGGGCGCTTCCTGCCGCATCTGGCGGTCCGCGGGAAGGCGGTCGGCGCGCCCGACGCCTGGTCCCAGACGCTGGACGTCCATGCGGCGCGCAGCGTGGCCACGAATGTCTTCGGCGACGTGACGCGCGTGGTGGAGACGTTTGTGGCCGAGGGCGAGGAGGTCGTGGCCGTCCGCCAGCACCTGACGGCGGCGCGCCCGACGACGGTCTCGGTGGGCCTTGACTATCTTCCGCCCGAGGACCCGCGCATCATCGGCGAAGAGCGGCGCGTGGGCGGCGTGCGGTTCTTCGACTTCCGCGCGTTCGGGTGTTCGCTCGACACGAACTGCGTCGCCGTCGCCGGCGGCGCGCCGCAGACGGTGGCGCTGGAGCCGGGGCGGTGGGAGACGCGCGACGCCTTCGTCCTCGTCGGCGAGGCGCACGCCGCGTGCGCGGCGCGCGCGGCGGCCTGCGTGAAGGACGGCTACGACGCGCTCTTCGCGCGCCACGCCGCGGCCTGGGCGGCCTACTACGCCGCCTCCCGCGTCGAGATCCCCGACGCGCGGCTGCGCCGGCTGCGCGACGTGGCGGAGTACCAGCTCAAGTGCAACCTGACGAAGTGGACGCTCCCCGTCGGCATCTTCCCGTCGCACTGGAGCGGGCGGAGCTTCGCCTTCGACGAGATGTACGGCGTGCAGGGGCTCCTCTCCGCAGGGCATCTCGCCGAGGCGCGCCGCACGGTGGCGTTTCGCCTGCGGACGCTCGCCTGGGCGAAGGCGCGCGTGGGGCACGCGCACACGAAGCAGCATTTCGGCTACGGCGCGCGCTGGGTGTGGGAGGGCATGGAGGACCTGCCCGTCGACGGCAGCCCCGGGGGCTTCTGGCGCGACCACATCTTCCACATGGCGGCGATCGCGCGGAGCGCGTGGCTCTGCTATCTGGCCGACGGCGACGAGGCGTTCCTGCGCGAGACGGCCTATCCCGTGATGCAGGCCTGCGCGCGCTTCTACCGCACGGAGTCGGTCTACGAAGAGGCGGGCGGCGGCTGCTTCATCGGCAAGTGTACGGATCTGGAGCGGCTGGGGCCGGCGCGCGAACGCGCGTTCATGACGACCGTGGGGGTGATCGCGACGTTCCGCGCCTGCGCGGAAGCCGCGCGGACGCTTGGATGCGACGCCGCCGAGGCGGCCGACTGGCGGCGGGTGGCCGACAAGCTCGTCGCCTCGCTGCCCGTGGCGGACGGGCGGTACGTGCCGTATCCCGGCTCGGAGGACGTCTCGATGGGGACGCTGGCGGGCTTCTTCCCGTTTCAGGTCTTTTCGCGGGACAACACGTTCCAGGTCAACGCCGCGCGGCATTTCCTGGAGCAGGGCGTGCGCGGCGGCAACATGTACCCGACCGGCAAGCGCATCTGCCCGTGGTACGCCGCGACCATGTGCGCGGCGGCGACGACGCTCGAAGAGCGGGAGCGGCCGACGCGCCTGCTCGCCGCCTGCTGGCCGTCGGCGGGCGTGTGGGGCGAGTTCTGGGAGATCAACGAGGAGGGGCTTGTCAACTTCCGGCCGTGGTTCATGACGGCGGCGGGCAACTACCTCTATGCGCTCAACCGCGTCCTCCTCTCCGTGGAAGGGGACGAGCTGCGCATCGCCCCCGGCGTGCCGCCCGCGTGGAAGGACTATGCGTTCCGCCTGCCCGCCGAACGGGGCGTGTGGGCGGCGTGCGTGGTCCGCGGGGGGGCGCTCGCCGACTTGACCCTGGAGGTCGCGCGCCCCGCCGCCGGCCGCACGGTGCGCGTCGTGCTGCCCGAGACGCTGGCGGGGGGCCGCCGGACGGTGACGGCGAAGCTGGACCGCGCGCGGGTGCGCGTGGCCGCGCCGCCCTTGCGGTGAAAGAAACGAAAGTGTATACTATGCCACTCGTTTCTGCGGCGAAGCGCGCGGAAAGGACATACGGAGAGCAGCATGAACACCGAACTTCTGAAGAAAGCCCATGAACGCATCCCCTCGATCCCGGTCCTCGTGAACCTGGTCTCGAAGCGGGAGAAGCAGCTCATCGCCGGCGAGAAGCCGCTTGTGAAGCCGCCCGCCGCAGACGAAGACAAGGTCGACACGGCGCTCCGCGAGGTCGCCGAGGGCAAGCTCATCAGCGAAATCGACTTCGACGCGATCGCGAAGGCCGAGGACGCGAAGACCCGCTGGCAGAAGCACGCGGCGCCGAAGTCCATCTTCACGTGATCGTGCGCGGTTCCCGTGGCGGACGGAAAACAGAAGGCCAAGGCGCCCGGCGACTTCGCCGTCAACCGCCGCGCGTGGCACGACTACGCCGTCCTCGAAAAGATCGAGTGCGGCCTTGAGCTGCGCGGCACGGAGGTGAAGGTCGTCCGCCACGGCGAGGCGTCGCTGGCGGGCGCCTACGGCGCCGTCCTGGGGGGGCAGCTCTACGTCGTGGGGATGAACATCCCCGTCTACGCCTTCGGCAACCGCTTCAACCACGCGCCGCAGGGGAACCGGCGGCTGCTCGTCCACAAGCGGCAGGTCGAGGACCTGCGCCTCAAGACCGAGGCGAAGGGCCTCACGCTCATCCCCCTGCGCCTCTACCTCTCGAAGGGCCGCATCAAGCTCGAACTCGGCGTCTGCCGCGGCCGGCAGCTGCACGACAAGCGCGAGGCGCTGAAGACGAAGGCGCTGAAGCGGGACGCCGCGCGCGGGGACGTCTAAATTAGGTTTTAGGTTTTAGGTTTTAGGTTCTAGGTTTTAGGTTTTAGGTTTTTTAAGTCGCCGCTTCGCGGCTTGAAGTGGTTAAGTCGCCGCTGCGCGGCTTTAAGTTGCATGTTGCAAAAGGTAGGTGGCGCGCGAAGGACCCGCGCCGGGGACGGGCCGCCGGGGACGTCGGCCCCTACCACGGGCGCGGACAGGGCCCGCGTACACGTGGGCGTTCCCGATGGCGTTCCCGTGTGCGCGGCGCGCCGGGGACGTCGCGCCCTACCATGGGTGCGGACAGGGCGTGGGGCATGGTAGGGGCCGACGTCCCCGGCGGCCCGCGTACACGTGTGCGTCCCCGATGGTGTTCCCGTGTGCGCGGCGCGCCGGGGACGTCGCGCCCTACCACGGGCGCGGACAGGGCGTGGGGCATGGTAGGGGCCGACGTCCCCGGCGGCCCGCGTACACGTGGGCGGACAGGGCGTGGGGCATGGTAGGGGCCGACGTCCCCGGCGGCCCGCGTACATGGGTGCGGACAGGGCGTGGGGCATGGTAGGGGCCGGCGGCCCCGGCGGCCCGCGTACACGTGTGCGTTCCCGATGGTGTTCCCGTGTGCGCGGGCGCGCGGAGCGGAAACGTGTCTTCCCCCGATTTTGTAATTTCTGTTCTATGTCCATGCGGTGCCCATTGAGGCTAAAAGGCTATAGACCGAAGTCTAAAAATCGTGTATAATTCCGAACGATTTTCATGGGGGCGTGTGCGCTCTCACGGAAACCGTCTCGTTTGCCACTGTGGAGACAGCATGAAAAAGAGCATTTTGACGTTGATTGCGCTGGCGATGGCCCTTGGCGTCTTCGCGGCGTCCGTGTCGCCTGAAGAGGCGATGGTCGCGGCGAACGCCTGGGCGGCGCGCAACGGCGCGTTCGGCGCGGGGCAGGGGGCGACGAACGTCGTCACCGAATGCGATGCCGCAACCGGCGTTGTCCTGTGGCACCAGGTCTCCCTGGCGGGCGGCGGCATGCTCGTCGTCGCGCCGGTCACCGAGATCGAGCCCGTGGTGATGGCGCTCGACAACGATCCCGGCGTCCTGCCGGAGGCGCATCCGCTGAGGGGCATCCTCACGGGCGACATGCGCCGGCGTCTCCAGTTCCTCGGCCTCTATCCGCCCGCCCGCGCCGCGCTGGCCGCCGCCGCGCCGCCCGCGCCCGTTGCGGACGAGGCGCAGGCGTGGGGCGAGGCGTGCAAGGCGAAGTGGCGGCGCCTCACGGGGGCTTCGCTGCGGGCGGCGGGCGTCGGCGCGGAGACGGTCGCCGTGGAGGTGCGCGTCGTCCCGGGCTTCGAGAAGAAGGGCGCGCTCACGCACTGGAACCAGGGCAAGTACGGCGCCTACCCCCTCTACAACCTCTACACGCCCAACCATGCCGTGTGCGGCTGCGTCGCGACGGCGTGCGCGGCGCTCGCGCAGTTCTACGGCACGACGAACGCGGTCTCGGGCCTCGTGAACGACGCCTGCACCTACAACGGCAAACCCTACACGGCGAAGACGATGGGCGGGCCGATCGACTGGTCGATCCTGCCGGAGAACTGGGGCGGCACGAACGCGCCCTCGACGGAGCTTACGACGGAGCAGCAGCAGCTGATCGGGCGCGTCGCCTTCGACGCGGGCGTGGGCGTGGGCATGATGTGGAGCGACGGCGAGTCGGGAGCCTTCACGGCCAACGTCGCCGACGCCCTCAAGAACGTCTTCGGCTTCCGGCATGCGCGCCACGTGGCGATGAGCGACGCGGAGAACCCGGCGCAGGAAGAGCTGGAGAAGCTCGTCTACAACCAGTGCCGCGCGGGCGTGCCCGTGGGCATGAGCATCCAGGGCCATGCGGTCGTCGCGGCCGGCTACGGCCTCGATGCGGACGGCGTCGAGCGCGTGCGCGTCTTCATGGGTTGGTCGGGCTCGGGCGACGGCTGGTACGCCCTCCCGAAGATCGACACGCAGGCGACGGTGGGCGGCGGCACCTACCTTTCCGAGGTCGTGACGGGCGTCATCACGATGATCGCCTACGACGACGACGACATCGTGCCGATCGTCGGGAAGGTGTCGATGCCGGGGGCCGCGCTGGAGATCCCCGCCCTCGACCGCGTCCTCGCCTCGAACGGCGCGGGCTACTTCGGGACGCGCGTGCCGGCGAACATGGGAACCTGCACGGTGACGTGCCAGGGCCGGACGGCCGCCCTCGACATCGGCGAGGCGGCGGCCGAGGCGCAGGAGGCGGGCGAACTCTGCCCGGCGCTGCCGGAGGCCTTCTCCCTTCCGCTCCTCAACTGCACGGTGGCCTACTCCCTTGAGCGCGCGAAGCTGTACGCCGAAAAGGAGGGCAAGGCGATCCTGCGCGTGAGCGGCACGGGCGGCGATCCGGCCACGACGAACCTCCTCAACATGATCTACGCGCTCGACGCGGGCAACGTGAACGGCTTTTCCGACACGTTCGTCTACCTCTTTTCCGACCGCGCGTCGCTGGAAGGCGACGGCGCCGACCTCTCCTTCGGCGTCTACCTGCCGTCCGAGCTCGACCCCGCCGAGCACTGGCTCGCGCAGAACGGCGCGCTCGCCTACGGCTACACGTCCAAGTCGGAGGGGGGGGAGGTCTCCACGTGGACGTTCGCGCCGCTCGCGGCCGCGCCCGCCGTCGTCACGAACGACGCGACGAACTTCTTCGGGGCCGTCTCCAACAGCCTCCTGCGCGTCCTCGGCGTGGGGGCGGCGCGCTTCGCGGAATGCACGTCCGGCATCGCGGTGACGATCGCCGCGACGTCGGAGGAGGCCGAGGCGGCGATCAACGCGACGGCAGACCCCGCGCAGGCGTGCGGTGTCCACGCGAACTGCTACACGAACGGCCCCTACACCTTCACGTGCGACGCGGTGGTCACGAACTGGGACGCGGGTGTGGTGCTGGCGTGCGGGGGGTGGACGGCGACGAACGCGACGACGGGCGCCGTCCTCTCCGGCGCGGGCCGCGCGGCGACGCTCGCCCTCGCCGCGAACGACGCCGTCACGCTCACCTGGGACTTCTCGACGACGAACGCCGTCTACGTGACGGTCGTGCCCACGTGTCCGAACGCGCCGCTCGGCGGCTGCACCGTGACGCCGGGGACGGGCTGGTACGCCTGGGGCGAGGCGGCCGGCTTCACGGCGACGTGCGCGGCGGGCTACGAGGTCGCCAGCTGGGTGCTGGACAAGCAGCAGGAAGACCTCATCGACCTGGGGCGGCGCACGAAGCTGCTGCCCGTCTCCCGCCCGTGCAGGCTGGATGTCTCCTTCACGTTCACGATGTCCGACGCGGCCGAGGCGGAGACGACGAACACCGTGCGCTGCACGGCGCGGTCGTGGTGCATCACGCACGACGGCGGAAGCCTGAAGCTCGTGGCCGCACGCGCCGACGAGGCGCCGAAGACGGAGGTCTGGGGCGTCGCGGGGCGCGTGACGCTGGCCTCGGGCGAGGCGGCGAACGTCGCCGCCGCAGCGGGGCGGGAGATCTACATCGGGACGGAGGCGCGCGCGTTCATGGACGCGGGGAAGACGAATTGGACGCTGTGGGGCGTCGTCCGGAGGTCGCTCACGGGCGCGGAGGACGCGGCCAAGCTCATGGACGAGGCGGCGAACGCCTCTGCGGTCACCGTCAAGAACCCGACGGCCCCCGTCGCCCTCAGCTGGCTGTGGGTCCCCAATCTGCCCGAAGACGAGCCTGTCCCCGTCCCCGGCGCGGCGTTCGCGATCGAGTGGGACGACGCGCTCTCGACGCTCAACGCGCACGGCTACGCGACGAACCTCACGACGCTCGCGTGGCTCGCGGCGCAGGGCCTGTCGCTTGAGGACGTCACGGTGACGGCGCCGAAGGGTTTCACGGCGAACGTCCGTGCGGACGCCGACGGCAACGTCGTCGCGACGCTCGAACTCGACGCGGGCGTGCTGAAGCCGCTTGCGGCCGGCGGGGTCGGCTCGCCCCTGACGATCCTCTCGAACGGCGACGGCACGCTGACGGTGAAGGCGGCGGTCGGCAACGGCGTGCGCGGCTTCTGGTACGCCCTCCATGCGGCGGACGAGCTGCGCGGCGCGTGGGCGCCCGTGAAGACGGGATATGCGGCGGGCACGCCGAGCGTCCAGGCGCAGGCCGACGGGGCCGTGACGGTCTCGATCGACGTCGCGCCGACGGCGGCGAAGCGGTTCTACAGGCTCGTGGTCTCGGACGTCCGGCCCTGACGCGGGCCGCAGAAGAGGATTTCCCCCTTGCTCCACAACGCAAAAGAATGGTAAACTGAGGACGGTCGCCGGCGGCGGATGCCTTCGGCGGCCATGTGAACAACAAGATGAAACAGCGGTTAGTCCAGAGCCTCGCGCCGTTCGCGGCGGCGGCGGTCGGCCTCGTGGCCTTGTGCGGCTGCGAGAAGAAGCCGGACGAAAAGAAGACGGACGAGAAGAAGCCGGAGGTCTACATGGTGCGCGGGGAGGACCCTGCGTACCAGAAGGCGCTTCTGGAGACGCGCGCGCGGCAGAATCGACATGCCGCCGCGCGCGCGCGCGTCGTGCCCCGGATGGAGGCGCTCGTCGCGCGGGCGCGCGCGGCGCTGCCGGAGGGCGCGACGGAAGACGCGGTGCGCGCCGAGCTGGAGGCGCATCCCGAGAAGTATCCCGGATGGACGGAGCTGTCGGCCGCGCTCACGAACGCGAACGCGCAGCTGGAGCGGGAAATGGCGCGCGCGCGCGCGACCGTGCGGGCGCGGATCCTGAAGGAGGCGGCCGACCGCACGGCCGTCAAAGAGGGGCGCGCGACGGCGAAGAAGACGCCGGCGGCGAAGTGATGGTTTGAGACGACGTGGTTTAACGGAAGGAAGCGGCATCATGAAGCACAGAAGAACGCTTGGATTTTTCGCGGCGGCGCTGACGGCGCTCGTCTGCGCCCTCCCGCGCGCGGCGACGGCGGCCGGTGATGTGCGGTCGATCGAGTTCTATCCCGAGCCGGCGGGCGGCGAAATCGGCGTGGTGACAGACCTTTCGCAGCCGCTCGTCGCGGGGCAGAAGGTGAAGTTCAAGATCCGCCTCCTGAACCGCGACGCCGCGCAGGCGGCGTTGGACCCTGCTTCTGCCTATGTCTCGGCCCCGTGGACATGCCGCTGGGCAGGCGGGACGATGACTCCTGAGATGGAGAATATGATTCTCGCGAACTTCCCGCCCAAGATCGGCGTGCGCGTGAGCGGACGGCTCGAAATGGCGGACATCGTGTCGTGGCTGCCCCCCGAGGGCGACGCGGGCCGCTACTACACCGACCTGATCTGCCGCTACACGGTGAAGACGGGAGACTACGCGAAGCCGCTGAGGCTGGCGAGCGCCGACGGGACGCGTGCGGCGCTCGCGGCCGACCCGACCGACCCGGCCGCGGTTCCCGAGGAGACGCCGTACTGGATTGACCAGATGTGGGGCTTCTTCCCGGCGACGCCGTCGGACAACGTCACGTCCAACCGTCTGGCGTTCTATTTCGGCCCGGCGGTGGGGAGCGTCCTCCCTGCGGCGTTGAGCCAAAAGCTTCAAGAGTTCGAGTCGCCGGGCGGAACGGCGCCGGCGCGGCGCGACTACGACCTTGGGGAAGCGAACATCCAGATCAGGACCGTCGATTTCGACACGCTCGTCGCCGAAGACGGCATCTGGCGCAGCATTCACGAAGGATCCTCGTCGTCAGATCCGGCAGAGCCGAGCCTTGCGGTCACCGGTTCCGGCGGCGCGTCGGGGCCCTACGACTACTATGTGTGGACGGAGGACGCGAACGTGGCCGTCGTCGTGGACGGCACCGACTACACGTTCAAGGACGGCGTGACGCGCAAGGTCAAAACGGTGAAGGTTCTGCAGGGCGCCACGTCTGCGGGCTTCACGCTGAAGGCGACGGGCCCCAAGGACGCCACGACCAAGATCTACATGGCCGACACGCCCACGAACATCTACGACCGCGCGGGGACGCTCATCAAAAACTTCACGGAGCGGACGATTTCGATTGGCGATCGCCTGAAGCCCTCGATCAAGGTTGTCCGCGTGACGCCCGCCGACGAGCGCGTCACGACGTCCGCGAACGGCCTTGTCTCGGCGGCCTCGTACAAGGTCGTGCTCACCGAGGCCTGGACGGGGGCCGACCCGCTCCAGATCCTCGTGACGCCCACGGTCGTGACCGGCGCGCTCCCCGATCCCTTTGACTACATCGGCATGTCGACGCTCTCGTCGGGCGATGACGCCTACCTGGGCAAGGTGACGAAGGTCTCGATCGCGAAGGGCGGCACGGAGTCCTCGCCGCTCCACGTCTACGCGAACCGCGCCGCCCCGGGCGGCGTGAAGATCCGCTTCACGCCGTCCATCGACCCCGCCGCCGCCAACGCGGCCGCCGCCGAGGCGTTCTTCACGGGCGAGCCGACGACCTCCCTGCTCACGATCCTTCCGAACGCCCCCGTCCTCTCGGCGACGGTGACGGACTACCCGAACAAGGCCCCCGGCGCGACGGTCAACCTGAAATTCCCGGTGGCCGACGCGATTGGCCAGCTGAAGGGCCCCTACACGCTGTATGTCGACGCGAAGGGGCAGAATCCGGACACGCCCGACGACTGGCCGGCGAACACCGTGACCGTGAACGCGGAGGGCATGATCACCTATGCATACAAGATCGGCGCCTACGACGGGGGGCTCACCCTCAAGCCGAAGTTCTACATCAAGAACCAGGACGGGAACGCCTCGTCGCCGCCGCTGTCGGTGACCATCCACGTCAACCCTGCGAAGGAAATCGCCGTCACGGCCGACAAGCCCGCGCTGACCTACTGCGAGGGCGACACCGCCGTCCTGTCCTTCGCGCTGTCCGAGCGGTTCGATGGCACGGGCTTTCTCTTCCTTGAGCCGACCGACTGGGCGACGACGAACCTCGTCGAGTGCGACGCGTTCTGGGACGGCATCGAGATCCGGGGGGACGAGGTGGAGCCGGCTACGCTCTTCTTCAAGGACGACGACAGCGGCCGGACTCTCGGCAAGCGCGACTTCAGCTTCAACGTCGTCATCCGGGAAGCCGCGACGAACCAGGCGGCCACCATCTCCGGCTGGGGGTCGAAGCCGAGAAGCATCAGGCTCTCCGTGACGAACGCCATCCCAAGTGTCCAGTCGGTGAAGGTGAACAGCCGGCCCGCCGTCATGGTGAGCGGCAGCGCGCAGAGCGGCCTTTCGGCGAATGTGGAGAACACGTTCACCATCCGCGCGAAGGACGCGAAGAATACCGAGATCGACCTGAACGCGACGAACTTCGTCACGGAAGTCTCGTTCTGGGAGGGGGACGCCGCCGCCGCCTCGTACACGACGAACCTCCTGGGCAATCCGGTGGAACAGAAGATCAACTACGCCTTCACGACGGGCGGCGCGAACATCACGAACCGCATCGAGGTCGTCGTCATCGACAAGGACATGACGTTCGACGAAGTCGAGGACGCGCGCGCGGCCCCCTTCGTCGTCTACTACCCGACGGGCGACGCGCCGGCCATCGGCCTTTCGCGCGCCGACAGCGGCGGCAACACGTTCAACGAGACCGAGACGGGGACGAAGGCGTGCAGGATCAACGTCGATCTCACGATGCCGCCGGGGCCGACGGCGCCGTCAGG
This sequence comes from uncultured Kiritimatiellota bacterium, assembly GCA_934643865.1. Classification (GTDB taxonomy): domain Bacteria; phylum Verrucomicrobiota; class Kiritimatiellia; order RFP12; family UBA1067; genus RUG572. The sequence continues at coordinate 16,006 of CAKUCX010000034.1, forward strand.
CGGGCTGCAGGTCGTCCTCGACGTGACGCGCATCGACGCCGACGACGGCAACTACCCGCTGCCCGTGCTGAGCACGACGAACCTCACGTTCAAGGCCGCCGAGACGCACAGGGAGGTCTACTTCACCTCGCTCGACGGCACGCCGAAGGGCGAGACCGCGGGCTTCTACATCAAGGCGCGCGTCACCAACGACACGACGTCGCCCGACGCAACGAAGACGTGGGCGGAATACTACGAGCCGTTCGAGTGGGAAATCTTCGTCGAGAACGAAGACCCGGAGTTCCCGGACTACACGGGCGTGCCCGTGACGAACAGGAACGCTGCGGTCAATCGCCCGTATGAAATCCGCTATCGGGTGCGGGACGTCGCAAACGACCTGAAGGAGATGCGGGAGTCCTTGACGGTTGACGGGATCCCGGTCGGCGGCGTGGTGACGAACGACCTCTCGCAGGGCGAGGGGACGAAGACGGTCACCTTCACGACGTCCGGGCGGCACCACGTCATCCTCTCCGTCCAGGACAAGGACGGCTCGAAGGAGGTGTCGCGGGAGTACGTCTTCCTGGTGGCCGCATCGAAGGACGTCGTCATCCGTCCGTGCGCGCCCGTTCCCAACGGCGTCTCGAACCTGTCGAAGAAGTACGCCGAGGCCACCGGCCACGGCGTCGGCCGCGTGTGGGCGGACAACGCCCCGGCGCCGGCCAGCATCGAGAACTTCATCCAGACCTGGTCGTACACGCCCGCGCAGGACAACATCAAGGTCTACGCGCGCGGCTACAGGGACGGCGACGTGGACAACGGCGGTCTCGTGCCGGGCAAAGACTTCGCGATCAGCGAGGCGGGCGGCGCGGTGGCCGCCGGCGGCACCACGGCCTACTACACGTACCGCGACATTCTGATGAAGGACAGCTTCCTCTACTGCTGGATTCTCAACGCCGGCGACAGCGCCAGCGGCTACACGGGCACGCATCTGGGCCTCCTCCCCCAGGTAGGGTCGACGATCCCCGATCAGCCGGTGAAGCTGCCCGAGCAGGAGGACGACGCGGACGCGGCCTACGAGCAGACGCTCCTGGAGGCCATCTTCTCGCGTGAATGGCGCCCCGAGGACAACGTGGGCGACATCAACCAGGACGGCATTCCCGACATCTACGCGGCGGCGGTGTCGTGGAAGGGTGGGCCGCTCTACGCGGCGGCGGGCGGTTCGCGCGACGACGAAAACAACCCGGGCGACCTCGTGAACCTCGCCTCCTGGAACGGGGACGAGGACGTCCTGCCGGCGCCGAGCTCGACGGGGAAGATGCTCATCCCGAACGTCGTCAACTGGACGACGGCGGGCGGGCCGTTCACGGCGTTCCTGGAACTGCGCGGCTTCGACGAGGGGCTCAACTACCGCATGGATCACGACGGGCTCAACCGCAACGTCCGGGGCGCATGGGTGTCGGAGCCGGCCTTTTCGCAGGCCGAGTGGCTCTCGGTCGCCGCCCACAACCCGGCCGCCGGCGTGGACCCGCAGGAGATGGTGACGAAGCTGGGCGACGCGGCGGCCTGGGCCGCCGACGTCGCGACGCTCACGGCCTACCTCAAGGCCAACGACACCAGCTGGATCCCCGAGAACCGCACCGACCCGACGACGGCGGACACGGACGAGGACGGATTCCCGGACGGCTATGAATACTACTACTGGTACAGCGCCGCAGTCGGCACGATCACGGCGGACGGCAAGTGGGAGCGCCTCGAAGGCTCGCGCTTCTCGCTGAAGGACATCGCGACGGGCGAGCGCATCTCGCCCGAGGAGATCGCGGCCGCGTTCAACCCGACCGTCAAGGCCGCCGACAACGCCGCCGGGACGCGCGACACGGACAACGACGGGCTCACCGACCTTGAGGAGCTCGCGATGTGTACGGACCCCGTCCACTGGGACACGGACGGCGACGGCCTCAGCGACTTCTTCGAGGTCATGAACGGCATGCACCCGATCAGCATCGCCGAGGGCGAGAACGGTGAGATGAACGCGGACGGCGACTTCATGGCCCGCTGGGACTCCGACAAGGACTATACGATCATCTCGATCCCGGACGTGGGCCTCTTCGCCCTGAAGGGCGACGGCGGGCGCTACATCAACCCCACGAACGCGACCGAGCTGTCGGAATACGGCAAGACGAACTTCGTCGCGATCAAGGTGTTCCGCTACAACCGCGCGACGGACAAGGAGGGCGTCTACGTCTCGTCCTTCCGGGGCGGCCGGGCGAAGAACACGGTGGACCGCTTCGGCACCATGGCCGAGGCGAAGCCGCTCGACGCGCGCGTGTGGCTGCTCGGCGAGGCGACGAACGCGGCGATCGACGTGGTGGAGAAGCAGGCCGTCACGCTCCTGCACGACCAGGTCTACGCGCAGTTCGGCTTCGACCCGCGCACGGCGTGGAACAAGTCCAAGAAGGGCTACGTCGCGCCGCGCTGGGAGCCGGGGCTTGAGGGCACGGGCTCGGCGTCGCTGGGCGACGCCGGGCGCGCGGTCAACACCGTGCCGTACACGGCGCTCGACGAGTACCTCGTCCTCAAGTACCGCTACGAGACGAACAAGGCGCGCCCGGAGGAGGGGGCGATCGCGCAGCTCCTCAACGGGGCGGATGGCGACACGCCGTGGACGGTTGAATACGACGAGGCGCGCTGGGCGTCTCCCGAATACAGCCGGGTGTTCACGGAGGGCACGACGGCCCCGAACGTTCCGTTCTCGAGCCCGGAATGGGTGGGTGCGGCCAACCTCGACGGCATGACGTTCGCGAGCGAGGTCCACGGCGCCGACACGGACAACGACGGCGTGCCGGACGGCTGGGAACTCTACGTCGGGCACAACCCGAACGTCGCGGACGAGGTGGCGGACGACGAAGACGGCGACCTCCTCCCCTTCGCGCTGGAATTCGCGGGCACGGACTCCTGCAACGCCTACTCGAACTGCGCGAAGATCGTCGCGAACCACCCGGGCGTGACGTCGGGCTGGTACAACAAGTTCTTCCCGACCGACCCGAAGGACGCCGACACGGACGGCGACGGCATCAGCGACAAGGCGGAGGGATCTGGCTGGAACGCGCCGTTCGTCTACGGCAACGGCGTCAACAAGCCCGTGAAGGACAACATCCTCTACGGCTTCACCTTCATCTACGGGACGCCCGAGGACGACGGCAGCACCTGCATCCGCGGCGGCGGTCTCAACCCCTGCTCGGTCGACACGGACAACGACGGCCTGCCCGACCCGTGGGAGCGCCAGTTCGCGGGCGTCGTCTTCTCGCCGGAGGGGAAGCTGGTGAGCAAGGTTCCGATGACGGAGGCGATGATCAAGCTCGTGCGCCGGGGCGACGGCCTCGCCGAAGGGGCGGTCGCGAACCGCCACTACATCTCGGCCGGCATGGACGGCACGTTCGGCTACAAGGGGGGCACGACCTTCACGGGCGACGCCTACACGAACCCGAACTTCGTCGATCCCGCGACGGGCACGTGCCGCGACTTCGACTTCGACCACGACGGCCTCCAGAACTACCAGGAGTACCTCGTGCAGGCGCTCCGGCACCTCCGCTACGACGACAGCTCCACGCCGCTCATGGGCCAGTGGATGCCGTCCGGCGACCCGTCGTCGCTGACGTTCTTCGGCTTCCTGCCGATGAACATCATGGACGGCGAGACGTTCTACAAGAGCGTGAAGAAGGCCGGCTTCCCCGCGACGGGCGCGTGGGACTTCCGCAAGCTCGGCTACTTCGCCGCGCCGCCGAAGGCGTGGGACAAGGCCGCGCTCACCTTGGCGGCGGCGGGGCTCCTCAACTACGACGCGAAGGGCTACCGCGTGATGCTGCCGCCGCAGGCGGTCGACGGCCCGCGGGCCGCGTACTGCACGACCGACCCGCGCAACTGGGACACGGACGGCGACGGCATGGACGACTACTACGAGCTCTTCCACGGCCTCAACCCGCTCCTCGGCGCGTATACGGGCCGCTCGCTCGCCGACTCGATCGAGAACGACGTCATCGCGCAGGCCTATCTCAACGGGAACATCGTGCGGGTCGCGAGCTGGATGAACGCCTGGACGGGCTGGCCCTCGACGCCGCCGACCGACCTCGTCTACGACGCGATGCGCTTCCCGTGGTTCCTGGGCACGCCGGGCTGCGACGCGGACGGCGACGGCAAGAGCAACTTCGAGGAGGCGCTCTACGCGAACATGACGAGCCCGCAGTCGTCGCACACGGACCCGACGCCGCTCTGGATGACGGACGCCTCGTCCGCGAAGAGCTTCACCGCGCAGTACTACAAGATGGACTGCGACGCGCTGACGCCCGACTTCGCCTTCTATCCCTGGGCGGCGGCCGACCGCGACGGCTTCATGTTCTCCTTCGAGGAGAACGAGGGCTACGACACGGACCATGACGGCATCTCCGACATCGAGGAGAGCCGGATGACGGCGACGGAGACGTCCGACCCGCTCGACTTCACGGACCCGGACCGCCGCCAGGCGCTGTGGCTGCCGGGCGACAAGTCCGCCGCCGTCTCGTATGCGTGCGCGCCGGGCAACGAGTCGAAGATCGGCTTCGACGCCTTCCGCCAGTTCACGGCGGAGGCGTGGATCAAGCCCGAGGACGTCGCGCGCGACCAGGTCATTCTTGAACGCGCCGCCTTCTACCCCGCGAACGCGCTCTCGAACAGCGTCGGGAAGGTGCGCGCGAACTTCCGCATCGGCCTGCGCGCGGACGGCCGCCTCTACGGCATGTACGACGGGTCCGACACGGTCGAGACGGCGCTTGAAAGCCGGAGCGTCTTCGTGGAGGGGCCGAAGCCCGTGACGAATGTGTGGACGCACGTCGCGCTGACGTTCAACGGCTCGCAGCTGTGCCTCTACTGCGACGGCCGCCTGGTCGCGAACGCGGCGGCGACGCTCGTGCCGGCGAACGGCGTCGTGGCGTTCAGCCAGGAGCCGCTGCCGAAGGACGTCACGAACATCGAGGACGTCTTCCCGGGCAGCGAGGTCTTCACCAAGCTGCCGAGCGCGGTCGTCCTCGGCGCGCGCGCCGTCGACGCGGCGGGCGTGTCGCTCGGGGCCAAGACGACGTGGGCGAACTACGACGCCTTCTACAAGGGCTACCTCGACGAGGTGCGCATGTGGGACGGCGCGAAGTCGGCGGCGGAGCTGCTGGAGGACTACAAGACGCGCTTCACGGCGGCGGACGCCAAGCGCCTGCGCGAGGCCGTCTACACGGCCTGGACGGAGGGGGCGACGCGCGACGACAACGACGGCAAGAAGACGCTGCCGGTCGAGCTCGTTTACCACTACAACTTCCAGACGCTGCCGGGCGCGGTCGACGCGGCCGACGTGCTGTGGGAGCCTTCGGGCTTCTCGAAGAACGTGCTCGACAGCGTGCGCGTGGGCGCGCTGCCGCCGTCGGGCGGCCTCTGCTGCGGCTGGTGGGAGGCCCTGCCGGTCCGCAGCACGGTCTACGCGAACTACCACTGGGTGCCGTGGGTGCAGAACCTCGTCGCGCACCTCCCCGCGCTCGACGGCTCGACGGTCGATTCGAAGTACTGGGCGTCGCGCGTCGCGGGCGTCTGCTCGCCCGTGGAGGCCCTGGTGGGCGAGGCGTTCCTCTTCCCGAACACGATGAACCCTTACGCCTTCTACCACAACAACGGCGGAAACGACGACGCCTTCTACAACAACCGCCTCAAGATGCTCGCGGACCTCGACAGCGCGTTCGCCCCGGCGTATTCCCGGTTCCGCTTCCAGCGGCTGCGCACGTCGCTCGGCACGACGGACCTCGTGCCGCTCGGCGGCGCGTTCGCGAAGCGCTGCGCCGAGATGTGGGACGGCATGGGCGCGGCCGACGCATGGACCTACGCGGGCGTCGACATCAACGCGAACGGCATCCCCGACTGGTGGGAAGGTGTCGCGAAGGCGAAGTACGGCGCGCCGGACGGCTTCACGTGGGAGACGCTCGTCAACTACAACGGCCAGCAGATGACGGCGCGCGAAGCCTACATCCGCGACCTCGCGGCCGGCATGCAGCCCGACGGCAAGACGGACGACGCCTACAAGTCGCTCGTCGACCGCGACGGCGACGGCCTGCCCGACTGGTGGGAGGGCCTCTACGGCATCCTCGCCGAGGACGGCCGCGCGGACAGCGACCATGACGGCCTCTCCAACATGGCCGAGTACCTCTGCTCGGAGGTCTTCGCGAAGCTGGATCCCGCCTTCCCGAAGGTGTCGCCGTGTAAGCCGTACTCGTTCGAGACCGCCGCCGTGCCCGACTACTTCCTGCGCGTCGGCAGCCTCTACCTGGGCGAGATGTTCTCGGACCACGACTTCTGCGAGGACGACTGGGAGGACCTCTACGCGACGCCGGTCCCCGGCCAGGCGCACCGCCTCTACGCCTCGCGCTTCGCGTGCGACCTCTGGACTGACTCCGACGGCGACGGCTGGAGCAACTACGCGGAGTGCCGCGCCGGAACGGACCCGACGCGCGAGAAGTCCCTCTCCTACGTCTCGGACGACGTGGTGGAGTACCCGATTCCGACGGTCGAGGTGGCCGCGCACTACAACGGCAGCCAGAAGCCGAACGGCACGCTCGTCGTGAGGGCCTACCATTCCGCCGCCGAGGCGGGCACGCCCGACGCCACCTGGAAGGTGTCGGTGGGCAAGGCCGTGCAGGCGGCGGACGGCTCGTCCTCCTCGACGGGATCGAGCGGATCGAGCAGCGGGTCGGACGGCGAGGATTCCGTGGGCTTCTCCTACTCGCGCCAGCTCGGCATGAACCCGGGCGTGGCGACGACCTACAGCCTCGGCAGCGGCGCAATCGTGCCGGGGTCGGTGCAGGTGTCCTTCCGCGACCTGAACACCTACGCGGTCGCGAGCAACGGCACCTCCGTCATCCTGAACCCCGCCGCGACGAGCTGGTGCATGGGCCTGCGCGAGGTCATCACGGGAGACGAGCGGAAGGTCGGGAAGCTCGTGGCGGCGACGCTCGACGACATCGTCGGCACGGTCGACTACGAGAAGGGCGCCGTGACGATCGACTTCTCGAAGCTCGGCGAATTCCTCTACCGCGTCTCCGAGACGGAGGGCGACTCGACGGGGAACGGCATCTACACGTGGTATTCGCCCGGATTCGGCAAGGCGTACGAGCGCCTGGCGGTCGCGCGCTCCTTCGTGAAGATCGAGTGGCGCGGGCAGGTGGTCGCCTCCGACAAGCGCTGGGCCTTCAACCTCGCGAAGGCCGACGAGGGCCATCTGCGCGCGGGCGCGAACACCTTCGAGGCGTTCATCGACCTCGACGGCAACGGCGCCTGGACGGCCGGCGAGCCCTACGGCGTCGCGACGGGCGTGGACGTCAACTGGAGCCGCGCGGCCTTCGCGCTGGAGATGACCGACACGGCGCCCCAGACGTACCGCATCGACCTGCGCGCCGCCGCCTCCGCGAACGACTTCGAGTCGCAGAAGGCGGTTAACGACCGCGCGGCGAAGGATTCGCTCGCCCTCGACGCGAACAAGGAGGTTTCCGGCAACCGCGTGGGCGACAAGATGCCGCTCCCGAACGAGACGGCGACGCGCACGCGCATCCTCCTGAGCGAGGTCAACGACATCGCGTGGGTGTCCGACGTGACGGTGACGTGGGTTGGCGGCGTGGCCCTCGACGTCACGAAGAACCTGCGCGAGAACCCAGTCTTCTCCGAGCGCGACGTGCGGCAGGCGGGCATCCTCGACGTCGCCTGGGGCGACCTGCTCGCCTCGCAGGCCTCGGCCGTCGGCTTCGCGTTCGCGAACGTGACCTCCGCGACGTACAGCGTGGTGCTGGGCGACGGGCCGGTCGACACGACCGTGCCGTCGAACATCAACAGGCTCGCGACGGCGTTCGTGAACAAGTACGAGAAGGGCGCGCAGGGCGCGCAGACGAAGTGCGTGCCCCTGAACGCGGGCAAGACGGTCTACGCGGCGCAGCCGACGTTCTCCTGGACGCACGAGAACCCGATCAACAAGGACTACCCGGCGTTCCGCCTCCGCGTGTGGAAGAGCGACGGCACGACGCTCGTCTACGACTCGCACGAACAGGCGGCGCCGCCGCGCGACGCGCGCGGTGTGTACTCCTGGACGCCGCCGCTCTACGCCGACATGGTGACGCCCGAGGGCGTCGTCTTCGAGACGCCGAACAACTACCAGTGGTCCGTCTCGATGCTCGACGCGAAGTTCACGACGCCGAACACGTCGGAGACGAAGAGCGACTTCCGCCTCGAATGCTCGGGCGCGGGCGGCGCGGTGAGCGACTACGGCTCGATCCGCGCGAGCGTCAAGTACTTCGGCCCGGCCGCGACGTCGTTTGCGGCGGCCGTCCGCAAGGGCCTCGTGCGCGTCCAGGCGTTCGCGTCGCCCGACTTCAGCGGCATGCCGGCCGCCGAGGCGTTCCTGTCCGACGGCGCGCTCCTGACGGACAAGACGAGCAACGCGGTGAACTGCACGCTCAAGGGCCTGCAGCCCGGCACCTACTACGTGCGCGCCTACATCGACTCGGATGCGTCGGGCGTCTGCGCCGAATGGAAGAGCTGGGGCTATGCGAACTTCGTCGGCACGGGCGTGAAGACGCCGTACACGCCCAAGGGCGTCGATATCGTGCGCGGCAGCGTGGAGCGCCCGTTCGTCACGGTCTACATCGAGGACATGGACACCGACAACGACGGCTTCCCGGACGCCTACGAGTACGACCAGAAGGGGAATCTCGAAGAGATCGGCCCGGCTTCGGGGACGACGTACTTCACGCGCGTCAACCCGTACCTCAAGGCGGCCCTCGACGAATACGCAGGCCTTCTGGGCGCCCAGTTCACGTCCACCCCGCTCATGACGATGCTCTCGCTCGCCTCGGGCGAGGCGACGGAGGCGACGCTCGCGGCGGCGAACCTGTTCGCCGCGCCGGGCGCGGCGCCGGCGAAGGACGAGATCTTCGTCTCGATCGACGCGTTCTCGCTCGCGGACGGCATCACGCTCGGCATCTCCTCGGAGGTGACGGCCGGCGGCTCCTCCTTCATCGCCCTCGCCGAGAGCGGCGCGGAGACGACCTTCACCGTGCAGCTCGTCGCGGCGGATGCGCTCGACTTCGCGAACGCGGAGGTCGTGACGGTGAAGACGATCACGCTGCGCGCGAACGCGCCCGAGACGGTGGTCATCGACGCGGAGACGCTCGCCGCCGCGATCAAGGCGAGCGGCCTTGACGGCAAGGCGTTCTTCAAGGTGCGGCTGGTCAAGTAGGTTCGGTGAGGAAAGCCGCAAAGAGCGCAAAGGAATAAAGACGCAAAGAACGCAAAGGAACACAAAGGCCGTGAACGGCGTTGACAACGCTCTTTGCGTACTTTGCGTTCTTTGCGGCTAAAAAACACGGGGAAGCATGGAGGCAAGGCCATCTTTGCGGCTGAAGCATGAAGGTCCATTTATGAAACAGATCCAGAAAGTTCTCGTCGTCAACTGCGGCTCGTCGTCGCTCAAGTTCCAGCTCTTCGACATGAAGGGCGAGAAGATGCTCTGCAAGGGCCTCGTCGAGCGCATCGGCCTGGATGGCTCGCGTCTCGTCTACACGAAGACCGGGTGCGACAAGGTCGTGCGCGAGGTGCCGATGAAGGACCACGTGGCGGCCATCGGCCAGGTCATGGCCGTCTTGACCGACGCGGAGGTCGGCGTCATCGCCTCCCTCTCCGAGCTCGACGCGATCGGCCACCGCGTCGTCCACGGCGGCGACAAGTTCTCGGCGCCGGCGAAGCTCACGGCCGCCGCGAAGAAGCTCATCGCGAAGTGCATCCCCCTCGCGCCGCTCCACAACCCCGCGAACCTCCAGGGCATCGAGGCGTGCGAGAAGGCGGCGAAGGGCGTCCCGAACGTCGGCGTCTTCGACACGGCCTTCCACCAGACGATGCCGGGCTGCGCCTACGAGTACGCGCTGCCGCGTCCGCTCACGAAGAAGTACGGTCTGCGGAAGTACGGCTTCCACGGCACGTCGCACAAGTTCCTCACCCAGGCCGCCGCCGCGTGGCTGAAGAAGCCCCTGAAGAAGGTCAACCTCGTCACGTGCCACCTCGGCAACGGCTCCTCGCTCGCGGCCGTGAAGAACGGCGAATGCCTCGACACGACAATGGGGCTCACGCCGCTCGACGGCCTCATCATGGGCACGCGCTGCGGGCGCGTCGACCCGGGCGTCATCTTCTTCCTCGCCAAGCACGGCTACACGATCGACGAGATCGACACGCTCCTCAACAAGGAGTCGGGCTTCCAGGGCCTTGCCGGCGTGAAGGGCGGCGACTCGCGCGACGTCGTCGCGAAGGCCGAGGCGGGCGACCTCGACGCGCTGGAGGCCCTTGAGGCGTTCGGCCACCGCACGGCGCTCTACGTGGGCGGCTACAACACGCTCGTGGGCGGCGCGGACGCGATCGTCATGGCCGGCGGCATCGGCGAGAACGCGATGGAGCTGCGCGAGCAGATCGTCAAGCGCCTCGGCGCGCTCGGCGTCAAGCTCGACAAGAAAGCCAACCGGAAGGTGCGCTTCGGCGCGTCGGGCGTCATCTCCACGAAGGACTCCAAGATCCCCGTCATCGTCATCCCCACGAACGAGGAGCTGATGATCGCCCGCGAGACCGTCGAAGTCCTGAAGAAGTGACTGTTAGATGGCATTAAGTAGACATTAAGTGGTTAAGTAGTTAAGTAGTTAAGTAGTGCTTCGCGCTTCCAAGAGGTCTGTTCTCTTAAGATGGATTCCCTGATAAACTTAACCGCTTAAACTTAACTACTTAACCACTTAACTACTTAATACTTAAACTTAACTACTTACCCACTTAACTACTTAACTACTTAACCACTTAAACTTAACTGCTTAAACTTAACTACTTAACTACTTAACTACTTAACTACTTAACTACTTAACTACTTAACTACTTAACCACTTAATCTCCCATAATCTCCCATGAATGCCATCAAGAAAATCATCGAGAAAGCCTCCACCCTCAACGGGACGATTGTGTTGCCGGAGGGCATGGACGCGCGCGTGATCACCGCCGCGTGCAGCTGCGTCGAGCGCGGCATCTGCACGCCCGTCGTGCTCGGCACGCCGCAGGAGATCGCCGACGCCGAGGCGAAGGCGGGCCTCTCGCTCGCCGCGCGCGGCATCAGGACGATCGACTACACGCAGGGCGACGCCGAGCTGGAGGCCGCCTACCTGGAGGCGTGGAACGCGAAGGAAGGCCGCAAGCCGGCCGAGAAGCAGAAGATCATCGACCTCGCCGGGGCGCAGAAGACGCTCCGCACGAAGCGCATCTACTTCGGCGGCATGATGGTGAAGCTTGGGCGCGTGGACGGCCTCGTCGCCGGCTCGATCGCCTCGACGGGCGACATGCTGCGCGCGGCGTTCCACACGCTCGGCACCGAGAAGGGCGTCAAGACGGCGTCGAGCTGCTTCATCCTCGACCTGCGCGAGCCGACGCCGGGCGGCGACACGGCGCTCGCGTTCGGCGACTGCGCCGTCATCCCCGACCCGACGGCGGAGCAGCTCGTCGACATCGGGCTTGCGACGGCCCAGACCTACCGCGACCTCACGGGCAACGAGCCGCGCGTCGCGTTCCTCAGCTACTCCACGAAGGGCTCCGCCGCCGGCCCGCTCGTCGAGAAGGTGCAGAGGGCCGTCGCGCTCGCGAAGCCGCTCTTCGCCGAGAAGGGCATCGCGATGGACGGCGAGCTGCAGTTCGACGCGGCCATCGCCCCGGCCGTCGGCCAGCTCAAGAACCCCGGCGGCGCAATCCAGGGCAACGCGAACGTCTTCATCTTCCCGGACCTGCAGGCCGGCAACATCGGCTACAAGATCGCGCAGCGCCTCGGCGGCGCGACGGCGATCGGCCCGAACCTCCAGGGCCTCGCGAAGGCCATGAACGACCTGAGCCGCGGCTGCAGCGCCGAGGACATCGTCGGCACCATCTGCGTCACGCTCCTCCAGAGCGCCGCGAAGAAGTAGGCCCCCTTGACGCCAACCGAACAGATCCGCCGCGCGCAGGAGGTCTTCGACGTCGAGATCGAGGGCCTGCGGCGCACGCGCGCCTCGCTGGGCGACGCCTTCGCGCGCACGGTCGCGCTCATGCTCGCGTGCGTGGAGGCGGGCGGCAAGGTCGTCGTGACGGGCGTGGGGAAGAGCCTCCACGTCGCGGAGAAGACGAGCGCGATCCTCGCCTCCACCGGCACCTGCTCGGTCGTCCTCAATCCCGTACAGGCGATGCACGGCGACCTCGGCATGACGGGGCCGAAGGACCTGCTGCTCGCGCTGAGCTTCTCGGGCGAGAGCGAGGAGCTTGTGCGCCTCGTGCCCGCGATCCGCCGCCACGGGCTGAAGGTCGTCGCGCTCACGGGGCGGCCGGACTCCACGCTCGCGCGCCTCTCGGACGTGGTGCTGGAGATCCCCTGCGGCGCCGAGGCATGTCCCTTCGGCATGGCGCCCACCACCTCCACCACGGCGACGATGGCGATGGGCGACGCGCTCGCGATGGTGATGCTCGCGGCGCGGCGCTTCGACAAGGCGAGCTACGCGCTCAACCACCCGGCCGGCGCGATCGGCCGCGCGCTTGTCCTCAAGGTGACGGACGTCATGCGCACGGGCGCGCGCGTCGCGGCCGTCGCGCCCGCGACGACGGTGCTGGAGACGCTGCTCGCGATGACGAAGGCCCAGGCCGGCAGCGCGGTCGTCGTCGACGCGGCGGGGAAGCTGGAGGGGATCTTCACGGACGGCGACTTCCGCCGCCACGTGAGCGCGGGCCGCGACGTGCTGGGCGACGCCGTCTCGCGGCACATGACGCGCCGCCCGCTGACGATCGGCGGCGACGCCTACGCCGTCGACCTGCTGCGCGTCTTCGAGGCGCGCCAGATCGACGACCTGCCCGTCTGCGCGGCGGACGGACGGCTGCTGGGCGTCGTGGACATTCAGGATTTGCCCAAGATGAAGGTTTTGTGATACACTGTCGGCGTAAAAAACGAGGAGGCAGGATATGCAGTTCAAAACAATGGTTTGTTTCTCTCTCGCCCTTGCGTGCGCATGCTCGCTTTCCGCCCAGTCGCGGCGGCGGGGGCCCGTCGGCGCCGACGGCGGCGCGGCCGTCGCGAAGGGCCGCGACGCCTACGTGACGATCGACGCGCCGGCCCGTCCGGGCGGCACGTGCCTCGCGAGCGCGCCGAACCTCAACGCGAACGGCAAGCTCATGCCGCCGCTCGGCGGGCGCCCGCGCCAGTGGATCGTCCTGGAGACGAAGTACACGACGATGGCGAAGTGGCAGGACGAGCTCACGTTCACCTGGCACGTCCTCCTCGACGCGACGAAGGCGAAGGAGAAGGACCCGCGCAACCTCCCCGCCCAGTACTCCTACTACAACACGCAGGTGCGCTACGTGGACATCAAGAAGGGCAGCCACATGGCGAGCGTGTGCCTGCCGCCGTCCGTGCTGGAGCGCTTCGGCGAGCCCTGCACGATCAGCCTCATCATCACGAACAAGGAGGGCGACGAGCTCGCGTTCCACACGGAGAACATGAGCGGCGACGTCAACCAGGCCGGCGAGAAGTGGTGGGAGAACGACAAGTTCATGAACTGGCAGAAGAAGATCAAGGGCGAGATGAAGCCCATGCTCGAACGCCGCCAGGGCCTCGTCGACCGCTCGAAGACGCCGTTCTGGCTCGTGAACAACGCGGACTACGAACTCGTCCAGTAGCGTCTCCCTGAACTTCGCGGAAGGTCACCATGGCAAAGATCCTCACCCTCAACATCGGGGCGTCCAAGGCGCTGCTCGCCGAGTACGCGCTGAGCGGCAAGCGGAACCTCACGCTCAGCGCCTACGGCAGCGGCGAGCTTGTGGCCGTCGACGTCAACGACCCCGGCTCGGTCGCGGCGGCCCTGCCGTCCGTCCTCCACCAGATCATGCGCGAGACGGGCATCCGCCCCGCCCCGCTCATCGTCTCGCTGGGCGGGCAGACGGTGTTCCCGCGCTTCGCGAAGTTCCCGGCCGTCGGCGACGCGGCGAAGCTGGAGCAGCTCGTCCGCTACGAGATCGAGCAGAACGTGCCGTTCCCGATCGACGAGATCGTGAGCGACCACCAGTTCCTCGGCACGACCGAAGACGGCGAGAAGGCGGCGATCATCGTCGCGGCGAAGCTGGAGGCGGTGCGCGCCGTCACGGACGCCGTGCGCGGCGCGGGCCTCCGGCCCGCCGTCGTGGACGTCTCGCCGATGGCGATCTGCAACGCGCTCAAGTACGCCTATCCCGGCCTGACGGGCTGTTCGGTCGTCCTCGACATCGGCTCGAAGACGACGAACCTGATCATCCTCGAAGACGAGAAGATCTACAACCGCTCGATCCCCGTCGCCGGCAACCTCATCACGAAGGAGCTCGCGCAGACGTTCGGCTGCTCCTTCGAGGAGGCCGAGCGGCTCAAGCTCGAACGCGGTTACGTCGCGCTCGGCGGCGTGACGGAGGACGAGGACGAGGTCGCCGACCGCGCCTCGAAGGCGATCCGCACCGTCCTGACGCGCCTCCACGCCGAGATCTCGCGCTCGATCAACTTCTACCGCTCGCAGCAGGGCGGCAGCGCGCCGAGCCGCCTCTTCCTGACGGGCGGCAGCGCGCGCCTGCCGCAGCTCGACCGGTTCTTCATGGACTCCCTGCAGGTCGAGGTCGCGTTCCTCAACCCGTTCGCGAAGGCGGGGATCGGCTTCGGCCCGAAGATCGACCGCGCCGCGCTCGAAGGCGACGTGCTGACGCTCGCCGAGAGCGTGGGCCTCGCGCTGCGCTGGACGGACGCCCCGTGGATCGCCATCGACCTCATGCCGCCCGAACTCGTCGAGGAGGCGCGCGCGCTCAGGCGCGTGCCGTTCCTGGCCGTCGGCGGCGTCGCGGTCCTGGCCGCCCTCGGCTGCCTGTGGCTCGCCGAGTGCCATGACGAGGCGGCCGTGCAGGAGAAGGTGGCGTGCGTCGAGCGGCTCACGAACGAGCAGCAGCTGAACGCCTACAAGCAGCGCATCGCGAAGGAGCAGCAGGCGACCGTCGCCGAGCGCGGGAAGTGCGAAGAGCTGCTGCACCTCCTCTGGGGCCGCTCGGCGGCGCTTCTCGCCGTCCGCGCCGTGCGCGAGAGCCTCGTGCCCGGCATGTGGATCACCGAGTGGGCGGCCGTCCCCGCCCCGAAGGACGACCCTGCGGGGCGCGCGGGCGTGCGCGTGACCGTGCGCGGCTGGCGCGACGCGATGGCGAAGGTCGAGGCGGACTGGTCCTCGAAGCACGGCGGCCGGCCGACGACCGCGTCGAAGATCGTGGAGGAGGCGCTCAAGAGCCGTTCGGCCTTCGTGCCGGATTCCGTTCGGATCGTCGCGCAGCAGGAGGTCGCGGAATGCCTCGTGGAGTTCTCGATCCAGATGGCCGTGGCGCCGGCTCCGTCGGTCGTGCCCGAGGCGAAGGCCGCAGGGCGTAAAGGAAAGGCGGGGAAGGGGAAATGAGTCTTTCAAAGCAGCAGATGCTGGGCGCCGTCGGCGCGGGCGTGTTCGTCCTGTGCGCGGCCGGCTGCGGCTTCGGCCTCTATCTGGCCTGGGACGAGCGGCGCGAGGCCGAGGACGCGCTGGCGGCGGCGGTGGCCGGCTACCGCAGCCACTACGCCGCGGCCGTGTTCCCGTCGAAGCGCTCCCTTGATTCCGTGAAGTCGAACACGGTCAGCTACACGGCGTGGTACGAGGACGCCCATCAACTGGCCGCGCGCGGCGACAAGCGCTTCCCGGCCGAGACGCCGCCGATCTTCAAGCAGCGCCTCCAGGGCGTGGTGCGCCGGCTCGCGTCGCTCCCCGGCGGCGTCGAGGGCAAGATCGCGGCGCCGTCCTTCCTCTTCGGCTTCGAGCAGTATCTCGGTGAGGGCGGCGTGCTGCCGAAGGACGGGGACGTGCCGCGCCTTGCGATGCAGCTCGACACGATTGCCGAGGTCGTCGACCTCTTCGCGCGCGCCGGCGTGCTGGAGGTCAAGGCCGTCCAGCGCATCGAGCGGAAGGCCGACGCGGAGGAGCAGGCGCCGCAGCTGGCGCGCCTCGACTACGCCTTCGAGTTCACGACGCGCCCGGCGGCGCTCATGCAGGTCCTGAACGCCCTGACGGCCAGCGCGCGCTTCATGACGGTGAAGGACCTCTCGTTCCGCGAGTCGGCCGACATGATCGTCGAGCGCCTGAACGCCGCGAAGAGCGCAAAGGAGCAGAAGGCCTCCGGCGGCCGGGCGCGCCGCCGCGCCCGCCGCGCGGCGGCGGAAGACGCGCCGCAGGGGGGGACGCCCGCCGTCGACGCGCTGGTGATCGACCCGGAGCTGGACGCGCCCCTTCTCGTGCGCTTCGTCCTGGAGGTGCGCGACTTCGGGCGGGCGGCGGCACCTGCGGCCGAGGCGTCGCCGGAGAAGAAGGCGGCGTCGGAGAAGAAGGGAGAGGGGAAATGAGTGTCTCCAAGCAGAATTTCTTTGCGGCGCACTGGGACTGGATCGTCGCGCTCCTCGGCGTCTTGATGCTGGCCGCGACGGGCGCGCAGTACGCGCTCAAGGCGGGCGATTCGGGGAACGTCGATGCGTTCGCCCATTCGCTGAACGCGATGCAGCCGGCGCACGAGGGCGTGGCGCCGGCGGACTTCGCCCCGCTTCAGAAGGCCCTCCGCAGCGCGAAGACGCCGCCTCAGCTCGCGGCCGTCGATCCGAAGAAGGCGAACTTCCTCGCGAGCGAGCGGCGCGTCCTGTGCCGTCCGGGCGATCCGGCCGAGAAGGCGAAGGCGTGCGGGCGTCCGATTCCCGCCGGCTGCGCGACGTGCCCCCTCTGCGGCACGAAGCAGGTCGTCGAGAAGGTCGAGGTCGATTCCGACGGCGACGGCATGCCGAACGACTGGGAGAAGAAGCACGGCTTCAACCCGAACGACCCCTCGGACGCGGCGCAGGACGCGGACGGCGACGGCTTCACGAACCTGGAGGAGTTCCAGGCGGGCACGGATCCGCGCGATCAGAAGTCCCACCCCGACTATCTCGATTCGGTTTCGGTTGTCGGCGGCCTCCGCCAGACGACGCTGCCGTTCTACTTCAACGCCGTCACGCCGATTCCCGGCGGACACCGCTTTACGTTCCAGCGCAAGGGCGTGACGGGCTTCGGCGCGAAGGTCGGCGTGAAGATGAACGAGGAGGTCCGCGGCGAGGGCAAGGACAAAGACGCCTGGCGTTCCGGCTGGACGGTCGTCGCCTACGAGAAGAAGGAGGAACTTCGCCTGCGGCGCGGCACGAAGATGAAGGTTCCCACCGACGTCTCGACGGTCGATGTGCGGCGCAAGAGCGACGGCAAGACGCTCACGATCCGCATCAACGAGCGCGACATCACGGTCGAGTCCGAGGCGACGCTGCGCTTCAGCCGCCTCGGGGGGCGCGACATCGTCGTCTCGGAAGGGAAGGAATTCACGCTGGGCGACCGCTCCTACCGCGTGCTGAAGCTCAGGAGCGCGAACGGCGGCTGCGAGGCGACCCTTCTCGACCTTCAGGCGAAGAAAGAAAAAATTGTGCGTTGAGACTTGATTCTCACCACCGAAATGGGGTATTATTTAGGGACTTCTAAGGAGCATCCTCGATGAGAGCCAAGAAAACATTTGCCGCCTTGGGCGTCGCGTGCGTTTCGCTGATGATTGCCACGAGCGTGGTTGCGCAGGACGATCTGGACAGTTTGCTTGAACTTGACGCGAAGCCGGAGAAAAAGGCGACGCCCGCCGCCGAGGCCAAGCCCGCCGAGGAGGCGAAGCCCGCCGTCGCGGAGGCGAAGCCTGCGGAGGCGAAGCCCGCCGAGGCTGAGAAGCCCGCCGAGGAGGCGAAGCCCGCCGTCGCGGAGGCGAAGCCTGCGGAGGCGAAGCCCGCCGAGGCCGAGAAGCCCGCCGAGGAGGCGAAGCCCGCCGTCGCGGAGGCGAAGCCTGCGGAGGAGGCGA
>CAKUCX010000035.1 GCA_934643865.1 uncultured Kiritimatiellota bacterium
CCCCCCCCCCCCCCCCCCCCCCCCCCCCCCCCCCCCCCCCCCCCCCCCCCCCGCGTTCTGCTGGACGCCTTGAGGCCGTGCGGCCCCGTGGCAAGGGGAAGCCTCTCGCAGGTGCGCATGAAGTGCGCCAGGAGCGGATGCAGGGCGTGCAAGTCAGGCAAGGGGCATCCCGAGTGGATCTTCGCGTACCGTGAGGGCGGGAGGCGCAAGTGCCTCTACGTGCGCAAGCGGGACGTGGCTGCTGTCGAGGCCGCGATAGAACGCGGCAGGCGCGTAGAGGCGCTGCTGCTCGAAGAGGGCGTCCGCTTCATAAGGTCACTCCGCGCGGAGGTGGATGCGGACTGAGCGCCAGTCCACCGGCTGCCTCTGCCCGAAGCACCTCGGGGCCATGGGGCGGATAGCGGAGCTTGAGGAGGAGGTCGTCCGCCTCAAGTCGCGGATATCGCACCTCGAATCGCGCCTGAAGATCGAGGTCCGCAGCGCGAGGGAGATGCCGTTCGAGGAGAACACGCCTCCTTCGAAGGTGAACTTCAAGAAGGACAGCGACGAGGCCGCGCGCATCCGGCAGGGAGGCGCGAAGCCCGGACACGAGGGGCACGGGCGAAGGCGCGTCGCGCCGGAAGACGCCGACGAGGCGCGGGAGGCGCCCGCGCCGCCCGTCTGCCCGGACTGCGGGAGACCGCTCGTGCGCGTCGCCCCGGAGAGCCGCTGCGTCCGCGACATCCCGCCGCCGAGGTTCCGCACCGTGCACTGGGCCGTCGGGCGCGGGTTCTGCCCGCACTGCCGCAAGGCCTTCGCCGGCACGGTGCCGGGAGTCCTGCCGCGTTTCGCGGCGACGAACCGCGCCATCGCGCAGAACGCCGCGGACCATTACCTGCACCGCATGACGGTCGGCACGGTGTCGCGCCGCACGGGCATGAACGCGAGCACGATACTCAAGGAGGACGAGGCGCTGGCGGACATCCTGAAGCCCTCCGTCCACAGGCTCCGCAGGGAATACCTCGAGGCGGACACGAAGCATGCGGACGAGACTGGCTGGCCGTGCAACGGGGCGCACGGCCAGTACGCATACGGCTTCTTCGCGGAGGGCGTCGCGCTCTACAGGTTCAGGAAGACCAGGAAAGGCGAGGTCGCGGCAGGGGTGTTCGGGGCGGGGAAGCCGCACGGCGTCCTCGTCACCGACAGATACACCGGCTACGACAGGCCGTGGGGCGGGGACAGGCAGTACTGCTACGCACACATACTCCGCAAGCTCCTCCAACTGCTGAAGAAGGAGCCCGACAGCCGTGAATACAGGGCGTTCGTGCCGCCGATGGCCGAACAGCCCGGGGCCGCGATGACGCTCCGGTCAAGGGGGCTCTCCCCGGAGGACTTCGCCCGCGAGGCCGCGACCGTCAAGTCCAGGATCGTCGGACTGGCAAACAGGAGCGCGAAGGACCCGGAGCTTCAGAAGGCGCAGAACATCTTCAGGGAACACGCAGACAGGATGTACCACTGGGCGAGGGGGCCTGACGTCCCCGCGGAGAACAACCGCGCGGAACGCGGCGTGAGGGGGCTGGTCATAGCCCGCAAGACGAGCTTCGGAGGACAGTCCGAGGACGCGCTTTGGGTGCGCGAGGTCAACCAGTCCGTCATGGAGACGCTGGTGCTGCGGTATCCAGACCCTGCGGAAAGGCTTGCCAAGGCACTCGACATCTACGCTGAAACAGGGAAGAAGGCAGATGTCCGCGACTTCCTGTTCCCCAGGCGACAGGCGCGGCTGAGATGCGCGGAGCGTCAGGCGCAGCGGTAGCGGAGCACCTTTGACAGCTGTCGGAGTTTCTATACCCCGCTGTTCAGTGACCCATTACTCCAAGTGGCAAGGGGTGCAACGAGGTAATGGGTTAGTGGGCTGCGCGGCGTTGCCGCTCGCCCACCAACCGATGTGAGTGGTGCGCCGCCCCGTTCGTTTGGGGCTAGGCGGTAGTGGCGACTGTGGCAGTTGGCTTCGGGCCCCACAGCAGTTCCGCGACGTCCGCCTTCTTGTCGCACCCTATGGCGTCGAGGGCCTGCGACAGCTTCGAGACC
The DNA here is from genome assembly GCA_934643865.1 of uncultured Kiritimatiellota bacterium. Lineage (GTDB taxonomy): Bacteria > Verrucomicrobiota > Kiritimatiellia > RFP12 > UBA1067 > RUG572. Next base: position 2,068 of record CAKUCX010000035.1, read on the forward strand.
GGGTCGTCGCACCTCAGCGAGAGCGTGTCGATGATGGTCATCAGCGTCTCGCGTGTCTTCAGGCCCCTCTCCGACTGCGAGCCGAAGCACGCCTTCCTGGCGATGACGAGCGGCCTCAGGCGTCTCTCCGCGAGGTTGTTCTCCGCCTCGATCTCAGGATGGCGGACCCACTGGAAGAAGCGGTCGCGCTTCTGGACCATGAGGTCGAAGCACCCCTTGAGCCTGCCGTCCATGACCGGGCTCTTCGCGATGGCGAGGAGCTTGTCGCGGATGGCGACCGATTCGTCGTCGTACTCCCTGCCGCGCTTCCTGTTGCGGGACACTCTGGGGACTGTCCCCATTTTCCTTCCTTGGGGACTGTCCCCATTTTCCTTCCTTGGGGACTGTCCCCATTTTCCCCTCTGAGGACACCCTGGGGACTGTCCCCATTTTCCTCATCCCCTCATCTTCTGGAGACTGGACACCTAGGGAAGGACACCCTGGGGACACTCTGGGGACTCTGGGGACACTCTGGGGACTGTCCCCATTTTCCTCTGCCCTGGGGACTATCCCCATTTTCCGTCCTCTTCCTCCTTGGGGACTGTCCCCATTTTCCTGCTCATCCCCTCATCTTCTGGAGACTGGACACCCAGGGAAGGACACCCTGGGGACACTCTGGGACTGTCCCCATTTTCCTTTCCTGCTCTTGGGGACTGTCCCCATTTTCCTCCCTCTCTGGGGACTGTCCCCATTTTCCGTCCTCTTCCTCCTTGGGGACTGTCCCCATTTTCCTGCTCGACCTGCTCAAGCTCATCCTCGTCCGGCTGGGCTGAGCGGCGACGGGCACTCAGCGCGAGAAGGAGAGGTTGCGGAAGGCGATCTCGTCCGCCGTGTCGGTCGCGGTGAGCGAGACGGCCACGAGGTCGGTGACAACCGGGTCGAAGTCCGTGTCGAATGTGACCTCGTAGCGCTTCCAGGGCGTCAGCTCGGCCGCTGCCGCCGCCAGCACGGGGATTTTCCGTTCGAACGTCTTTTCGTTCGAGATCAGCTGAACACGGAGGGAGAACGGGTTCTCGCTGCGGGCGCGGAGGTCGAAGGCGACGGTCCAGCGCCCGTTTCCGCGCGCGAGGAAGCCGTCCGTCACGACGGCCTGCATCCCGGCCGATTTCTCGCACTGCACAAGACGGTAGATCACCCGCCCCGCCTCGTCGCGGTGCGTCGCCTCCAGCTTGACGAGCCAGGACGGCACGCGCTGCCACACGCTCTTCGTCTTCGGCGCCTCGGCGACGAGGTTCGCGTGCAGATCCACGGCGGGGCGAGGACGCACCGGCGCCTTCCAGGTGACAACGTGTCGGTCGGCCGCAAGCGGCACCTCCGGCGGCGCGTCGGTCGTCGCGTAGGCGACCGCCACGTTCGTCGGGTTGTTGAACGCGGAGGCGGGGAAGGTTGACCGCACGCCGCCGATCCAGAGGTTCGTGAACGTGAGCGCGTAGTTGTCCGTGACGAGCCACCGCTTCGGGTCGTTGCGCGTGTCGATCGCCACGCCGTCCGTCTTCCCGATCGCGCGCCAGTCGCTGCGGCCCGTCGAGCCGGGCACGGAACAGCCGTCGAAGGCGAACGTCTTGGGCAGCGTGCCCATGTTGTGCCCGCTGAAGAAGTGCGAGAAGAGCGTGCAGTCCACGGCAGAGAGGTTGCGGAAGAAGAACTCGTGGGCGAGGTGGCGCAGGTCCTGCGGACCCTTCTCCTTGTGCGCCTTGCCGGCGTTCATCTCGCTCCATTTGTTGTTGCGGCGAAGCGTCTCGTTGTGCCAGTTGTTGATGAGCCCGTCGTCCGCGCGGAAGACGTCGATGTTCTCCATCGTGACGGCGGCGTTGTTCCCCTGCGGGAAGATCGCGGCGCAGGAGGTGCCGATCGCGATGTCGCGGTAGACGGCGCCCGTCACGCCGCTCACGACGAGCGCGTTGTCGCCCACGTAGAGCCAGCAGTTCTCGGCCCGGAAGCCACGGTGCCCGTTCGTAAAGCCGTCCGAGCACATCATCGAGGCAAGCAGCTTCACGTTGCGGAATGTCGTGTTCGGCGCCCAGCTCATGAGGTTGAAGGTGCGCGCGTCGATGACCTTGAAGCCGTCGAGCGTGACGTCCGGCGCGGCGACGCGGATGACGCCACGCGCGGTGTTCTGCGTCTGGTCGTAGCGGAAGATGTCGCTGAGCGGGTCGAGCACCATGCCGCGTCCGTGCATCCTGAGGCCCTTCGCCACGATCTTGAGGCGCGCGTTGAGAACGGCGCCCGGCGCGAGGTAGATCTCCTTCAGGTCCTTCGGCGTTTCGAGGAAGCCGTCCGCGCCCGGCGCGTCGACCCAGCCCTCGACGTAGAGGACGCCCGGCGCGCCCTTCTGCGGAATCTCGTCCGCCTTCTCGGGCGCGTCCGCGAAGACGGAGAGGATCGTCTTGTCGGAATCGTTGAGCTGGATGCCGAAGTAGACGGGGCGGTCCAGCCACACGGAGACCACGCCGTCCCGGAACGCGCTCTTCAGGCGATGCCGGGCAGGGAAGACCTTGTAGGACGACACGTCGCGCGAAACACGGATGTCCACGCGCACGGGCGCGCCGGAGAAGGCGAACTCGCAGAAGCGCCGGTTCACGTCTCCGCCGTGCGTCCGGCCCGCGAGGATCGACTTCTCGCAGTGGTTGTAGACGACGAGCGGACGCCGCACGCCCTCCTGCTCCACCTGCACCGCGTACGCCGCGTCACGCGCAATCGCCGCCGGGTATTCCGGATAGACCACCACCCGGGGGGCGCACGACTCCACGCGCACGCTGGGGACGGCGACGTTCCCAGTGTTTGCACTGACGTCCGTTCCGTTCGCGAAGAGGCTTCCCGCCACGACGCATCCCGCCAGCATGGTCTCAAGTTTCATGGTCCGATTATAGCATAAAAACGCCCTTGTGCGGAAACCATCCGACCGGCTTTCGAGTGGATTTTGATACCAGAAATGCCAACAAGATGGCAAGCCGAACTGTAATACGAACGCATTATGGGGACTCAAAACGCAAACACCTCACCGTCATCAGCTCGTCCCAGCTGGTGGTTGAGCGCTTGGATAACTTGCCGCGCTTCATCTTCCAAGACTTCTCGTCCATCCCCTCTGCTGCGGAGAACACCATGCCCTCGCAGCGAGACAGCACCATCGAGCAGATCCATCGGCTTGAGGGCTTGATCGCCTACGCCGAGGAGCAGAAGGATTGAGACGAGGTGGAGCGGGTATAGAGCATAGGGGGTGAATGGGACGACCTCGGCGGGCGCGCCCACGCGCCCATGCGTCTCTCAGCGAAGAGGTTCGGCAAAGGACGGCACGACCCGCACCTGGCCGCCTGTGCGCCGCACGACGACGAGCATCGATCCTCCGAAAAGCCGGCGCGTCTTCGCGCCGAAGGGCGTGTGGTCCGTGGCGTCGCCGTTATCCGTCGCAACGATGCCGCCGCCTGTGGCCGCAACGTCCACGAGGGCGTCGCAGGCGATCACATGCCGACCTTCCGCATCCACCGCATCAATGCGGTAGAAGGCGAACGCTCCGTCCGCATAATCCTCCGTCACCCGAAGCGAAGCAACGGCGCCGACCGTCTCGCGACGGCTGACCAGACGTTCCCCCGCGCCTGTAACCGCGCGCACTTCGAGCCGCCCCGGCTCATAGGGGACCCTCCAGGAAAGGTGAAGATCCGCCGTGTCCCGGCGCCTTCTTACGCCAAGGGACCTGCCATTAAGGAACAGCTCGGCCTCTCGGCAATTCGTATAACAGCGGACCGGCACCAACGCCCCCTCGCATCCGGGGAGATTCCAGTCCGGCATGAGATGCAGAACTGCGGCGTCCGTCCACAGCGCCTGATGCAGGAAGTAGCGGTCCTTCGGGAATCCCGCCAAGTCGCAGATCCCCCAATACGAGCTCCTCGCGGGCCAGCCCGTCTCCGCCGAGGCGCCTGTCCTATAGGGCTCGCCGAGATAGTCGGAATAGGACCAGCTGAACTCGCCCGCCGACCAGGGCTTCTCCATCTGCACCTTGAGGGAGCCCTCAAGTGTCGAGGCGCCGGGGAAGACGATGCGTGGCGCGTAGGAATGTTCCTGGAAGCCTCTGGCGGCGACGACTTCCAGCACGCCGCCCGTCGCAGAGAAGAAATACGAGTCACGCGAGCAGAGAGAGGCCGTCGTTTCACTCGCGTACATCGCATAACGCCCCTTCAGCGTGTCAAACGCATCGGCGTTGTAGTTGAGCCCGACGACATCCAACGCCGCATACGTCCCGTTGGCGTCCGAAGCGAGCGGCCGATCGGAGCCCGCCGTCACAGGACGCGTCGGATCAAGCCGCTTCACGACATCGACCAATCTCTTCGTCCACCGGACGCCCGCCTCTCCCCGCTCGCGCATCTCCGGGATCTCGTTCCCGATTGACCACATCATCACGCACGGGTGGTTGCGATCTCTCCGAACCAGGGCGGCAAGATCCCGTTCGGCCCAGTCGGAAAAGAAGCGGCAATACCCGTTCTTCACCTTCGGCTTCTCCCACTCGTCAAACGCCTCGTCCATCACCAGGAATCCCATCTCGTCGCAGAGCGCATAGAACTCAGGGGAGAACGGATTGTGAACGGTGCGGATCGCATTCGCGCCGATGGCCTTCATGCCGGACAGCTGCCGCTTCAGCGCACTGACGTTGAGCGCCGCGCCAAGGCAGCCGAAGTTCTCGTGCTGGCAGAGCCCGCGCAGGCGATACGGCCGGCCGTTGAGCAGGAGGCCGCGGTCTTTCGTGAACGCGACGGACCGTATCCCGTAGCGGACCGTGACGGCATCCTCCATCCCGTCGGATCGGCGCACGGCGACGCGCATCCGATAGAGCGCCGGCGTCTCCGGGCTCCACAGGCGCGGATTCTCGATGAGCAGCTCGCCTCCCCTCGGCTCAACGACTTCGCCGACGTCGCTGACGACCTGTACGCGCGCACGTCCGTCCGGCAGCAGCTCTGGACGAATCGCCACATCCGCTTCCTGAAGGGCAAATCCGCGCCGCTCAATCCACCATACGTTTCTCAGGATGCCCGCGCCGGGATACCACCGGGCGCTCGGCGTGCGCTCGTTGCAGACGACTTCAAGGACGTTGGTCGCCTCAAACCCGTCCAATGGCACGTCGAATCCGACAAAGCCGCTCGGACGCCCGCCGACACGACGGCCATTGAGGAAGACGGACGCATCCATGTACACCCCGTCAAAACGGATGACGTGTTCAACGCCATTGGTCTCCGGGCGCGGGAACGTCTTGCGGTAGCGAAGCGTGCCGTCCATCGGCACATAGCCGTGATAGCCGGAGGCGGACGGGTCGAATCCGCGATCCCACGCGGCGTCGTGCGGCACGTCGGCCGTCTTCCAGGCGGCGTCTCCCTCCCACTGCCACTGCCAGCAGGCGTTGAAGGAACGGCGCGTTGAACCGGCCGGCGGCGCCTCGCGCACGACCTCGTAGAGGAACGTCGCATTCGACGGATCGCAGGAGATGTCGGCCGTGAACGTCAGAAGCCCGTTCGCATACGTACACGGGACGGCCGCGCGCCGCTTCCCGCAGGTTTCAAGCCCGTAGACCCGCCAGACGCCCTCCCGGACGGCCAGAGCGACCTCGGCCCTTCCGCGCCGCATGAGATACGGCTGCTCGCCGTATTTCAGCAGAAAGCGCTGCGCCAAATCCGCGAAGACCGCGCCCGTGTTCTGAAGCTCCGTGACATGGCTGACGACGAAGCGGTCTGCCTGCGCAAGGGGACGCCCGTCGACGGCCGTCGCCCAGACGGCCGCATGCGAATCGACGAGGCGCGCCGAGAAGCCCTCCGCCTGGATCGTCCCCGACTCGGCGAAGCCGCCGACGAGCCGCGCCGTCCGAACGGCGAGCGTGCCGTTCTCCACGTCCAGCGCATGGTGCGGCCCGCGAATCCGGCCGTCCGGATACCACGTCGCCCGCGTCTCCTGGGGCGTCGGGCGCGCCCAGCGGCTCCATGTCGTGAACACCTCGGCGCCTTGCGGCGGCTTGTCGCCGACGGCGATCCCGACCTTGCGCAGGTACGGGAGGAAGTCCGTGCCGAGCCGGTCGACGAAGCGGCATCCCCTTCCGTCCATGCTGCTGAGCGTCTCGCGCGGCAACACAATGGCGCTCGTCCCCTGCGCCTCCGGCAGGTCGCCGTAGCCGAAGAGCATGAGGCCCGCGCGCTCCTCGGCGATCTTCGTCGGATCTGTCACGAGGTCGAAGCCCCCCGCGTTCTCCGTTGCGTAGTTGCGGTGGCGCGACACGTGATGCGACCAGCCGAAGCGCCAGACGCCCGCCCAGTTCTGGAGGCCCGCAACGGTGCCGAGCGTGAGGCCCGACTGCGACCTGAGGCGCGCCGGCCCGCAGAAGTTGAACTCCGTGACGCAGAACGGGCGGTCCAGATGGCGCATCGGCGCGATCTGCTTCGGCCCCACGCGGCCGTCGCGCAGGGGACTCACGTTCAGGCGATAGCTTGGAAGCGACCAGTCCTTCTCGGGGAACCGCGGATGGTCAACGTAGAAGTGGATGTCGACATAGTCCAGAAACGCATCTCTCGTCTTCGCGTAGACGGCCGGATTGTAGCCGATGTTCATGTCCGTGACGAGCGCCTTCGCCTTGATCTCATCGCGGAGGAACGCATGGACGCGCGCGTTGAAGCGGTGCTCGAGCTCGGCGCAGAAGATCAGGAACGCCTGGTTGTCGGGGCTTGAGCCGTCGTAGACGTTCCCCGGGAAAGGCGTGCGCACCTTCACGTCGGCATACGCCGGATCGGACGCTTTCTTCGCCGCCAGCCATTTTTCGTACAGGGGGCGGTAGATGTCCGCGAAGTGCGCCACGCCGCGCATGCCGTCGATGCCGAGAGAGCCCTCGTTGACGGCCGAGAGGAGCGGCATCGCCGGCTCGTCGGCGTAGCGGCGGCCCGTAAAGGGGTTGACGTGGCAGAGGAAGTTCCGCGCAAAGCCGAGAAAGTTCGAGTAGGCGACCTCGCTCACGTAGAAGAGCGGCTTGATGGCCTCGTAGGGCGGGCGTCCGTCGCGGTCGACGCCGAGCTGGCGGTACGTGAGCGAACGCGACACGTAGAGATCGGTCGTCAGGTAGAGGCCGTGGTCGATGCAGGCCTTGACGAGCGTGTCGAGGCCCTTCATGTTCACGTCGTTGAGCGCCGTCTTGTCCGGCCCGCAGGAGAGCCCGTTGTCGTGGTGGTGGATGCGCAGCGAATTGTAGCCGATCCGCGCGAGGTTCGCGGCGAAGCGGTCGTACTCGTCGTGCGTGAGCCCCCAGCACATGTCGCCGCAGATGTTGACGCCGTAGAAGCGCACCTTCTTCCCCGGCCGGCGCTCGAACTCGAAGTCCTGCCCGTTCGTGCGCAGGAATCCATCCTTGCCGGCCGGCTGCCCGGTCAGCCGGAGATCCGTCCAGTCGAGCGCCGAACCCGGCATGACAAACGGCGTGAACCGGCAGAGCGGCAGCCAGTCCGCGCCAGCCTTCAGCGTGACGGGGCCCGTCTTCACGGCGAGCCCCTGCGGCGTCGAGAGCGCATAGGCGATCGTGTTCGTCTCGCCCGCCGCGAAGCGGTCCCTGGCGACCGCCTTCGCGCGGAAGATGAATGCGGGGCCGCCCCAGCCGCGGCCATCGGCGACCTCGAACGGCTGCGGCGCCGAGAAGCGGACCGTGAACTGCGTGCGGCCGTCCGGGCGGATCGCCGTCGCCGTCCGGGCCGTGAAGACGGCGCTCTTCATCACGCCCTTCTCGCGCGGCAGGGGCACGGTCTCGCGCTCGTCAAACACGATCCTGCCGCCGGCCCAGCTGTCGATCATCAGAGGGAAGGACGCGTAAAGCCCTGCCGCCACCGTGTCGGAGGTGCAGACGAAGCGATGCCGGACGGCGACCGCGCCGTTCGATGCGGAGCGGTAGAACGTTTCGCCGTCGAAGACCTTCTCGCCTGCACCGAGCAGCGTGTGGATCCTGAACGGGGTCTGCCCATCCCGCGTGACCTTCCATTCCTCGGCATGGGGCGCGCAGCCCATCGACTTCGGAAGGAAGAAAACCGGTCCGGCGCTCACGCCAACGGACGCGAGGCGCGTCGCGCCGGACGGCAGCACCTCCACGTTCTCCGGCGCCGCAGCCGCCGACGGCGCCGCGTCAATCCCCCTCTGCCGGGCCGCCGGATCCGGAGCCATCCCAAAGGCCACGACCGCCGCAGCAGAAAGAAACGGCGCGAGCCTGCCTGTCACACTTGTGCGGCGCATGGTCCTAGAGATCATAATCATACATCGCCCGCGTGACCGGCGCAAACACGCGGAAGCCCGCCGTGCTGGACTGCGCGTCGCCGGAGATCTTTCTTTCGTCCGTCTGCGTCATCAATCCGCCGTGCGAAGACCCGCCGACGACGACGTAAGACCCGTCGCTGCCGATCGCCTGCGCTTCCGCAGCGGTCGGGCCGGCAGGATCGACACCGCAGCGATAGGGGCTGTCCCAGCCCTTTGAATTGCGGCTCAGCGTCATCTCCTCGACGTTCCCCGCGACGTCGTAGAGGCCGAATCCGTTCGGCAAATAGCTGCCGACGGGCGCATGCCCGACATGGGGGTCTGTCGCGTTGTTCCAGCTGCTCGCCCAGTCGTTGTTCGGTCCCCAGCCGCCGTTGTACTTGTAGCGGCAGAAGGCGTTCGCCACCTCGTTCGACTTCGGCGCCCCGGGCTCGAACGCATAGGCCTGCCCGTCGACGAACCTCCCGAACGTGCTGGAGCCGCCCGCATAGGCATACAATGCCTCGCATTCCGTCGGCATGTCAAAAAGCACGCCGCCGCCGACGCGCGCGCGTAGCAGGCCGATGTAGCTGCCGGGAGCGACTTTCTCGTGCCCCGTCGTCGGCCAGTCGACGCCCTCCTCCGCGGATCCGCGCACCTCGCGATAGCGGCAATTGAAGACCGGCTTTGAAAGGGACACGAGCCCGTCGCCAAAGGCGTGAAAGGGCTCGCCCAGCATCCTGGCGTATCCGCGCGTAAACTCGAAGACGGACGCATAGATCGGCTTCGAGAACGTGACGCCCGGATTCCAGGTCCAATTCATCATCATCTTCCCCGCCGGCAGGCGGCGGAAGACCATGTTCGTGACCGCATACTTCGCATACACGGCCGCATCCGTGAGCCCTGTCCAGATGAACTTGTCGTGGGCGGCGTGCTGATCCTGATAGTACAGGTAAGAATAGTCCTCGGTGTAGGCGCCGTACGCGCCTGTGCGGATGTCGTCCTTCGTAAGGAAGGTCAGGCGGCTGCCCGTGTGGTCCTTCTCAAGATTCACGATCATGTAGAGCGGAATCGCCTTCGCCTCGACCTTCAGCTTGAAGCGCGTCAGCAGGTCGACATCTCCCACCGCCGTCAGCGCGGGGTCGAAGACGTAGCGGTGCGTCCCCGCCGTCACCGCCAGGGTCTCGTCGCCCGTCAGGGCCGCCTCCGGGATCGGATAGGCGCGTGAGCCGTTCGAGAAGGAGAACGCCAGGTCCACCGGCTCGGGCACCGTGTCGAGGACGACCGTGACGTCGACCAGCCGGCTGAACGGCCAGCGCTGGCTCACGGCCACCGACGTCACGGGGTCCGTATCAGCCACGAGGCCGAGCGTCAGGATGCCGCAGAGAAGGAAGATGGCTCTTTTCATTTCAACCGATCCTTTCAATTCTGATTCAATCCGTCGAGGACGATGAAACGGAAGCCGAACAGGCTTGAGCGCTCGTCATGCCCGGCGCCCTGGCGCTGCCCGACGCCCGTAGCGGCCGGGGGGTGCCAGGCGCTGCCGCCGCGCGCGACGCGCTTCGGGTCCGTCGACGCGGACATCTTCGGGCCGACCGGATCCGTCCCCAGATGGGATGGCGAGGTCGCCGCGGCTATCCAGTCGAGGCAGACCTCCTCGACGTTGCCCGACATGTCATAGAGGCCATAGGCATTCGGCGCGTAATAGCCGGCGGGGGCGTAGCCTTCGGAAGGCCAGCCGGGCTCCGTCGACGACGGATGCCATTGCTTCCCGTTCCCGTCTCCGTTATCCCAGAAGCCGCCGTTCGATTTGTTGCGCCCGATCGCGTTTGCGGCGCTGCCGTCATCCGTGCCCGTGTAGAACTCCGTCGTCGTTCCCGCGCGGTACGCGAGCTCCCACTGCGCCTCCGTGGGGATGTCGAACAGGACGCCCGTCGTGTCCCGAAGGAGGCCGAGCAAGCTTGAACGTCCGACATCCGCAGTCCCGGTCTCCGGCCAGTTGACGCCCTCTTCGATGGAGCCGCGCACATCCGTCGTCGAGATGTTGAATACGGGGCGGCGATGCTCAAGCGCCAGCGGCTGCGGCAGGCTCGTCCCGCTCAACGCCACACGGTGGCCGACCGTGAACTCGAAGACCGCCATCCAGTACGGAGACGAAACCGAGACGTTGGGGGCGTCCGCCGCCGTGCCCGCCGCCACGAACGATCCAGGCAGGATGCGGCGGAAGAGCATGTGCGTCGAGACGAAGCGCAGGTCGTTCGTGCAGCCCGTCCAGACGATCGGGTTCTTGAGCGAGCAGTTGGCGATGCCGAGCTTCGACAGGTCCGTCTCGCAGGCGCCATGGCGTCCGGAGAGGAGATCCGTGCGCGTCAGATACGTCACGCGCGGGCCTGCCGCATCGTTCGTCCTGCGGATGTCGACGATCATGTAGAGCGGCGACTCGACGGGCGTCAGCACCACGCGGAACGACGAGAGCGAGGGGATGCCCTGAAGCGCGCTCTTCGAGAGGTCGACGGTCATCCGGTGCGAACCGTCCGAGACGCATGCGAACTGGCCGGAAAGAGCGGCGGCCCCGACATCGAGCTGCGTGTCGCCGTCGTAGAACGTCGGCCGCACGTCGAACACCTCTTCCGGATCCGCCGACAGGACGTAGTCTACGTCGATGACGCGGGAAAACGGCCAGCGCTGACGAACCGTCTGCTGTTCGACGACCGCCGCCCGGGCGGCATCTGCCGCCACCAGTGAAACGAGCACGAGGGCAAGAGTCTTCATTTCAGGCCACCTTTCCTCATCTGACAAGGACGCACATGCCGGCGCGTTCATAGCAGGCGAAGCCGGTCATGGCCCGGGCCCCGCATGAGAGCGACAGGTCATAGCGGCCGGCGTGTCCGCCGCCGTCCGCAGGCGACCAGCGGAAGTAGCCGTCCTTCGAGGGGCCTGCGGACAGGACCGTCTCCGCGCCCGTCGCCTGAAAGACCGATGCAAGGCTCACCATCCCCGCGCCCTGCCCGAGCCATGCCGCATCATAGGCCACGGCACGTCCGCCCGCCGTGCGGGCGAAGGACTTCTCCGAGTCGGCGACATGCGCCGTGATCGGCGAAAAGGTTCCGGTCTCAAGCGCCAGGACGGCCGTCTCGACATCGCCCGTGGAATATGTCACCGTCACGCTGAAGCAGTCGTCCGCCGGCGGCGCATCGCCCGTGAACACGGTCCAGTCGTATGTTTCAGCCCCTGCGGCGACCTGCTGCGACAGGACCGTCTTCCCCTGTGCGCTGACGATCTTCAGCTCGGCGTCCGTCGCGCCCTTCGGCCAGTTCAGGCGCAACGCGACGGTCGGCGCGGCAATCGTCTGCCACGTCACGTTTCTGAACGGCGAGCAGTAGAGCCTCATCGCCGTGCTCTCGGCCGCGAAGGATGACAATGCCGCCGCCATGAACGCGACAACCAGCCGTCGATGTTCTGCCATTGCGCTTCCTTTCTGCTTGTTAGTTGCTTCCGTTCACGGCGCCCCTGCCGCCCGGCATCGCCACGGCCACGCGCCCCGCCGTCGCGCGGCGCGCGACCACGGCGCCGTCCACGAAGACCGAGAGCCCCGCCCCCCGCTGCCAGCGGACGGCGATGTCATGCCCGCGGTAACGCAGATTCTCAAGGACAAGGTAGTTCCAGCTCGCGGGGAAGAGCGGATCGACCGTAAAGCCGTTCGCCCCGTCCGGCACGAAGCCGACCAGGCCGGAGATCACCAGGTCGCAGAACGTCGAATGGTTGTAGTCCTTCCCCCGCTCGGCAGGGAAGCGCCTCGACATCTCCGGCGAACGGCGGATGATCTCGCGGGACACCCACTCGGCCTTGTCGGGATGGAGGTTCTCGTCGATCCACGGCACGACCTCCCCGTCGCAGTCGGGCCCCTTCTCCCTCCAGGGCATCGGGTGCGTCCTGCGCTGGGCGTCCGCGTACTGCCAGAGGAGAGCGGTGAAGAGGGCGGCGGAGGAGGCCGTGGAAGAGGCAGGGGCGGCATGGATGTCGTTGGCAAGGGCCGTGAGGGCGATCGACGTCGCAAACGGCCACGACGGCCCATTCCACTTGCACTCGTGCCCCTTTTCGTCGATCGTGAAGCCTGCGGCCCGGCGCTCGGGGAAGGTCAGGCCGTAGCGGGCCGCGAAGCCCTGCGGGTCGGCGAGCTGCGCCCAATCCGCCTTGCGGCCTTCCGTCGGCATGCCGAAATACCACGGCGCGTAGCCATGCAGCTCGCGCACAACGCCCCTGACGCCGTTCGTGGCCCCCGTCGTGAAGAAGCCGACCGCCGGATTCCAGCAGTGCCGGAGGACCGACCGCCGCACCGCCTCGGCCTTGGCGGCGAATTCGGCGGCAAGCGCCGGACGGCCGACGGCCTCGGCGACCTTCGCGATCCGGTCGGCCTCGCTCCACATCGCCGAGGCGAAGAGCGGCTTGTACCCGTTCCCGCCAAGCGAGAACTCCGTGCCCTCGCGGTTGTCGATCGAGAGGAAGCCGCCCTTCCCGTCGCCGCCCATGTGCAGCTTCCCCGGGACGGGCCAGCCCGCGCGCTGGAACCCCTTCTCCCAGCGCCGGTAGTAGGCGACCGCCGCATCCAGGAGGTCGGCCCGCAGCTGATCGTCGCCCGTCACGTCGGCGACCGCGCACGCGCCGGTGAAGAGCCAGCTGGAGTAGGCCCACCGATGCGTCGCGCGCGGATCGGCCAGCCAGAAGCGGGCGTTCTCCGTCGCGTACTTCGGGTCCCTCAGCCAGCGCCCTTCGCGCAGGTGGTGCCCCGCCGGGCAGACGATCGTGTTGCCGGCGCCCGACCAGCCCACTTTCGGCATGAACTCCGAGATCGTCCAGACGCCGAGGTCGTGGCGGAGGTGCTTGCGGAACGTCCACCAGCGGAAATAGTACGTGCGCTCGATGTCCTTGTCGGGGCAGGCGAAGCGCGGGCAGTTCGCCAGCATGAAGTCCTCGGCGGCGGCGTTCGGGACGGCGTTCGTGCAGAGCTCCGCGTCCTTGGAGTTGAAACGCCGCACGTACGTCCTCAGAAGGGCTTCCGTGTCGGGCGGGGCCCGGTCCGGCGCCGTGAGGTCGAGGCCGTCGTGCAGCGCGCAGCCGATGGCCTCGGGGACGCCGTTGCGCCCGTTGTACCAGAGGAGCCAGCGGTTGCGCCGCTCGTCCCGGACGACGCTCGGCTTGTAGCAGGCGCTCGCATTCCAGGTGCAGAGGTCCGGGGCGACGATCGGGTTCTGCTCGTGCCGCGTCCAGCCCGTGAGGCCGTCGTCGGAGAACGCGCAGCCGATGCGGGCCGTGTCGATGTCGGAATAGCCGATGTAGAACATCGCCCAGCGCCCGTCCGGGAGAGGGTGGACCTCGCACGCCCCCACGCGGTCCCGTTCCCACGTGCATCCGCCCGTCGCGCCGAACATCGGGTTGCCCGCCCACTTCTTCCAGTCCAGGCCGTCCGGCGATTCGGCGTAGCAGAGGACATTCGGCTCGGCGGTCTCGCCGGCGGCGTACCACATGCGCCAGACGCCGCGCCGCGCGTCCCAGCGGACGTACGGGTTCATCACGGACGTCTTCTCGAAGTCCCGCTCCGGCGCCATCACCGGCGCGCGCCGCACGCGCGCGAAGCGGACGCCGTCCTTCGAGACCGCATAGCCGATGCGGCTCATCATGCCGCGCTGCGCGTCCTTCGCCTGCCCGGTGTACCACATGTGCCAGACGCCGTCCTTGAAGACCGTGCAGCTGCGGTTGACGTCATCCTCCCAGCCGCTGGACGGATCGGCGACGAGGCAGATCTCGGGCTCCTGCGTCCATGTCGCCGCGTCCTCGCTCCGCACGAGCGCGATCGCCTTGCGCGGACGCCAGGAGAAGTACATGGTATACGGGGCCGGGCCGTCCGTCACCACGTTCGCGTCGAAGCACGTCCCAAGGCGCGCGCCGCCAAGCACCGGGTTGCCCTCGAAGGCCCGCCACGTCCCGGCATCCGCCAGGCCGCACAGGGCCAACGCCCCCGCCACGGCCGCCCAGCGCCGGACGCACGGCATCCTCGTCTCCACGCAGAAGTGCATGTTCATTCTCCTTTCGGCACAAGGTCCGTCCAGTCGTAGTGGCGAAGCGCGCCGCGAACGACCTCTGCGAACGGGACGTCCGCCGAGGCATCGGCCATGCGCGCGCACCAGGAGGCGGGCGGATCAATCATCGAGACGTCGGCGAAGAGCGCCGGGTAGGCCGCGACGGCATGGGCGACCGCGATGGCGGCCGGGCCTTTCGCGACGACGTCCACGGGGCCGCCATGGCGGCGCGACAGCTCGCGCGCAAACAGCGCCACGTCCTCCGCGCACAGGGAGACGAAGTTCCTGCCCATCATGTGCTCAAGCATCGCCACGCCATCCATGACCGCGGTCTTGCTGTAATAGGGGAAGCGGCAGCCGAAGTAGCGCCCCATGTTGCGGATCTCGGCGTCAAGGGACGGGCGCCCTTCCGCCGCCAGGCGCCGCGCCGCGTCCTTTGCGCCGCCCCACCAGCCCGCGTGGAAGACGAGCAGCACGGGCCGGCGGGAGGCGTCGCGCACGGCAGGCTCGGTGAAGGAGCCCTCAAGCGTGGGCGCGTCGGTACGCGCAATCGTCACGCCGTCCCGGTTGGTGGAGACCTGGACGTCGACGAGCTCGTCGAAGCTGCGGATGCCGGCGACGCGCCGGACGAGATCGGCGCGGGCCGCGCCGTGCGGCGGCAACGCCGCGCGGGCCGGGCTGAAGGCTGCCGCGTCGTCCCGGAGGAGGTCATAGACCGTCCGCGCGCCGGGCATGTTCGTGACGCTCGCGCCCGGGCAGACCGACACATCCTTCTCCGGGATGCCGCAGTCCGCCTCCTCCAGCCGGAAGTCCCTGTCCCCCTTCGGCAGCTCGGCGATCAAGGCGTCGCGCCAGGCGTCCGCCTCGCCCTTCAGGTGCGTGCGCATCCACGCGACGGCCGCGCGCGTCGCCGACTCGGAGACGCCGTGCGGGCCGTCGGACTCGAACCGGCGGAAGGCCCCGGGGGCACCGACGGCGGCGAAGACGCGCGAGGCCGCGGATGCCGTCGCCTTGGCCCCGGAGAGCGGGAAGAAGTCCTGCGTCTTCGTCAGCATCAGCACGGGCATCGGCGCACGCGCGCAGATGAAGCCCAGGTGGTTGAGGCCAAAGGCCAGCTGGTTCCAGATGCACTGCTCGGCGTCCTGCGGGCCGATGGACGCGCAGACGCCGCGCAGCGTCGAGAGGTAGCAGGACGGCGTGGCGGCCTTGACGCGCGGCTCAAGCGCCATGACGAGCGACGTCATCGTGCCGCCGCCCGACTGGCCCGAAAGCCCGAGGCGCTCGGCGTCGACGTCAGGACGGGACGCGAGGTAGTCGAAGACCCGCATCGCGTCGTAGATGCGCATGGCGGAAAAGGAGGATCCCAGCAGCGTGGCGCGCGCGCCGATCTGGTTGTGCCCCTGGCAGTTCGCCCGGGGCGAGAAGATGCGCTCGCCCTGGTCGATCGGATCGTAGACGAACGCGGCGATTCCGGCCTTGGCGTAGGAGAGGGCCCAGCGCTGGTACTTGTTGCACGCCTTGCCGTTCTCCGAATGCCCGCACGTGACCGCCACGGCGGGGAAGGGCCCGCGTCCAAGGGGGCGGTAGAACAGGCCCGTCAGGTAGAAGTTCGGGCGCGAGGCGAAGACGACGGACTCGATCGAATACGCCGCGCGCCGCTCCGTCCCGGTGACGCGGGCCTGGAGCGGGCCGCGCGCCGGCAGGGGCCCGATCGCGCGCAGCATGCCCTCACGGAGGGCCTTGCCGTGCGCGCGGACCGCATCGGCGTCCTCGCAGTTCAGCCACGCCCGGTCGGCCGAGATGTCCATCGTCTGGAAGCGGGCCAGGGCCTCGTACCAGGTGACCTGGTCGGCCCGCACCGTCTCCGCCGCCGGTGCAAGGCGGCACCAGGCGAGAACGCCGAGTGCGCAGGCAGGAAGCCGCGCCGTCCGCCAGAATGTGTTGTGCATGCCGATCTCCTTCCGTTCCTTTTCAGTCCTTCGTCCCTTTTTTCGGCTTCACGCAGTCGCCCGCACGGCGGCGTTGCGTTGAAGCCCTGACAACAAGCTTCTCGGGCAGGAAGATCCTCATCGGCGGACATTGCGCAAACCGATGGCGGCGGATGAGGGTCTCAAAGACGGCATGCGCGATCTCGGCGTATGGCTGCTGAATGGTCGTCAGGGCCGGCGTCATGACGCGCGAGATGTCCATGCCGTCAAATCCGGCGATCATGACATCGTCGGGGATGGAATAGCCGAGCGCCTTCAGCGACGCCGCGAAATCGGCCGCCAGCGCGTCGTTCTGGCAGACAAACGCATCCGGCCGCGGCCGCCGCCGCATGAACGCCCGTATGGCCTTCAGGTCCGTCGGCTCCGCCAGCAGCACATGCGCCTTCGACCAAGGCCGTCCCGCCAGCATGACGGCATTGGCCACGCCGCGCACACGCTCCATCATGTTGGGGAACATCCGAGGGAGCATGATGATCCCGACGGTCCGTGCGCCGGACTGCAAGAGGTGGGCGGCCAACGACTCCGCGGCGAGCGCATTGTCGATCGACACGACGTCAAAGCCGCCCCGGGCGGGCGGAAGGACGACGTCGCTGTCCAGCAGCACGACGGGAATCTTCGCGCGCGCGAAGACGGAGACGATGTCGATATTCGTCGTATCGTCGTCGGACATGAACTCCATCGGATGGTAGACGACGCCCGAGACGTGGCGCTTGATGAAGTCCGCGGCCAGGTCGCGGACATTGTGGCGGAGCTGGGCCGGCTCCATCGTGTCAATGTTCGCGAACAGGAAGGCGCAATGGTTCGCCTGCGCGATGCGCGTCAGCTCCGTGGCGATCGGCTGGAAGTACTCATAGCGCGACACGCCGGGCAGAATCAGGCCGAACGTCTTGACCGCCGCCCGCTCGGTGACGACGGTGGCCCTGCCCTGGCGGCACCGGATCAGGCTCTCGTGCCGAAGTTCGTCAAGCGCCTTGCGGACCGTGATCCGGGAACAGCCACAGCGCCGCGCGAGCTGCGCCTCGCTCGGGAACGCGCCTGCCACGCCATACTTCCCGCCCAGGATCTCTGCCTTGAGCAGTTCGTACAGCTTTCTATGCTTCGCTTCTCTCATCTGCCCGCACTTGTTTGCCTTTTGCGCTCCCATTGTACACGATTCCAACCGACTTTTGTGTACTTGTCATGACAAGTTTTTTGGGGGGGGCGGCGGCCTGCCGATGCTGACGTGCCGCCCCCTCCGACGCGGAAGCCCACGATCGCCTACCTTCGCGGTTGACATGGACGCGCGGCCTGTGGTATACTGCGCGCCGTTTCTCTACCGCAAAGGTAGGCGAAGACAGGAGGAAGAGGCCATGAGCGAACAGAACACACATCCCGAGACGCTGGCGGTACACGCCGGCTGGAACGGCGACCCGGCGACGGACGCCTGCGCGGTGCCGGTCTATCGGACGACCGCCTTCAACTTCAAGAACGCGCAGGACGGCGCAGACCGCTTCGCCCTCAGGAAGGCGGCGAACATCTACGCCCGGCTCATGAACCCGACGGAGGACGTCCTCGAAAGGCGCCTCGCGGCGCTGGAGGGCGGCGCGGCGGCGCTGACGCTCGCCTCGGGGACGGCGGCCATCTACTTCACGGCCACGAACATCGCGGAGGCCGGCGCGGAATTCGTCTCGGCGGACAACGTCTACGGCGGCACCTACGTGCAGTTCAACACGATCCTGAGGCAGTCGAACGCCATCACCGTCCGCTGGACGCACCTCAACGACTTCGCGGCCGTCGAGGCGGCGATCAACGAGAAGACGCGCTTCGTCTACGTGGAGACGATCGGCAACCCGACGCTTGGCGTCGCGGACATCGAGCAGTACGCCGCCGTCGCGCACCGGCACGGCCTCCCGCTCGTCGTGGACGCGACCTTCTCGACGCCCGTCCTCGAACAGCCGATCGCGTGGGGCGCGGACGTCGTCGTCCACTCGCTCTCGAAGTGGATCGGCGGGCATGGCGCGGGCATCGGCGGGGTCGTCATCGACGCCGGGATCTTCGACTGGACGCAGAGGTGGAATCCGCTCTACGCCGAGCCCGATACGGGCTACCACGGCGTCACGTGGGGCGAATGCGCGGGCCGGCGCGCGTTCATCACGCGCCTTCGGACGGTCGGCCTCCGCAATCAGGGCCCGACGCTCTCGCCGGACGCGAACTGGATCTTCCTCCAGGGCGTCGAGACGCTCCCCCTGCGCATTGCGCGGCACAGCGAGAACGCGCTCGCGGTCGCAAAGTATCTCAAGGGCCATGCGAAGGTCGCCTGGGTGCGCTATCCGGGCCTTCAGGGCGATCCGTGCCACGCGCTCGCCGAGAAGTACCTGCCGCACGGCCAGGGCGGCATGGTCGTCTTCGGCGTCAAGGGCGGCGCGGCGGCGGGCGTCAAGGTCGCGGACGGGCTCAAGCTCTTCACGCAGCTCGCGAACGTCGGCGACGCGCGCTCGCTCGTCATCCACCCGGCCTCATCGACCCACGCGCAGCTCTCCGAGGCGGAGCAGCGCGCGGCGGGCCTCCCGCCGGAACTCATCCGCCTTTCCGTCGGCATCGAACACATCGACGACATCCTCGCCGACCTCGAACAGGCCCTCGAACGGGCGTAGTCCCCCGCCTGCCGGCCCACGCCGCCGCGCGGCCCTCCCGGTGCCCCGGCGGCGCGGGCTAGCGGAGGATCAGCATGCAGCCGATCTCGGGGAGGAGGCGGAGGCGGTTCTCCCAGACGCGCGCCTTGAAGCCGTCGGGAAGCGTCCAGCCGCTCATGTCCGCCGGCGCGACCAGCGTGCCCGCCTGCGCGACGACGATCTCGCCCTTCGGACGCGCGCCGCTGAAGGCGATCGTGAGCGCGGAAGGCAGTTCAAGCCGCCCCGTCGTCGTGATCGCGGGCGCGGACGGCGTCGCGGCGTCCAGGGCGACCGTCGCCCCCTCGACGACGACGACCTCGTTCGCGACGCCGGTCACGGTGCCGCCCGCCAGCACGACCCGCCCCTTCGTGAACGACGCATTGAGCCGCGCCGAGCCGTCCTTGACCTCGACGACGCCGTAGAACCCAGACGCGTCCGCAGCGGAATAATCCGCCGCCCCCGTGAGCGTCAGCCTGCCGTTGCCGGCCAGCGCGCCGGCGAACGCGCCCCCGCCGACCGCCAGCGACGAATCGCGCGCGACCTCAAGCGTGCCCGCGCCTTCAACCGCCTGGACGGCATTGCCCGATCCGACCGCCATCAGCTTCGCGCCGGACGCGACCGTGACCACGCTCTTCGGGAACTGGCCCGAAACCTCATCCGTCTCAAGCGACCGTGCGAGCGTCATCACCTGCTCGGCGGTCAGGCAGCAGTTCGTCCAGACCCGGAAGTCGTCCACATACGCGCCGGCCTCCGTCTTGCCTGTGGCCTGATTCTCATAATAGCCAAGGTAGAAGGCGCCTTCTTCGGCCAGGTCCAGCGCCGCCGAGGCCTCGTCCGCCGCGCGTCCGTTCCGATAGGCTCTGACCGTCGTGCCGTCGTAGGTGGCGACGATGTGCTCCCAGGCGACGGCCGTATCGACCCGCTCATTGGGCTGATCGGACAGCTGACGCGAACAGCTCTTCTGCTTGGGCCTGTCCCAGTCCAGGCTGTCGTAGCGGCAGGCGCCGTTATGCCCGACGGCGAAGTACTTGTTGGCCGTGAAGACATCGCCGAAGTTGAAGACGTGCGTGTGCTCCCCGGCGCCGTTGAAGCGCTTTCGGATTGAGACCGTGAACGCCTGCCTGCCGGTCGGGAACGGATACGCGGCGCCCTCCTTGAGCCGCAGCTTGCAGTCGGCGTTGGCGAGGTTGATGCACTTGCCGTAGGCGCCGACGGCGGCGACGGGCGCGACTGCGGTCGCGCCGAAGCTTTCAAGCTCGACGCCTCCGATTTCGTCGACGAGGCCGTCGTCGAACGTCCACTTCGCGGCGGGCGTCGGCAGCGCCTCGGCCGCGTTCACGGCCCGCATCCGGCTGTATTCGTCCTTGATGCGCCGTTCGTCCCAGAGCCCGTTTGCCACGATCAGCTCGTCAAGGTCGCCGCAGTAGGCACTCCTCTCGTTCCACAGGTCCTTGCCGCCGATCTGGATCGAATTGCCAGAGGGGACGTACAAGTCGTTTGCGCTCGTCCATGAGCCGCGCGCGACGCCGTCGATCCAGATGGTGATTTCGTGTCGCGCATGCACGTAGACGATGTGATGCCACCGGCCGTCCGTCAGCGGGGCGTCCGACACATCGACGGTCGGATTCGACCTATAGCCCTCGATCCGCTCCGTCGCTCCTTTCTTGTAGAACCGGAGCAGGCAGAGATTCTCTGCCAGGGAGTCTTGTGGCCAACCGCCGTAGTTGAAGAAATAGCCGAAGCGCCCCTCTCCGTTGCAATCGTCCGCAGACGGCTTGAGCCACACGCTCATCGTGAAGTTCGTACCGTCGATCGGCCGCCGCCAGCCGACGGTGCCGACTGTAAGCATGGCCTTCGTCTCCGTGAACCGCGCCGCATCCCCGTAGACCCCCGCCCCGTTGCCGAACGTGGGGAGCGGCGTGTCCCCATACGGCCCCAGCGTGATGTTGGAGATCCGGTCGGCCCGGGGAGACGCGCCGTCGTCGAAGGGCCAATAGAGGACGAGGTCGTCACCGTAGCGGATCGGGCGCGCGAGCGTGAGGGTGCCTGCGGCGACGGCGGTGCGCCCGGTGAACGCCGTCGAGTCGCCGCTCATCGTGAGCGTGTAGCCGGCGCCGTCCTTCACGAACGTGCCCATGCCCGCCAGCCGCGCGGTGTAGGTCGAGGCGGCGGCGGCGCGGCCGGCGACGGTGAGGGTCTTGCCCTTGGGGATCTCGACCGCGCCCGTCGCCGCCTCGCCCTGGAGGGCGCCGATCGTCTGGTCGCCGTAGAGGTAGGCGATGCCGTTCGAAAACAGGTCGAGCGTCGCGTCGGACGGAATCGTCCGCGCATGGCCCGCGTCCGTTCCGAGGTGGAACGCCGCATTGCGCACCTGATAGACGCCGCTCATCTGCGCGTTTGTCGCGAGCTTGAAGTCGTAGGGGGCGTAGAGCTGCAGCTGCGCGGCGGACGAGCCGCGCAGCTCGGCGTTGAAGGACAGCGACGCGGTCTGGTAGAGGCGCAGGGCGAAGTCCCCGCAGTCCACGACGGCGCCGGCCTCGGTCTGGAGCCTCTTGACCCAGGCGTCGCGGCAGAGTTCGAGCCTCGCCCCAGAACCGGACAGGCGGAGCGGGACCGTTCCCATGCCAGTGACGATGCCCCCGCCGTCGTCGAGCCGGAACGTGGAGGCATGGACCGTCGCACTCCCGCCCCAGCTTTCGCGGGGCGCGGAGAACTTCAGCGCGCCCCCGCCGCGCAGGTTGAATCCGTTGTATGCGGCCCCCCACGGATTCGGCGCCGGGCAGTTGACGTCGAGGGTGCCGTTCGGATAGATGTCGAACGTGCCGGCGGACAGGTTGCGGACGTTCTTCTTGCTCGTGAGGGTCAGGAGGCATGCGGCGCCGGCCGTGTTCGTGACCGTGAGATCGTTGATGGACGCCTCCGCGCCGATCGTGATCGTGGTGCCGTCGGGGACGTCGATGAAGACGAAGTTCCCCGTTTCCCCCGGCCTGGGATCGCCGCTGTCGCACGTCCAGTTGCCGGGGCTCATCCATTCCCCGTCTCCCGCGAGCCCCGTCCAGGTCAGGGTCGGATAGGCCGCCGCCGACGCGGAACACGCGAGGGCCGCGACGAGCGCCGCCGCGCACCCGCGATTCAGGGGTTTCACCGTCTTGTCCATGATCCGATCCTCTCTGCCCAAGCGGGCTGCGCGCTAGTGAAAGATGATCAACGTCCCCCGGCGGTAGCCAAGCTGGACGGCGGCGCCGTTCACGCGGGCGACCCACGGCGGATCGAGATTGTCGATTTCGATCACCGCGTGCCCGGAAATCGCCGTCGCGCGGATCAGCTGGAAGGTGCGCCGGTTGTCTTGCGCCTGGAGAAGCCCTGTCGGGTCGTCCACGTGGATCGTCGTCTCCGGGGCGAGCGTGACCGCGCCGTCCACCGTCAGGACGCGGCCCGCGAGCAGGTCGGCGGCGTCCACGCGCCAGATGCCGGAGACGGTCAGGTCGCCGACGACCGTGCCGCCGCCGGCGAGGCCGCTCACCGCCAGTGCCTTCCCGTTCAGGTCGGCCGTCGCCCCCGCCTCGACGCGGAGCAGGGAGGCGGCGTCGATGGCGTTGTCGACGCCGAGGCGCAAGGTGCCTTCGCGGACCACGGTCGGCCCCCGGTAGGTGTTGACGGCCGACAGGTCCAGGCGCCCGGCGCCGATCTTCGTGAGGCCGCCCGTCAGGGCGTTGTCCGCGAGGTGGGGCGTCAGCGGAATCTCCACCGTGTTCGTCCACCCGCCGCGCGCGATGACGGCCTTCGCCGTCGTGTAGTCGTTGCCGGGCGAGGTCACGACGACGCCCGTGACCGTGCCGTTCGTCGAGTCGAACACCGCGAACGCGGAGGCCCCCGTGCCGTCGCCGACGATCGTCACGGCCGGCGATCCCGTGTAGTTCCAGGGCGTCGCGCAGGAGAAGGGGACCTGCGCGATGCCTTTCCCCGAAGGCGCCCGCAGGGGCAGGTTGAGCGTGACGCGCTTGCCGGCCGTGTCGATGACGGCACCGCCCGCGTAGACGGTTGCGCGATCCGGCTTGGACATGCGGCCGTCACGGGAGCCAAACAGGCACGCCTCGTCGTAATATCCCCGCAGCGTGCCGCCGTTGAAGTTCACGTCCGCGCGGTTGCCGGAATAGGGCAAGCCCGCGGGGCCGTGGGTATTGGTGACGGCGACGTAGTTGCAGCTCAGCGAGTTCCAGACGTTCGTCGCCTTGTCGATCGCCGTGGGGCGGAACACGCCGCCGTTGAGGTTCAGAATCGCGGTACTGCCCGAGTTGGCGGCCATCACGCAGAGATCCTCAAGCGTCATCTTGCCGCCGTCGATCGTGACGACGCTGTCGCCCGCCGTATCGTCCTTCCCCCACAGCGTGCAGTTGAGCATCAGGCCGCGTTTGCTGGCGAGCGTGCCGCCCGAAACGCGCATCCGGCCATGGCCGCCCGAGAAGCCCGGCGTGATGTTCTGCCCGCCGTGCGTGATGTCGCCGCCTTTCTGCCAGTAGACGCCGTATCCTGAATAGGAGCCGAACCGCACCCATTCGCCGCCCATGTGCCAGGCCCCGCCGTCCTCGACTTCGACATAGCCGTGGCCGACGTTCCCGACATACCCCGACGCATCGGACACGTAGGGGTTGTAGACCCTTCCGCCGTTTCGGATGAACACCGACCCTGCGGCCTTCGCGGAGACGGCGCCTCCGTTCCCGACGCCGCCGGCCACGTGGAGGCGGTTCGTGACGACGCCGCCGTCCGCCACTTCGAGGATGGCGCGCATGTTGTCCGCGTTCCGCGTCGCCGTCCGCCCCAGGACCATGAAGCGCATGTCGTTGATCTTCTTGTTCGCGGCGTCGGCGACCGGCGTCGCGACGGCGTTCCCGAACGCCGCCCCCGCCCCGACGCCCATGCGGGCGACGCCGGGCCACGGGGCCGCAAGGTAGTTCGTCTGGCCGCCCTGCCACAGCATGCCGCAGTTCTCGAACACCAGCGTGCCGCCCGCATGGTCGATGGGGCCGAACGTCTCAGCGGTCGGCGTCGTGTAGGTGTAGGTGCCGAGAATGTTCAGGGACAGCGAACCGCCCTGGACGCTTGAGGCCCTGTTCCTGAAGTAGCCGGCCAGTTCGCCGTCGATCTTCGCCGACGGGGGATGGTTCGTCGGGTCGAGCCGGATCTCCACCGTGGCGTTGTTCGCCACGCGGAGGTTTCCGTTCGTCGCCGAGGGCAGCGCGTACCAGTCCTTCGCGATGATGTGGGCGTGTTTCCCGCTGACCGTTGTCAGGCCCGAGAAGTCGTTGGACGGATTCGAGAGCAGCAGCCAGCCGTCGTTCACGGCGAAGCCGCCCGCCCCCGAGACCTTCCCCTTCAGCTCGACCGTGTTGTGTTCGGCTTTGGTGTTCGCCTCCTGGAACTGGATGGTCGCCGTGCCCCCGAGGTCGACCGGGCCGTTCAGGACGTTGTTCGGGTTGAAGATGTCGTCGCTCCAGTTCTGCGTATACCAGGTTGAGCGTCCCGCGAAGGCGAGGTTGAAGTGATTGTTGCCGTCCTTGATCCGCGTCACGCGGAAGCCCGTCCCGTCCTCAAAGGCGATTTTCCTGTCCTTGGCGTCAGCGCCGAAATCCGTCTGCTCGCTGCTGAAGTGCCCGCCGTTCTTCACAACGAAGTCCCCGGCGCGCTGCACGGCGGGGCCGTTGCAGATGCAGAGCCGCATGCCGTCGATGGTCACCGCGTGTCCGCCCATGTCGTAGCGCGCGGTGTATCGGATGTCGAGCTGCCGTTCCGGTCTGTCCGCCGTGAACGTCGTGTCCCCGGTCAGCAGGATCGCAATGTTGCCTCCGGCCCAGTAGGAGCTGGCGTTGATCAGGCGCACCGCGCCCGCCGTGCCGTCCACGCCGGAGCCTTCGAGCAGATAGCGCCCGCACGCGGCATACGGCTTGTTGGCGCCGGCCTGCATGACGGAGCCGTCCAGCTCAAGCGTGCCGCCCGCCTTCACCACCACGCCGCCGCTCGTCGCCGACGCGGCGGCGTAGCCCATCGCGCCGGTGTGCTGGGCCCGCAGATAGCCCGCCTCGACGCGCAGTTCGCCCGTCCAGCCTTTCAGGTCGCACGCGATCACGAGCCGGCCGGCGCCCCGCTTGACGAGCGTGACCGAAGTCCCCAGCGCCGAGACGTCCTCCGCGCCGAGCGTCGCGTCTCCGGAAGGGACGGTGACGACGTACGCGCCGTCCTCCAGCGCGCCCAGCGGCGCGGCGCCGACAGGCGAAAGCCCCGCCAACGTCCAGGCGCAGAACAGAATCTTCTTCAGCATGCAGCCCCCCGATCGTTTCGTGATGACGTCGTTGTTGAAAAGCCACGCCGTCTTGTCCCCGGAGACGACGCCCGCTTCTGGAGGGGAGTATGCACTTTTTCGCGCCATCTGTCAAACGGCGCCTCAGTCCCGCGCGATCCGCAGCCGGTCGATCACGCCCCGGCCGGACGAACGGCCGTCGCGGTTGACGTCGTCGAACGCGGTCGCGCGCACAAGCTCCTGCGGCGCGGCGCCGCGCACCTTCAGCCCCTCGACCGTCACCTCGCCGACGCGGCAGGAGACGTAGGGGTCGAAGATCTCCATGCCCGCCTCGCCGTCCTTCCCCGGGAAGAAGCAGGACTTTGGGCCCACCACCGCGAGGTGCGAAAGCGGGAAGCGGTCGAGGTGGAACGTGATGTCGATGTTCCTGAAGTGGACGGACGACAGGTCCGCGCCGAACTCGAAGGCCCCGAAGTGCCCGCGCACCGGCTCCGAGTCGCGGTACTGCCCCATGCAGTCGATCGGGCGCGCGAGGTCGATCTCGATGTCCTCGAAGAAGAGGTTGCCCCCGGTGCCGACCGCCGCCCACTCCGGCTCCGTGCCGATCCGGTAGCGCGGCGTCTGCAGATACATCTTGAAGGTCGTGATGCCCTTCACGCGGCGGAAAATGACGTTGGAGACGGCGCAGTCGACGACCGCGCCGTCCGCATACCTGTACTTCGCCGGCTGGATGCGGATGGCGGGGTAGCCGCCGCCCACGAGCTCCAGGTCCTCGCAGAGGATGTTCCGCTGCGGGCCGAAGTTGATGGACGAGTTGAGCCAGTCGTAGGCGTTCAGCGCGACGAGGTCGTCGCCCACGCCGCCGCGCACGTCGCGCACATGGACCTCGGAGAGGTTCCCGTTCAGGTGCAGCCCGTCCGCATGGCACGCCTCGAAGCGGATGCGCGCGTAGCGGTGGCCCGCGCCGTCGCCCGCCTGCACGGCGAAGCCGCTCGTGTGGACGAACGTCGCGCCCCGCACCGTCACCGCGTCGCAGTTGCCGAAATAGAACAGCGTGGAGACCCCGTAGTGGGCGCCGACCTTCCGGGGGCCGAGGTCGAAGCGCCCCGTGACGCCGTAGCCGCGCCGCGCGCGCATCCAGTCCTCCCAGCGGCCGCCGACCACCGCGATGTTGCGGTCGCGGGAGCCGGGCGGAATCGGCGCGAGCGTCCCGTCCGGCGCATGCTCGTTGCGCAGCATCAGGACGCGCGTGCCCGGCAGCAGCGCCACCGTCGCGCCCGTCGCCTCGATGCGGCGGTTCGACGGCACCCGCACGGTCGCATCGACGTAGTAGGGCCGCTCCGACGCGGGGATGCGCACGATCTCGTGCGCGGCGACGGCGGCCTGCAGCGCCGCCGTCCACACGTTCGTGCCGTTGACGCGCGTCACCAGGTGCGCGTAGTCCGTCACGGCACAGGCGTCCGCCAGCGCCGCCTGCGCCGCGTCGAGCGCCGCGTCGGAGGCCGCGACGGCGGCCTCGATGCCCCGGTAGGCGGCTTCCGGCACAGCGGCGCGCGCAACCGCGAGCGGCCCGCCGCACGCCAGGCACGCCGCCACGGCCAGAAGGACACGTTGGGCGCAGGCCCTCTTCATGCCGGGTCTCCTTCCTGTGCGGCGCGCTGGAGGGCGAAGAGTTCCCCGATGCCCTTTTTCGCGAGCGCCTTGAGGGCGTCGAGGGCGGCTTCGGTGAACGGCTCGTGCTCGGCCGTGCCCTGCAGCTCCACGAAACGGCCGTCGTCCGTCATCACGACGTTCAGGTCGACCTCGGCCGTCGAGTCGTGGGCGTAGTCGAGGTCCAGGGTCGGCACGCCGTCGCACACGCCCACCGAGACGGCGGCGATCTGGCGGCGGATCGGGTTCTCGGCGAGCGTGCCGTCGGCCATCAGCTTCGCAACGGCGTCGTTCAGGGCGACCATGCCGCCCGTGATGGCGGCGCAGCGCGTCCCGCCGTCCGCCTGGATGACGTCGCAGTCGATGACGATCTGGCGTTCACCGAGCTTCTCGAAGTCCACGGCCGCGCGCAGGGCGCGCCCGACGAGGCGCTGGATCTCGGCGGAGCGGGCGTCCAGCTTCAGCTTCTTGATGTCGCGGTCCTTGCGTCCGCCCCCCGTCGATGAGGGCAGCATCGCGTATTCGGCGGTGACCCAGCCCCTGCCCGTGTCGCGCAGGAAGGACGGCACCTTCCCCTCCACGCTCGCGGTGCAGAGCACCCACGTGTCGCCCCACTTGACCAGCACGCTGCCGGCGGCGTACTTCGTGAAGTTCCGGATGATCTCGATTCGTCTCAACTCGTCAGGTTTTCTCATGTCCGCAGTATAACACAAGCGCCGCTCCGTGAGGGGGGATGGGCTTTGTAGACGTCAGCGCAGGAACAAGACTGTCCCCTTCGGGCGCGCGACGAGCCACACGCCCTGTTCGTCCGCCTCCAAGGCGAAGGAGAAGGCGTTCGCGTTCTCCTCCGCCACCGTCCACCCGCGCACGTTCTCGCCGCCCGTCACCGCGCCGTCCGCCGCCAGCACCCGGAAGCGACCCCTCACGCCCATGAGCCCCGGCGCCACCGCCAGCGCCACGTGCGCGGCCCGGGGCAGCGCCACCGCGCCCGACACCGCCACCGCGTCGTAGTCCGCCACGCCCCGGAAGCCGAGCGCGATCTCGGCGTTCTCCGCAAGTTCCAGGTCGCCGACGAGCGCGAGCCGGCCCGTCCCATCCGCCGCATCCTCGCCCGGCGCAAGCGCCTTGACGCCCATCACGCGCGTCGCCTCCACCGTGCCCGCGCCGCCGAGCGCGGCGGCCGCCACCTCCACGTTGCCCGCGAACGCGATCCGCCCGCCCTTCCGCACGCGCAGGGACGCCGCCTCGAAGCCCCACGCGGGCGCCTCGCCCGTGCCGAACCACTTCCACATGAGCCGCCGCTGCAGATACGCGCGCTGGGCCTCCGAGAGCGGCGTGCGGAAGGCGATCAGCTCGCCCTGGCGGCTGCCGCCCGCGCGACAGCCCCGGTCGTTCGCGATCGTCCGCACGAAGACGGCGTTCGTCGGCGCGGCGGAGACGAGGTGGAACGCCCGGTCCGTCATCGGCCACGTCCACGACACGGCCTCACCGTCCACGCCCACGTAGCCGTACTTGACGCAGTCATGTTCTGCCGCCTTGTAGTAGGCGCCGAAGATGCTCCCGTTCGCGTCGTCGCGGTGGAAGGAGTAGGTGGCGCTGTCCGAGAAGATGAACCGGTGCCCGATACCGTTGAAGGTCTCGCCCGCGTCGGAGTAGATGACGTGGAGTTCCTGCACGCGGCCGTCCGTGCCCCGAATGACCATGCCGGCCGCCGTGTCGGGCTTGACGTCGCCCTGCGCGGCGTCGCCGAAGTCGAGGACGGGCATCGTCTTCCCGTCCCGCGTCTCCACCGTCCGCAGGGTCGGCCGGGCCTTCATGTAGACGCCGGAACCCGCCTCCGCGTAGACGCCGTTCCCGCGCACGTCCTTCCACTTGAGGACGCTCGTCGCGCCCGCCTCCGTCGTCGCCGTCTCCAGCGAGGCGGCGTCCGTCGCGTCGAAGTGGTAGACGGGCTCCGGCAGGCCCTCCGCCCCGGCGGAGACGACGAACGCACCGCCGTCCACCACCAGCCCCTTGTCCGGCCCCAGGTTGACGTCGCGCGCCGTGACCGTACCGCCGCCCGTCACCGTGAACGTCGCCGCACCCTCCGGCAGCGCGACGCGCGCGACCGTGAGCGGGCCGTCGCACGCGAGGGACGTCTCCGCCCCCGCCTCGTAGGCGAGCACATCCAGCCGCCGGCCCGCCGGCGCCGCGCCCTGCCACTTCCGGCGCAGGTAGGCCATCGTGGCGGCGCGCTCCGCATGGGAGAGCGTGCGCGCGTAGAAGATCGTCTCGCAGACCTGCATGCCGCCCCAGATGTCCCAGCGGTCGAACGCGACGCCCCGCACGCGCAGCGGCGCGCAGGACGAGAAGTTCACCACGTGGAACACATTCGTGCCGGGGTCGAAGCTCTCGTCGCGCGGCCAGACGGGCGCGCCGTCCACCCACCACTGCGCGGCGAGCCCGGTCGGGTGCGCGTGGACCGACAGGATCGCGCCCGCCTGGTACCGCGCGAACGGCATGTCATACGACGCGAAGAGGGACGGGTCGAGGCGCGCGCGGTTCGTCGCAGACGGCGCGCCGTTCGGCATCTTCATGCGCACGACCGTGAACCCTTCGCGCGCCGCAACGGCGACGCCGTTGGGAATCTCCATGTACGTCGAATCGTTCGTGACGGTCTCGTAGGCCCCCCAGTTCAAGTACCACCCGCCACCGAAGTCCACCGTCGGCAGTCCGCGCGCGGCGTCCGCGACGACGAACGGGTAGTTCCCCACCTTCTTCGCCTTCTGGGGAACCTCCACGCGCAGCGTCCGCGACGCGCCGCGGCAGTCCTTCCAGGCGGAGATGTACGCGTGGCCCGTCGCGTCGTCCGCCACCTCCTGGGCGACGAGCGAGTCGGCCGCCGCCGCGTCGAGCCAGAGTTCGGGATTGGTCGCCGGGGCCGTCCCGTCCGGCGCGGGTGCCTCCGCGAACGCGACGCGCCCCTCCGCCACGCGCAGCGACGTCTTGTCGTAGGCCACGTCGGCCACGGTGAGCGTCCCCGCTCCCGCCTTCGTCAGCGTGCCGCCCTTCGGCGCCGTCAGCGTCGCGACGTCGAGGGCGCGCCCCTCCGGCACCCGCACCGCCGCGTCGGCGGTGAGGCACAGTTCGCGCAGCATGCGCTCGCGCCCCTTCCACTTCGCGAGCAGGTAGCCATGGACGGCCTGGCGCTCCGCGCTCGTCAGTGCATTCGTGTAGAGGATCACCTCGGCGATGCGGCAGCCGCCCTTTCGGAGGCCGCGGTCGTAGGCGAGCGTGTTGATGCTCGCCCCCGCGCCGCTGATGTTCATCGAGGCCACAGTGAGGCCGGTGTAGTCGTAGGGGCCGTAGGTCCACGTGCGCCGCACGCCGTCGATCCACGTCTCGTCGTCCGCGTGCAGGCCCACAGAATAGTTGCCGTTCAGCAAACAGTCACCTGAGGCCCGGTGCATCTCGAAGGTGGACGTGTGGCCGAGGACGAACACGCACGAGCTCGCCCCCGCCGCCCAGTCGCCCCACACGACGAAGACCTCGCGCACGCCCGCGAGGTCCTCGCTCAGCCGCAGCGCGCCGGCAGGGCCGTAGGCCGCCGCGAACGCATCCCACTGGTCCCTATTCTCCTCGCCCCGGTACGCGCCGAAGTCAACGAGCGGCGTGCCGTCATCCGCCTGCGCGACCGCGCTCAGGAAGGGGCGCGTCGCGATGTCGAACGGGCGGGCGCAGACGGCCCCGCCGTTCGCGTCGCGCCATTCGGCGACGAATCGCCGCCCGTTCGCGTCCGGCTCCGCGTCCACCGTCAGCGTGTCCGCGCGCGCGGCGTCGAACCAGACGGCGGGGGCCGCCACCGGCAGGGTCGGCGCGGCTTCCGACGGCGCCAGGCCCACCGTCAGCGTGCCGCCGTTCGTCCGGACGCGCGTCGCGGCGACCGACGTCACGTCGTCGATCACGAGATCCCCCGTGCCGGCCTTCTGCAGCACCTCCCCGCCGTCGAGGCGCCCGATCCGCGCCGTCCCGCTCCCCTCGACCTCCACGATGGGCCCCCGCGCCGTCTTCACGCTTGCGAGGAAGGGGGTGAAGGCCTCCGTGGCGGAGACGCGCCACGTCGTGTTGAAGTCCTGCGTCTCGTAGGATCCGGGGAAGCCGTTTGGGTTGCCGAGCCGGATGATGGCGGAGTTGTTGGCCGTGTTTCCAAGTCCGCCGCACAGGACCTGGTTCGCCGCGCCGTCGAAGGTTCCGAGGTCCCACACGTGGCGGCTCGTCTTCACCGTCGGGAACTGGATGGTCTGCGTCCCCTCGATGGCCGCCGGGTCGGGCGCGAAATGGACCGTGTCCGCCGCGTTCGTGGGGATGCGGTCCGTCCCCGACCAGTTCGCGAGGTTCGTGATCGAATACGTGCCGGCGGCCGTCGGCACCCAGGCGGCCGTTACGCCCGCCTCCGTCGCCTCGGCCCCGTCGCCCAAGACCCCCGCACACCACCCCAGCGCGCACGCCCACACCAGCGTGCGCACCTTCCAGTTCCTCGTCACGTTCATCATGTGTTCCTCTCTCCGTTGCCGTTCACGAATAGACCTGTTCCACAGTGTGTATAAGTCTATATTCGTACCCCCCCCCATGTCAATTGCAAATTTTGCGCGCCCGCATGGGGCGGCGGCCGATTTCGTCCGAGTCCGCCGTGGACGGCGCCTTGAGGTGGCGGTCGGCGAAGTCCATGAACTTCTCCCAGTCGTCCGGGCG
>CAKUCX010000036.1 GCA_934643865.1 uncultured Kiritimatiellota bacterium
TAGAAGTTGGTCGGCACGTCCCGCCCGTCGATCACCCCGGGGTAGCCGTCGACGGGCCAGCGCACGCCGTCCCACTGGAGCACGATGCGCCTTCCGTCGTCCGACAGCGCGGCCGCCACGTTCTGCGGCGTCGGATACGCGCCGGGATGATCCACCGTCGTGAACGTCTTCCCCGACGGCGCGGCCTCGCCCGCCGTCCACAGGAAGAACACCCCCGCCAGGGCGGCCAGCCGCCGCCCCCAGCCTCTCTGCCATTTTTTCATCGCGACCTCCATGCCATTCGGGACTGTTCGATACGGCCTTGCACCGTGGATGACAGTCTACCAAAAAAACGCCCGCCTCGCACCATAGGCATTAGGGCACGATGGCCCGGCAGCTTGCGTTTTCTGGCAGACGGGCCGTCCAGGGCTGCCCCCACCCCTCCACACACGGCATGCAACGGGAGGAACGCGCTCCCGTGCGACTTCTTAGCGCAGGACGAAGACCATGCCGCGCGCGTAGCAGATGTCATAGCCCTTTCCGTCGGCGGAGGGCCGGACGTACCAGTCGCTCGTGCCGACGCGCCCGGCGGGCGCCGGGAGGTTGCCGATCGTGCCGCCCGCCGTGCTGACGAGGCGGCGCGTCTTGTCCGCGCCCGCGTGCGAGAGCGCGTCGAAGTCGCCCTCGAACGCGAACGCCGTCCCCTCGGCGAACGTGAGCGACGCGCCCGCCTCGACCGTCAGCGGCTTCACGCCTGCGGCGAAGTCGGAGGCCCGGATCGTCCAGGTGGGCGAGGTCACCGTCACGGCGCCATTCCGGATCGTCGGCAGCCCCTTCAGTTCGGGAAGGACGACCGGCGTGTAGGGCGGCGCGTCGTTGACGTCGAGCGCGGCGCCGGGGCCGAACGAGACCGCGCCGTGGAACGTCGGGCGGAACGGCGTCGGGTCGAGCGTCGCCTTCTCCGCCTCGTCCACCGCCGTCCGCAGGAACGACCCGTCTCCGGGATCGAGCAGCTTCACGTAGTTCGCCGTGTTCGCCTCGCAGCGCCCCTGCCAATCGACGCCGAAGCCGAAGTTCGCCGGCCAGACCGGCTTGTCGCAGTCCACGCCCCCCGCCGTCGCGTTCCAGTAGTTCCCCATGAAGACGAGGATCGCGTGCCAGCCCGCCTCAAGCGTGACCGTTGGCCCCACGACGCAGCGCTTGTAGGAAAGGGTCGTTCCAGTCAGGTCGTCCTTGTTGTCGCTCACCTTGGTCACGTACTGCCCGTCGATCACGAGGGACGAATGGCGCGCGATGCTGGAGATGAAGTTGCACGTCACCGACGTCCCCGGCTCGCCCGGCACCTTGATGTACCCCGTGTAGTAGTGGCACTGGAGGTGCGTGGGGGCGTTGTTGGTCCCTACCGTCGTCTTCCAGTCCTCGTAGGCATAGGAGACGCCGCGCCGGTCCACGCCCTGCCACGCCACGTTCGCCGGCAGGGCGGCGGTCGTGTGGCCCCCCGCCGTCCCGTAGGCGTAGTGCCAGTTCAGCCCGGCCACGTCCGGCCGCGTGCCGAAGCGGAGCGTCCCCTCCCGGATGTCGGCGTCGCCGAGGATCTTCGCGGGGCCGAACACGGTCAGCGTCCCCGCCGCCTTCTTGGTGAGGGACTTAAAGGACGTGACGGCCGTCAGGCCCGAGACGACGACCTTCCCCTCCGCCACGAGGTCGGGGAGGTCGATCCTGCGGTCGGCGGCCACCGTCAGCCGCGCATCCTTGAGGGCGAGCGCCCCGCCGTCCACGGGAATGACGCCCTGCGCGGAGGTCGCGGCCGCAGGGCCTTCCACCACCGTCACGCCGCCCGTCACGTTCAGATCGCCCGACCCGGCCGCCGTCACGCCCTGAACCGCGATGCCGCCCGTGAAGCTGTTCCCCGGATTGTTCAACTGGAGGTAGCCGCCGCCCGTCACGCACAGGCCGCCCGCGCCCGAGACAGGGCCGGCGAGGTTGAGCGGCTTCCCACGCGCATCGAACCGAATGGCGAGGTCGTCCGCAAACGAAATCGGCCCGCTCCAACCGTCAACGCCCGTCAGGGGCCCCGGCTCGATGGTCGCCGCGTTCCCGCCGACTTTGAACGTCGTCCCCTTCCCGAAGACGAGCGCGCGCGGGTCGTATGCCTTTGTGCTGTTGAGCCAGAAACCGGCCGCGTCGTGGACCGTGATGGCGTTCGCGGCCGTCGTCTTGTCCGCGTCCGTCCCGCTCTCGAGCCCGAAGTACCCGCTTTCAACGTCCACCGAGCGGAAGCCGGTGACGCCGAGGGACACAAGGCGGAAAGTCTGCGCGACCGTCAGGGGACAGTGGTTGAAGTCCACGAAGCCGTAGCGGAACTCCAGCGTCTGGGTACCGCCGAGCCGCACCGGGCCCTCGAAGACGATGCCGCCGCGCCCGGCGAAGTTGAGGCAGCCCCGGTCGCTCTGGTAGACGGCACCCCGGCCGTCGAAGCCCTCGCCCCGCAGGCAGAACCGCTCGTCGCCGTAGGCGGGCAATCCGCCCTCATTCGTCCAGGTGTGGGGCGCCCCGACCGTGCTCCAGATCGTGCCGCCGTCCACGTACGTGACGCCCGCCGCCGTGCCGAACGCGCCCGCGTGCGTCGCCTTGTACTGGCCCGCGCGGATGAGGATGTCGCCCGGGAAGTCCGCCATCTCCGCGCCCGCGACGAGCGTGCCGAGGCCCGTCTTGACGAGCGGCTGCGCGCCAAAGGCGGCCACGTCGTCCGCCGTGAGCGTCCGCGTCTCGCCCTCCGGGACGTCCACGACGGCGTACCCGTCGAACCTCTCCTCGTAGGCCGCCCCGTCCGCAACCACGTCGCCCGCGACAAGCGCCTCCCTGCCGAGGCCGGGGAAGAACACGTCCGTCACCTTCTCGAAGAGGCCGCACGCCTCCGTCGCCGCGTCGCGCACGGGCACGAAGTCGCGCACGAGCGTCCCCTCCGCGTTCAAGATCCTGAACGAGAAGAGGCGCACGCGCGCAAATGCGCTGATTGACCGATAGGCGCGCTGGGAGGCGAAAAGTACGAGCGGACTTTTCGCCGCGAAATCGCCATCGGCCATCGTCGCTTGTACCGTCCCGTCTACGGATGCCTCCCGCGTACCATAATCGGCCACGATCACGTGCGTCCCATCCGTCCCCACGAGGTTGTCCGCCGTGTATGTGCTCGTATTGGAATTACGGTCGAAGCGGAAACGTCCCGGCGCCTGGATGAAGCAGGTCATGGTATTCGCGGTTGCCGCGTCCCCGCGCGTACACCAGAGCGTCTGCGTCACGCTCGTTTCCGTGAACGCCACTTTCATCTCAAAGCGGTCCGTACAGGCGGGCACGTAGCGCGTGTTGATCCACTGCGCGCCCGTCGCCTCAACCCATGCGACCTCCTGGAACGCGGCCTGCGCCACGCCCCACGCACACGCCGCCAGCAGCAACAGTCTCATTCTCATCATGACGCCTCCTTCTACCTATTCTTCGTGACGCTCTGGCCTTCGCGCGAGTCCTTCACGAGCCAGCCGGCGGCGGCGATCGCGTCGCGCAGACGGTCCGACTCGGCCCAGTTCTTCGCGGCGCGGGCGGCGGCGCGTTCGTCGAGGAGCTTCTGGATCTCGGCGGGCACGGCCGCCTTCCCGGCCTTGCCGAAGAAGATGACGCCCAGCACCTCGTCCATGCGCTTGAAGACGCCGAGCGTCCCGGCGGCGCCCTTGCCGTTCGCGTCGCGCACGAGCGCGAAGAGCGCGGCGAACGCCTTGGGGAGGTTCAGGTCGTCGTTGACGGCGGCGGTGAAGTCCTCCAGGTGCTTCCGCGCCCACTCCGGCGCCTCGCCGTCGGTGGCCGCCTCCACGCACGCATCGATGCGGGCGAGCGCCTTGCGGGCGTCCTCCAGCGCGGAGAAGGCGAAGTTGAGGCCGCTGCGGTAGTGCGCGTTGATGAGCACGTAGCGGATCTCGCGCCCGCTCCACCCCTTCTCGATGAGGTCGCGCAGCGTGAAGAAGTTGCCGAGGCTCTTGGACATCTTCTCGCCGTTCACGCGCAGGTGGGCGCAGTGCATCCACGTCTTCACGAACGGCTTGCCCGTGGCGGCCTCGGCCTGGGCGATTTCGTTCTCGTGGTGCGGGAAGAGGTTGTCGATGCCGCCCGTGTGGAGGTCGAACGTCTCGCCGAGGTACTTCATCGACATCGCCGAGCACTCGATGTGCCAGCCGGGACGGCCGCGCCCCCAGGGCGAATCCCAGCCGACGGGACCGTCCGACGGCTCCCACGCCTTCCAGAGCGCGAAGTCGCCGACGTTCTCCTTGTCGTATTCGTCGGCCGCGCAGCGCGCGCCCGTGCGCTGGTTGTCGAAGTCGATGTGCGCGAGCTTGCCGTAACCGGGGAACTTCGTGACGGCGAAGTAGACGCTGCCGTCCTCGCTCTGGTAGGCGACGCCCTTCTCCATGAGCGTCTGGACGAGGGCGATCATCTCGGGAATGTGGTCCGTCGCGGCGGGATAGACCTCGGCCGGCTGCACGTTGAGCTTCCCGAGGTCGGCGAAGAAGGCGTCCTTGTACGTCTTCGTGTAGTCCGTGAGCGCGACGCCCTGCGCGTTCGCGCCCTTGATCGTCTTGTCGTCGACGTCCGTGAGGTTCATCACCTGGCGCACCTTCATGCCGTTGAACTGGATCACGCGGCGGAGGATGTCCTCGAAGGTATAGGCGCGGAAGTTCCCGATGTGGGCGAAATTGTAGACGGTCGGCCCGCACGTGTAGAGGCGGACCGTGTTCTCCGCCAGCGGCACGAGGGGCTCGACGCGGCGGGTGAGGGAGTTGTAGACGTTCATTTCCATGGCAAGGCAGTTTACTACATTCCCGCGTCGCGTGCAATCGGCCTCGATCAGCCGCGCCCGCCCTTTCCGCACCGGCCGGCGGCAGGCGCTTCTCCCGCCGCCGCGCAGGCCGCCTGGCCCTGAAACCGTTCGCGGTTGATCCAGAGCCCCAGGGCCGGATTCGGGATGAAGTAGATCTCCTCGCCGTCGACGACGTTGTAGCCGTACTTCAGCTTCGCGGGGTCGTACTTCGCGGCCATCTCGTCGTAGTCGGCGGACTGGAAGCCCACGCCCTCGACTTCGGCCCGCGTGATGTTCTTCACGCAGTAGGTGATCGAGAAGCGCCCGTCCGACGAGCCGTGGATGAGGTGCGCGGCCGCGCCCATGTTCGCGCGCAGATCCGCGCTCTCGGGCCGGTTGAAGACCTCCAGCGTGTGGAGGCGTCCCCGGTAGCCGTACGTGCGGATGAGCGCGTCAACCGCCTTGTCCTCGCCGAACTGGTGGACGCCCGGCGCGAGGATGATCAGCTCCCCGCCGTCCGCCATCGCCATGCGCGTGCGGTAGACCGCCTTGTTGCCGAGCCAGGTGGACGTGAATTCGGACGGGTCGAGGTACACGACGCACTTCCTGATGCCGTGTTCCACATAGTCGATGTTCTTCCGCTGCGCGAGCTTCACCGCCTCGGTGAGGCAATTCCGACCCTCCCCGATGAAGAGGCCGTGGGAATGGATCTTCCCGCCCGGCGCCGTGTTCACCGTCAGCACCCAGAGGATCGGGCGCCGCGCGAGGAAATGCTCGAACGCATAGTCGAAAAGGCGCCGCACGGGCGTGTGGTCGCGCCCCATCGCCTTCTCCATGCCGCACACGGCGCCGATCATGTGCGACTTGTTGATCATGTCGCTGCCGCCCACGCCCACGAAGAGGTTCTTCGCGTGGTTCGCCATGCCGATCACCTCGTGCGGGACGACCTGCCCGGGCGAGATGATGAGGTCGTACGTCTCGTCCATGATGCGCCGGTTGACCTCCACGGCGACCGGCTCCTTCCAGAGTCCGTCCGTGATTTCGGCGACGACCTCCGCCGGCACGTCGCCGAGCTTCACCACGTCCGTGCGCCACCCGTGGACGATCATCTTCCCGTAGGGGATGTCGGGGAACATGACCTTCCACTGCTCCGCGCTCACGGGCACGTGCGTGCCGAGCGCGGGCATCACGTCCACCTGGACGCCCCGCGCCGCGAGGAGCTTCCAGTACGCGCAGGTGATGAAGCCCGCGTTCGAGTGGTAGCGCGTGAAGTCCGGCGGGATGATCAGCGCCTTCCCGTGGGGGAACGCGCGCCCTTCGAGCGACTGGGCGAGCGCGGCGGCGATCTCGTCGCCGGACAGGCCCTCGTCGGACGTGGCGAGCTTGAAGATGTCCATGGTGATGATCTCGTTGAACGTTTAGGTGGGGGGATGGGCTTCGTCTGCCCGCTATGTTATCACGTTCCTGCCCGAACGGCAACCCGCGCCGGCAAATTGCGCGCGCCGCGTTCCGCCTACTTGCCCGCGAGCGCCTTCCTGAGAATCGCCTCGGCGTCGGAAAGGCCGGGATGCTCGTCCAGGACCCTCTGGACCTTCGCGCGGGCGACGTCCTCGCTGAAGCCGAGCGCGGCCAGGGCGAGCATCGCGTCGCGCAGGACGGCCCCCTGCTCGCGCGACGTCGCGGCCATCGCGTCCGCAAGGGCTTCGACGGGGTTGATCTTGTCCTTGAGCTCGACGACGATGCGCGCGGCCGTCTTCTTCCCGATCCCCTTCACGGCGGCGAGGCGCTTTGCGTCGCCCTGCGAGACGGCGAGCTTGAGGTCGCCGACGGTGAGGCCGGAGAGGACGGCGAGCGCGAGCTTCGGGCCCACGCCCGAAACGGACGTGACGAGCTCGAACATGTCGCGCTCCGCCCTCGTCGCGAAGCCGAAGAGGAGCTGCGCGTCCTCGCGCACCTCGTGGTGCGTGTAGAGCTTCACCTCGGCGCCCTCGGCGGGCAGGCGGTCGAAAGTGGAGAGCGGGACCGCCGCCTCGTAGCCGACGCCGCCGCATTCGACGACGACGCGCGTGATCTCCTTCTCGGCGAGGACGCCCTTCAGGTACGCGATCATGGCAGCGGCTCCCGGTAGCGGAACGGGGCGATGGCCGACGCCCTCTTCGTGGCGGGGTCGAAGGTGATGACGGCGCCTTCGAGCGTGGCGGGGCCCTCCGCGACGTCGAAGCGTGCGGGGACGCCGGAAAGGAACTTCTGGAGGACGGGGCGGAAGTCGCGCCCGATGGAGGAATGCCAGGGGCCTGTCATGCCGAGGTCGGTCTGGAAGGCCGTGCCGCCCGGCAGGACGACCGCGTCGGAGGTCTGCACGTGCGTGTGCGTGCCGACGACGGCCGTCACGCGCCCGTCGAGGTAGTGCGCGAACGTGATCTTCTCGCTCGTCGCCTCGGCGTGGAAGTCGACGAAGACGGGGACGTCCTTCGGCATCGCCCGCAAGGCGGCGTCCGCCGCGTGGAACGGGCAGTCGATCGGGCCCATGAAGACGCGCCCCTGCAGGTTCAGGACGGCGAAACGGCAGATGGGCGTCGTGACGATCTCCCACCCCTTCCCCGGCGCCTCCGGCGGCAGGTTCGCAGGCCGGACGACGTTCGCGAGCCGCCCGATCGCGCCGGGGAACTCCTTCTGCCCCCAGACGTGGTCGCCGAGCGTGATCGCGTCGGCGCCGGCCTTGAAAATCTCCTCCGCAAGCGGCGCGGTGAGCCCCGAGCCGGCGGCCGCGTTCTCGGCGTTCACGACGACGGCCGCGACGCCCAGCTCGCGCCGAATGCGCGGCAGGTTCTCGCGCAGGATCCGCCGCCCCGGGGCGCCCACCACATCGCCTAGCATCAAGAGTTTCATCACAGGAGTCTGCAAAGTTTGAAGTTGTTGGACATCATCGGCGCGCTAGAACGCGAACGTCAGCTCCCAGCGGAGGAAGTAGGCGGGGCGCGAGGAGTCGTAGTAGTCGCCGGGGTTGAAGACCTCCGCGAGGAGGTGGCCGAAGATCTCGAAGCGGTCCGCGCCCCTGGCGCCCTTCGGCGCGAGGAGGAGCGGGAAGTCGTAGCGCACGACGGAGAGGACGCCCTTGAACAGGCTGCCGCCGGAGCCGTCGGCGTGGCCAAGGCGGTCCTGCACGGCCGCCCACATGGGCCCGGAATAGGCGCAGAGCGCGTGGCGCGCGCCGAGGTCGGCGCCGATCGTGAGCTTCGCGTAGAGCATGTTGCTCCAGTAGCCGAGGCCGTAGAGCGTGCCGTACTGCATGAGTTCGGAATCCTGCGGCGCGCGCGCCCACATCGGATCCCAGGCCGTGTCGCCGTCGTGGGCGCCCGTGCGGTGCCGGTCGCCGGAGAGGTAGTAGGCGGAAAGGCGCGTGTAGGGGCGGATGCCCGCGTAGGACTTCGCCTTGTGGACGTCGATGGCGGCGTAGCCCATCGCGCCGCCGGCCTGGGTGCCGTTCGAGCGGGTGCCGAACTGCTGGGCGGCGTCGAAGTCGAACGAGAGGTTGTCGGTCGCTTCGGGCTGGACCCGCGCGCCGACGGTCGTGAGTTGCTTGTCGGGGATGCGCGCGCCGCCGGGGGCCGTGTAGGCTTCGGCGTGCTTGTGGAGGACGTAGAGCTGGTAGGGGAGGCGTCCGTCGACGAGCCGGTCGTGCCAGACGAGGCCGCCGCCCCATTCGTCCATCTCGGGCGTGTCGCCGGGATGGATGGCCGTGAGGGGCCGCCCGCGCGAGAGGCGATTGCCCCAGCGGATGTCGTTGCGGCTGTTGTCGTAGAGCGCGAAGGCGTCGAGCTTCGAGGTTTCGGAGGTGTGGAAGGTGAAACGCGCCATGTCCGCGAAGCAGGAGCGCGAGCCGTCGTAGGGCGTGCCGTCCTGGAGGACGCGGTCGAGCCCGAAGACGGAATGGCCCCTCTCCAGAAGGTCCTGGCGGCCGAGGCGCAGGTCGAGAAGTCCGTCGAAGAGGCCGCGTCCCTCCAGATAGAGGTTGTCGAGGACGATCTCGTCGGGGAAGGTGTAGCTGCGGTTCCTGCGCTTGACGCCGTTCTTGACGGGGTACTCGCGCATCTCGTCGACGAGGCGCCCGTAGAGAGTGAAGGGCTCGGCGTCGAGGCGGGCCCACACGCGGGGACGGTAGCGGATGTGGTTCTGCATCTCCTTGTAGGCGCGCGGCATGACGGCGCCGGGCGCGCCGGGGAGGCCGGGCACGTTGTGCATGATCTCCTGGCGGACGCGCAGGTCGGCCCCCGCGTCGAAGGCGGGGGCCGACGCCGCCGTCCCTGCGGGGACGGCCTGCGTCCCCGCGCAGCAGGCGCACGCGACGGCCAGAAGAGGGAAGAAGGCGGCTTTCATGACGCATTCGCCCCTCATGCGTCGAGCCCCCATCCCGCGCGGTAGGTCGTCGTGAGGTAGGCGTTCGCCTGCGCGTTGCCCGCGACCGTCCGGCCGTCCCATCCGAGGACGCTGCCCTTTCCGGCGCGGGCGGCGACGTTCGCGAGAAGAAGCGTCTCGGCGAGCGGCACGGAGTAGGCGAAGTTCGTGTTCGCCTCGCGCCCCTCGCGGATGGCCGCGTAGAATTCGTGCGTGTGTTCGGTTGTCTTGTAGGAGAAGTTCTTCGCCTTCTTGATTTCCTTCCCGAGCGCCTTCGGGAAGAAGCGGATCGCGCTGTGGTGGCTGAACCAGATCGTGCCCTCCGTGCCGCAGAAGAGCGTGCCCATGTTGAGGAACGGGGCCTTCTCGGCGATGCCCCACCGCTTCTCCGTTTCGAGGAGGACCGGCGGCAGGTTGAGCCATTCGCGCCTGAGCGCGTGGCCGTACTTGTCCACGTGTCGCCTGTCGTACGGGATGCCCGGCTTCACGCCGTCGTACCAGTGGAGCGTGACGGGCGGGAGGCCGCCGCGCGCAGGGAAGGCGAAGTCGATCGTGTCGCGCCACGCCCAGGCGCCCGGGCAGGCGAACGCCGCCTCGTGCGCCGTGACCGTCGCGGGCGGCGTCTTGCCGAGGTCGAGCGCCCAGAAGGCGGCGTCCATGATGTGCGTGCCCATGTTGCCGATCGAGCCGTTGCCGTAGCCGATCCAGCTGTGCCAGTCGTGCGGATGGAGGCCGTTGTGGTCTTCGGTGGGCGCATAGTAGTCGCACACGGGCGCCGGGCCGCACCAGGCGTCCCAGTCCATGCCCTTC
Source organism: uncultured Kiritimatiellota bacterium (assembly GCA_934643865.1). Taxonomy (GTDB): domain Bacteria; phylum Verrucomicrobiota; class Kiritimatiellia; order RFP12; family UBA1067; genus RUG572. The sequence continues at coordinate 10,028 of CAKUCX010000036.1, forward strand.
GGGGGCGGCGCGGCGGGCGGGCGGTGCATCATCGAGTTGAGGCGGTCGTCGTAGCACCATACGTCCCGGACCTCGCCGATGAGGCCGCCCTTGATCGCATCGACGCAGAGGCGCATCGCCTTCGTGGAGTGGCCGAAGTTCCCGACCTGCGTGACGACGCCCGTCTCGCGCGCGACGCGCCCCATGAGCTGTGCCTCCGCGACGGTGGACGCCAGCGGCTTTTCGACGAAGACGTGGAGGCCCAGCCGCATCGCGCGGAGCGCGGCGGGCGCGTGGTGGTGGTTCGGCGTCGCGATGAAGACGGCGTCGAGCGCGCCCCCCATTTCCGCGAAAAGCGCGCGGTAATCGAAGAAGTCGCGCACGCCTTCGAGCGCGGCGCGGCCGCCGACCTGCGCCATCTTCGCGCGCGTCGCGACCACCATGCGCGGGTCGGGGTCGACGAGCGCGACGACGCGCTCCGACATGATCGGCTCGATGAGCTGCTGCATCCGGACGCCGCAGCCGATCAGGGCGACGCGGATCTTCGCCCCGGCGGCGAGCTGCCGTGCGCGGCTCCGTCCAAAGGCGAGGCCGCCGATGCCAAAGGCCGTCCCTGCGGCCAGGAAGGTTCTGCGTGTCAACATGGCGAGGTCGTGGCTTTCTGGTTGGTCTGTCTCGTGGCGTGCGCCGCCGGACGTTCCGCGCGGCGGGCGAACTTCGGGTTGTTTCCGGCAATCACGAGCGCGACCTCGCCCTTCACCTTCTTGTCCGCGAATTCCCGCGCCAGGTCGGAAAGGTAGCCGCGCGACACGCGCTCGTGCAGTTTCGTCAATTCGATGCACACGGCGGCCTCGCGGTCGCCCAGCACCTCGTAGGCGGCCTCCAGCGTGGGGCCGATGCGGAACGGGGACTCGTAGCAGACGAGCGTATGTTCCTTGTCCCTGTCCTCGGCGAACCAGTTCCGGAGCGCGCCGGGGCCGCGCGGCGGGAAGCCGCGGAACGTGAAGGACGACGTGGAAAGGCCGCTCATCAGGAGCGCGACGTTCACGGCGCTCGCGCCGGGGATGACGTCGTAGGGGACGCCTTTCCGGGCACACGTGCGGATCAGGCGGTAGCCCGGGTCGGAGATGCCGGGATAGCCCCCGTCCGAGCAGAGGACGACCTCCGCGCCCGCCTGGACGGCGGCGACGAGCCGCTCCGTCGTCCGTTCCTCGTTCCCCTGGCGGTAGGAGATCATCTCGGGGCGCGGCACGCCGAAGTGCGCGAGCAGCTGCCAGGTGCGGCGGGTGTCCTCGCAGGCGATGAGGGTGGCGGACCTGAAGGCCTCCAGCCCGCGCGGGGAGAGGTCGCCGAGGTTTCCGATCGGCGTCGCGACGACATGCAGCATCCGGGGCCTCCTACCACATCTCCCGGGCGCCGTCCGCCTGGCCGTGCGCCTCGGCGTACTGGCGGCGGGCGAGGTCGATCTCGCGCAGGATGCGGTCCTGCTCGTCGCGCTTCGCCCGCAGCTCCGCCGCGCGCGCGCGCCAGTCCGCGTCCGTGAAGGGATCGACCTGCACGACGACCTCGTTGAGCTTCACGTCGGCCATGAGGGCGATCCACTGCGCGGCGGCGAAGGCCGCCTCCAGCGAATCGAGCTTCAGCGTCACGCTGCCGGCGGAGAAGGCCGCCACGATGTCGTCGGCAGGGTCCGCCTTCGCCATCCAGGGGAGGAGGCCGCGCGCGTCCAGTTCGCGGACGAGGTCCGGGCGCGCCACGACGACCTCGCGCACGACGGCGGCCAGCACCTCCGGCCACGACGAGACGGCCGTCGTCCGGCCGAGCAGGTGGACGCGGAGCGGGCGGCGCGGCAGGAAGTCGGCCGCCGTGCCGACGAGCGTCATCACGCGGTAGCGCGGCGAGGGGTGCATGTGCTGGAACCGGCGCGCCGTGCGGCTGAACGCCTTGAAGTAGCGGTGCGGGTCCGCCAGCCACGTCCGCGCCGCGCGGTCGCGCGCCGCAAGGTCCCGCTGCCCTTCCGCGAACGTCATCGGCGGCTCGCCTTCCAGGCCTCGGCGATCGTGTAGTACTTCACGAGCATGTTGGGCAGGTAGTCGGCGGGCTGCTCGCCCTTCCTCATCCACCCGAGGTACATGTTCATGACCTGGCTGAAGTGGGCCTCGTGGCCGATCTCGTACTTCTGCGGCACGAGCATCGTCCAACCCTCGCCCTCGGCCTTGAAGGAGACGCCGGGGTAGGACTTGTTGAATTCCGCGACGGCGGCGGCGAGCGCCTTTTCGAGCGCGGCCTTGTCCTGCCCGGCGCGCGGCTTCACGTAGACGCGCGGCTTGTAGCCCTCGGCCTTGCCCTGGCGGATGACCACCTCCGCCTTCGTGCCGCGCATGAGCGAGTAGTGCGTGTCGCCCGTGCCGGCGGGCGGCATGAAGTGCCATTCCACGGAGACCTTGGCGTGTACGCCCTTGAGCTGGTAGGTGAACGCGCCGTTCGCCTTGCACTGGAGGACGTTGTCCTTGTCCACGGCCTTCTTCAGGAAGTCCGGCCATGCGTCGAGGCCCGTCGAGGTCTTGTAGTCCTGCGCGGTGATCGGCGTCGGCCACGTGCGCGCCTTGAGCATCTTCACGTCGGAGGTCTTGAGCGTCTGGCCGGGGAAGGCCTCCCACTGCACGAGGTCGACGAGGTGCGTCGTCACGTCGACGATCGCCTCGCCCTGCTGGTCGGTGTCGTAGTACCAGCCCGGACGCCGGAGCGGCTTGCCGTTCACGAGCTTGCAGAAGTGGTGGACGGAGATCTTCGTGATCGCGGGGTCGTCCGGCGTCCCCTTCTCCTGCTCGCCGTAGAGATCCTTCGCCGCCACGAGCGCGCGCTGGAGGATCGTCGTGATCTCGTTGCGCTCGGTCATGATGTCCGCGAAGTAGAGCCCCTTCTCGTCGGCCAGCTTCGCCGCCTCGCAGAGCTTCGCATAGGCGTCCGGCGTGATGACCATCGGTTTGTCGGAGAGGACGTTGAACCCGGCGCGGATGGCTTCCAGGTAGTAGTCGCTCTTCTTGTCGTTCTTGCCCGCGAGGACGACGACGGCCCCCGCCTTGTCCGCCGCGAGCGCCTTCGCGAGGTAGTCGTCGCCCGTGTAGACGATCTCGTTCCAGGCGGTGGGGTCCTTCGCGCGCGTGTTGAACGCGGCGACGAGCTTCCGGTGCGCCTCGACGTCCGGCCCCTTCGGCGCGAAGACGCGCACGTCCTTCGACACGCCCTCGTAGTTGCGGTTCAGCACGAGCGCGGCGTGGAAGTGGCCGGGGTCGAGCTCGACGAACGAGATGTCCCTCACCGGTTTGCGCGCGGCCGCCTTCGCGCCGCCGTTTCGGCAGTCGCAGCAGCCCGCGACGAGCGCGGCCGCCGTGCATCCAATCAAGATCCTCTTCATGTCCTTACAGTCCTTTCGATCGCGTACCGCGACCAGTATAGCATATCAGGCCATGCCCGTCCGCCGCGGCCGACGGGCGCGCGTCATCCCTTGAGGCCCTCGCGGATCTTCGCGGCCATGGCGTCCGAGAAAGCCCGGCGGCAGATAACGTAGGCGGCGAAGCCGACGGCGGCGAGCGCGCCGAGCGAAACGGAGAGCCAGAGGGGGAGGCCGCCGGGGACAAGCCCCCACGGCTGTCCGTCCGTCCCCGGCGTCCAGAGGATGAAGCTCACGACGACCGTCGTCATGAACATCCCCGGAACGAGCGCAATCAGCGCGCGCGCGCGGCGGCGCGCGCGCATGAGCCATGCGACGCCCGCCATGAGCGTCGTCGCCGAGACCATCTGGTTGCCCCACGCGAAGTAGTTCCAGAGGCTGCTGAAGCTCTTCGGGCTCTGGTTCGACCACCAGAGGAGCGCGGAGACGACGAGGACGAGCGGCAGGCAGGTGGCGATGCGCCGGCCAAGCGGGACCTGGTCGATGTGGCACATCTCCCCGAGTGAGAGGCGCGCGCTGCGAAGCGCCGTGTCGCCGGACGTCACCGCGAGCACCACGACCGCGAGCACCGTCACGCCCCCCACCGCGGGGCCGAGGAAGTGCGTCGCGATGTTGCCAAGCACCGTCGGCCCGCCAAGCGCGAGGTTCTCGGGCGCGAGGTTGTAGATCGCAAGCGCCGCCGCCGCCCACACCATCGCGATCACGCCCTCAAGGATCATCATTCCGAAGAACGTCGCGCGCGCCTCGCGCTCGCTCTTCATCGTGCGCGCCACGATGGGGCTCTGCGTCGCGTGGAAGCCGCTGACGATGCCGCAGGCGATCGTCACGAAGAGACAGGGGAAGATCGGCTGCCCCTTCTGGAACGCGGCGAACCCGGCGCAGTCGTCCAGGATCGCGGGCTCCCGAAACCCCGCCACGACGAGCGCGACGGCGATCGCGGCGGATCCGGCGATGAGAAGCGCGCCGAAGGCCGGGTAGAGCCGGCCGATGATCTTGTCCACCGGAAGGAGCGTCGCCGCCACATAGTAGGCGAAGACCACGGCCACCACGGGCCAGAAGACCGGCGTCCCGGGAAGCCAGGTCTTGTCGACGATGCTCGCCGGCACGTTGATGAACACCGCGACGACGAGAAGGAGCAGCGCCACCATCACCCACGAAAAGACGGCCGCATACCCCCGGCCGAGAAGCTTCGCGACGATCTTCGGCAGATTCGCGCCGTTCATCCGCATCGACATCATCCCGGCGAGGAAATCATGCACCGCCCCCATGAAGACGCACCCCACGGGGATGATCAGAAGCGCGACCTTTCCGAACTTGATGCCGAGGATCACGCCGATCACCGGCCCCACCCCCGCGATGTTCAGCAGCTGGATGAGCATGTTCTTCCACTTCGGCAGCGGCACGTAGTCGACCCCGTCCGGCTGCACGACGCACGGCGTCGCGCGGTCGTCCACGCCGAGCAGCCGCTCGACGAGCCGTCCGTACGTAAAGTAGCCTAAAGCCAAGAACGCGATACCTCCGAGAAACCACAGCATGGACATGCCCCCTTTCCGGCTAGCCAATCCTCACGCGCCGCCCTTCGACCGCAAGGCGCCCCGCCGCCAGAAGACGCAGGGCCTCGGGGAACGCGACATGCTCCTGCACCTGGATGCGCGCGTGGAGCGTCTCGGGCGTGTCGTCCTCCAGGACGGGGACGCACTTCTGGACGATGATGGGCCCCGAATCCGTCCCCGCGTCGACGAAGTGGACGGTCACGCCCGCGACCTTGCAGCCGTAGTCGAGCGCCTGCGTCCAGCTGTGGACGCCCGGGAACGCCGGCAGCAGCGCGGGGTGGATGTTCAGGACGCGCAGCGGGAAGGCCGCGAGGAGCTTGGCCTTCACGATGCGCATGAACCCGGCGAGGACGACCGTGTCGCAGCCGGCCGCCTTCAACAGCTCGATGCAGCGGTCCTCGGCCGGCCCCTCAAGCTTCGTCTTCCACGGCGCGCAGTCGAGCCACTGGCAGGGGAGGCCGTGCTGCCGCGCGCGCTCAAGGATGTAGGCGTCCGGCACGTCCGAGAGGACAAGCCGGATCTCCGCGTCGAGTTCGCCCTTCTCGATCGCGTCCACGACCGCCTGCATGTTCGAGCCCGAGCCCGAACCCAGCACGCCCAGTTTCAAGGTTGCCATGAACGTCCTCCTGAAGAGAGATCAAATCCGGTTCGGCGTCTCGATGCCCAGGAGCGAGAGGCCCTTCGCGAGGACCTTGCCGAAGAGCGCGCAGAGCGCGAGGCGGGCGTCGCGCACGGCGGGTTCGCTCTTGAGGATGGGCGCGCGCTGGTAGAACGAGCTGTAGAGCTGCGCGGTCTGGAAAAGATAGTCGGCGAGGACGCTCGGCTTGTAGCTCTCGGCCGCGCGGAGGACCGTGGGGCCGAACTGGAGGAGCTGGAGGGCGAGCTGCTTCTCGACGGGCGTGCCGAGCGCGAACGCGACGGAGGCGGGCGCGCCGCCGGCCTTCTCCATAAGCGAGCAGACACGGGCGTAGGCGTACTGGAGGTAGGGGCCGGAATTGCCCTCTAGGGCGAGCGCCTTGTCCCAGCTGAAGTCGATGTCCGTGATCGGGTCGTGCGAGAGGTCGGAGTACTTGACGGCGCCGAGGCCGATCTGCTCGGCCAGCTTCTCGTCGCCGCCGCGGTCCTTGACGATCTCGTGCGCCCGGCGCACGGCCTCGGCAAGCAGGTCGTCCAGCTTGATGAGGTTGCCCTCGCGCGTGGAGATGGCCTTGCCCTGGTAGCTCATGAGGCCGAACGGCACGTGGACGAGCTTCACGGTGTAGCCCATCTTGCCCGCGATGCTGAACCACTGCCTGAAATGGAGCTGCTGGCGCGCGTCGGTGACGTAGATGATGCGTTCGGGATCGTACTCCTTCACGCGCAGATCCACGCACGCGAGGTCGCTCGTCGTGTAGTTGTAGCCGCCGTCCGACTTGCGGACGATCGCGACGCCGAGCTTCTCGGCTTCGAGGTTGACGACGAGCGCGCCTTCGGACTCGACCGCAAGCCCCATCTCCTGGAGGCGCGCGACGACGCCCGGCATCGCGTCGTTGTAGTACGACTCGCCGCGGTACGTGTCGAACGTCACGCCCAGCTTGTCGTACATCCGGTTGAACTCGGCGATCGAGATGTCGATGAACGTCTTCCAGAGCGCCCGGTTCGCGGGGTCGCCCCGCTGCAGCTTCACGAGCTCGGCCTTGCACGCCTCCTTCCAGAGGCCGTCCGCCTCCTTGGCCTTCGCCGCCGAGAGGACGTAGCACTTTTCGAGGCTCGCGACGGAGAGGTGCGCGCGCTCGTCCTCGGTGAGCAGCTCGCGGTAGCCCTTGATGAGGATGCCGAACTGCGTGCCCCAGTCGCCGAGGTGGTTGTCGGCGACCACGTCGTAGCCGAGCGCGCGGTAGATGCGGTCGAGGGCGTTGCCGATCACGGTCGAGCGGATGTGCCCGATGTGCATCTGCTTGGCGGCGTTCGGGGAGGAGTAGTCGATGACGACGCGCTTGCCCGCGCCCGTCTGGGGGATGCCGAGCGTCGCCGAGCCGGCGAGCGCGGCGAGCCGGTCGGCGAGCCAGCCGGGCGAGACGGTGAGGTTGAGGAAGCCGGGGCCGGCCAGCTCGACCTTCTCGATGAAGTCCGGCTTCGTCTCCATCAGCTTCGCGAACACGGCCTCGGCGATCTTCCGGGGCGGCAGGTGCAGCACCTTCGCGCTCGCGAGCGCGTCGTTGCACTGGAAGTCGCCGAACCGAGGATCCGTGGCCGGCACGGCACGGATCTTCGCGAAGTCATTTCCCGGAAACGCGGCCTCGAAGCCGCCCCTCAGCCACTCTTCCATCGACATGTCTCTTTTCTTTTCTGGATGTTCAAAGCTAAAGGCGGCCGCCGTTCTTCTTGGCGAGCTTCTGGAGCCTCTTCGCCATCGCGAGCTTGTCGGCCGCGCGCAGGTGGTCGACGTAGAGGACGCCGGCCAGGTGGTCCGTCTCGTGGAGAAGCGCGCGCGCGAGGAAGCCGCGCGCCGTCACGATCTGCGGCAGGCCGCAGGCGTCCGTGTACTGGCACGTGACCTGGGCGGCGCGCACGACGGGGGCGCTCATGTTCGGGAGGCTGAGGCAGCCCTCCTTTCCGTCCTGCGACCCCTCCGTCGCGACGATGACGGGGTTGAACATGACGAGCGGCATCGCGGCGGCGGCGTTGAACGCGCGCGTCTCGTCGTCCTCCTCGCAGTCCGACGGCACGTCGATGACGCACAGCGCCTCCAGGCGGCCGACCTGCGGCGCCGCGAGGCCGACGCCGCGCGCCTGGTGCATCGTGTCGACCATGTCCGCCGCCAGCTGCACGAGCGCGGGGGTGACGGACGGAACCGGGCGCGCCGTCTCGCGGAGAACGGCCGCGCCGTATTTGACGATGTCAAGAACCATCGCCTAGGCCCCCGTCGAGCCGAACCCGTCCGCGCCGCGCACGGTTGCGTTCGTCTCGTTCACTTCGACGATATCGGCCTGGACGACGGGCGCGACGACGACCTGCGCGACCTTCATGCCCTTCTCGACCGTGAACGGCGCCTCGCCGAGGTTGACGAGGACGACGCCCACCTCGCCGCGGTAGCCCGCGTCGATCGTGCCGGGCGCGTTCAGGACGGTCACGCCATGCTTGAGGGCGAGGCCCGAGCGCGGCCGCACCTGGGCCTCCGCGTCGGGCGGCAGCTGGAAGACGAGCCCCGTGCGCACGCACGCGCGCGCGCCGGGCCGCAGCGTCACCGTCTCAATAGAGCGAACGTCCATCCCGGCATCACCGGGATGGGCGTAGGTCGGCAGCTGCGCCGCAGGGTCAATTCGCCGGATCGCCAGCGTCATCGTCCTTCTCCGTCTCGACCGAGGAGCCGGCCGTCGTCTCGTAGCCGATGCGGTCCAGGTTCCAGTCCTGCCACGTCGTCGCGAGGGCCATCGCCGCGCCGCGGCTCAGGTCGTCCCGGAGCTGCGCCCGGCTCATCTCGGCCTGGGCGGCGTCGCCCGGCTTGCGGTCCTCGACGTAGACGAGGAGCCCGCGGCGCTTGTTCGCCGTGGGGACGAAGTCCGAGATCTGGCCCTTGGCAAGCTTCATCGTGGCGGGCGCGACGTACATCGCGTCGGCCAGGCCCTCGTGCGGCATCGCGGAGACGGAGAAGACGATCGAGGTCGTCATCGAGACCGCGCCGAAGAGCTTCGCGTCGGCCGGCGCGCCCTTCGCGAGCCCCGCCGCCGCCAGCGCGCGCGCCTTCTCGACGCGCGCCTTGAACGCCTTCGCGCGGGCGTCCTCCAGCGCGTCGTCGCGGATGATGCCCTTCGCCTCGGCGAAGGACGGCACGTGCGCCTTCTCGAAGGCGTTCGTCGTCACGGCGCCGTCCGCGTCCCTCGCGGGGAAGGGCACGCGCTCGACGAGGTAGACCGCGTTCGTGCCCGCCGCCACGCCGTAGCGCGTGATGGCCGAATCGACGTCCAGCTCGGCCACGGTGGAGAGGAAGTCGGGGCAATCGCGCACGACGTCCGAGGCGCGCACCATGAAGCCCTTCACGAAGCGCCCGTCGAGGGAGAAGCGGCCAGACGTCTGCACCTTCACCTTGTCCTCGGCGGCGATCTGCGCGAGGCGGTCGACGGCGTTGTCCGCCGCCGCCTTCTCGTCCGGCGGATAGACGCGGGCGAGCAGGTTCGTGCGGTACGCCTCGACGGAGGCGATGACCTGCAGCTCGCGTTCGAGGATTGGCTTGACCTCCTCGAACGTCTTCGTCGTCGTCACGCCGTTCGTGCCCGTCGTCTCGAAGCGGGCGGACGTCGCGTCGTAGTGGTCGTGCATCTCGTCGTCGGTGATCTTGAACTGGGCGAGGCGCGCGGGCGCGTCGGCCTGGAAGCGCGCGAACTTCACCTGCACGCAGTCGGGGAGCGCGAAGGCGTTCGTGTTCGCCTGGTAGTAGGCCTCCAGCGCCTTGTCGTCGAGCGTCACCTTGTCGAACGCCTTGTCGACGTAGGAGGCGACGCGCACGGTGAACGCGTCCGTGTAGTCGTTGACGGCTTCGGAGAGTTCGGTCGGCGACACCCACGCGGCGCTGCCCAGCACGACGGACTGGACCTTCTGGAGCGTGAGGCGGCGGCGGAGGTAGGCTTCGAACATCGGCGGCGTGAGTCCGTTCTCGCGCAGCAGGCGCTCGTACTTCACGTTGTCGAAGGCGTCGCCGTCCCTGAAGGAGGGGTCGCGCAGGATCGCCTCGCGCACGTCCGCGTCGGTCGCCTCCAGGTGCGCCTCCTTCGCGACGGCGAGCGCGGCGGCGGCGCGCCAGGCGAGGCGGTTCGCCTCGGCGTTGGAAAGCCGCCCGTCGCTCTGCCGCCCGATGCCGCGCGCGTCCCGCACGAGCGCGTCGAAGGAGGCGGCGTCGAGGTCCTTGCCGCCGAGGGTGCCGACGGAAGGGCCGGAGCCGCCGTCGCGGCCCACGAAGAGGAAGTCGAATGCGAAGAAGACCGAAATCGCGACGGCAAACACGCCCCAGACCCACTTGTTCTTGATGAGGCGGTTGAAATGATGGATGACCACGTTCTTGTCCTTGTGTTTCTTCTTTTTGTGAGTTACCTGTTTTGTTCAAATCTTCCGCAGGCGGCGGCCTATGCGTCCTCGTCGTCCGCGTCGTCCGCGTCCTTCTTCTCTTCCTTTTCTTCGTCCTTGCCCTCTTCGTCCTTCTTTCCGCCGTCGGCCTTCGCCCCGCCGCCCGGCGCATCCTCGACCGCCTCGGCCTCGTCGTCCTCGTCGTCCTCCGCCTTGGCCTTCTTCGCCGCCTCGGGCACCTTGGTGGAGATCACGAGCTCGCCCGAGTTGACGTTCGAGCGGCCCTCCGCGAACGCGAAGCGGTTGAGCATGTCGCCCGACGCGCCGAACGTCATCATCGACACGCTCCGGCCGCCGCCGACGGCCGACTTCGCGCGGAAGATCTTGACGGCGCACTTCGGCGAGAGCTGGAAGTCGAGCGTCTTCGGCACGTCCTTCACCTCGCCCGTCTCGAAGTTCTTCTGCGTGCCGAGCCCCTGGTCGAGCGCGACCCTGCAGCCGCCGCTCTCGCCACGGATCGACGTGAAGAGGCGGTCGCCGGTCGTGCGGATGCGCACCTGGTCGGCGGCGCTCATGCGGGCGATCGCGTAATGGTCGCCCTTGACGGCGATCGTCCCCGTCACGCAGCGCACCACGGCCTCGTCGCCGTCCTTCGTGTCCGCATAGTCGAACACGCTTTCACCGGCGAGGTTCTCGCAGGAGAACGCGGGCGCGACGACCTTGAAGAGCCCTTCGCCCAGCACGCGCGGAAGCTTCAGCGTGACGCGCCCGCCCTTGAGCACCAGCGCGCGCGCCGCCTCGCCGATCTCGACCTCGCGCGTCGCGAAGGTCGCCGCGCGGTTGAGGACGACCGACGTCTTCTCGCCCAGCGCGAACTCGGCGTGCGGCGTCTCGGCGCCTTCGCCCAGGGCGCGGACGACGGAACCGAACGGGTAGTAGCGCCCCTCGCGCGCCGCCGTCCACGCCGTCGCGCGCGGCTTGAGGATCTCAACCCGCCCCTCCGCGCGCACGCAGCGCATGAGGGGGAAGAACGCCTTCTCGGCCGCCGCCGGCTTCTCCGCCGCCGGCGTCTCGGCCGCGTCCGCCTCCTGCGCGCAGACGGAGGCACAGGCGCCAAACACGGAGACGGCCGCTGCGGCAACCGCCGTCTTGAACGAAATTGTCCAGTTCATGCTAAGACCTTCCCTTCTCTTGTGGTTCTGATATTCTACCGTTTTCCGCGTCTCAGCGCAACAGCGTTGTAATGGGACGGCGTTGTCATGGGCGCGTGTCCGCATCGGCAGCCGCCGCAGGCCCGGCAAGAAGCGACTGGCCGGCGTCGACGGCGAGGATCTGGCCTGTGACGGCCGGGGCTTCGAGCAGGAAGGCGACCGCCTCCGCCACGTCCTCCGGCGTCGGGCGGCGCGCGAGCAGGATCGCGCCGCCCTTCTCGCGGTTCGCCGCGTCCGCCGGCGCGAGGACGGGGCCCGGCGCGACGGCGTTGACGCGCAGGGCGGCCCCGAAGCGGCGGGCCGCCGCCCGCATCGACGCGCCGAGCGCGCGCTTGGACGCCTCGTAGGGCGTCGGCGCGGCAAGCGGTGCGAGGATGCGCGCGTCGAGGAGGTCCACGACGGCGCCCGCGCGCCCCTCCCGCGCAAGGTGCGCGCCGAGGAGGCGCGTCAGTTCGTCCGGCGTCTCCGCATTGACGCGCATGAGGCGCGCCGCCGCGTCGGGCGCGAGCGTGCGCGCGGTCGAGAAGAGGGCGGCGTTGTTCACGACCGCGCGCAGATCGGGCGCGGCGGCGCACGCCTGCGCGAAGAGGCGCGCCGGCGCGCCGGGGTCGGCGAAGTCGGCGGCGAGCGGATTCGCCGCGTCGCGCGAATGGACGAGGACGTTCCAGCCGCGCGCGCGGAGGACGTCGCAGATCGCCTTTCCGATCCGCTTCGTCCCCCCCGTGACGAGGACGCTGCCGTTCACGGCTTCAGCATCAGCTGCGTGAGCAGCTTCGTGAAGCGCCCGGGGTCGGGGATCGCGGACCCCTCGGCGATGAGGGCCTGGTCGTAGAGCAGTTCGACGGCGTCCTTGAGGGCATCGCCCGTGAGGCCCTTCATCTTCTCGACGAGCGGGTGCGCCGCGTTGATCTCCAGAAGGCGCTTCTCGTGCGGGACCTCCTGGTTCATTGCGCGCAGCATACGCTCCATCGAGGCGGAAAGCGCGTTTGCGCCCGCGACGAGGCAGCAGGGGGAGTCGGCGAGGCGCGTCGAGACGCGCACGTCGGACACGTTGTCCTTCAGCTGTTCCTTCACGGCGTCGAGGAAGGGCTTCAGATCGGCGCTCGCCTTCTCGTTCGCCTCCTTCTCGGCCTTCTGGTCGGCCTCGCTGCCGAACTGGACGTCGCCCTTGGCGATGTCCACGAGCTTCTTGCCCTCGTATTCCCGGAAGTCGTCGACGAGCCACTCGTCGACGGGATCGACGAAGAAAAGGACGTCGCAGCCGTGCTTGAGGGCCTGTTCGATCTGCGGCGAATGGCGGGCGTCCTCCAGGCGCTCGGCGGTGAGGAAGTAGATGTCCTTCTGGTCCTTCGGCATCGCCTTGACGTAGCCGTCGAGGGAGATGCGCGTCCCCTCGGGGCTCTTCGCCGAGGAGTACATGAGCAGCTTCTTGATGCGGTCGGCGTTCGCGAAGTCGGTGCGCACGCCCTCCTTGAGGATGCGGCCGAACGCGGCGTAGAAGTCCTTGTAGGCATCGGGCTTCTTGTCCTTCATCTCCTGCAGGGTGGAGAGGATCTTGGAGGTGACGGCCTGCTTGATCTTGCGGATCACGGCGTCGTCCTGCAGCATCTCGCGGCTCACGTTGAGCGGCAGGTCGGCGCTGTCCACCACGCCCTTCGCGAAGCGGAGGTATTCGGGGAGCAGCATCTCGAAGTCGTCGCCGATGAAGACGTTGCGCACGTAGAGCGAGAGGCCGCGCTTCGTGTTCGGCATGTAGATGTCCATGCCCGCCTGCTTCGGCAGGAAGAGGAGCGCCTTGAACTCGACCTGCCCTTCGCCGGAGAAGTGGATCGTCTCAAGCGGGTCGGCGTAGTCGTGCGTGAGGTGCCTGTAGAACTCGTTGTACTCCTCGGGCTTCACGTCCTTCTTCGCGCGCTTCCAGAGGGCCGTCATCGTGTTGAGGGGCTTGGGGGCCTCGGGCTCCTTCTTCTCCTCGCCCTCCTTCTTCTCCTCCTCCTTCTTCTCGGGGAGGCCCTTGAAGTAGATGGGGTAGGCGATGAAGTCGGAATAGTCCTTCACGAGGCTTTCGATGCGCCACGCATCAAGGTACTCCTCGCATTCGGGACGCAGGTGGAGCATCACGCTCGTGCCGTATCCGTCGCGCACGCCGTCCTCGACCGTGTAGGAGCCGCCGCAGTCGCTCTCCCACTGGTAGGCGGCGTCGGTGCCGCGCTTCTTCGAGACGACGCGCACCTTGTCCGCCACCATGAACGCCGCGTAGAAGCCCACGCCGAACTGGCCGATGAGTTCGGGCAGGTTCGCGCCGCCCTTCTCCTTCAGCGCCGCGCGGAAGGCCTTCGTGCCGGAGCTTGCGATGACGCCGAGGTTCTTTTCCAGATCGTCGGCGTCCATGCCGCTGCCGTTGTCGGAGATCATGAGCGTCTTCGCGTCCTTGTCGGCGACGATCTGGATCTGCCATTGGGGATTGTCGGCGACGAGCTCGGGCTGCGTGAGGCCCAGGTACTTCGCGCGGTCGATCGCGTCGGAGGCGTTCGAGATGAGTTCGCGCAGGAAGATCTCCTTCTTCGAGTAGAGCGAATTGACGACGAGGTCGAGCATCTCCTTGATCTCGGCCTTGAACAGATGGTTCTTCTTTTCCATGTTTCGAGTTTCCTTAGAGGTTTATTTCCTTAGAGGTTCATTTCTTCGGTGGGCCGCGACGGCCTCGGAGGCCCTGCGGTCTACCACTCGACGAGCGCGAAGGAATTGGGCTGGAGTTTCAGCACGGCCGTTCCGTCCGCCTGGACGATGAGCGGCGTTTCCGTGTAGGTGCGCACGGCGTCCGTCAGGTGGCAGCGCGCGGTGGCGGGATCGACGCCCTTGGGGAGCGTCAGCTTGACCCGGCGCGTCTCGACGATGTTGTTGTCGTCCGAATAGCGGGCGAGGAAGAGCGCGCCGCGCCCGGCCGCGTTCTTCGCGGCGCAGGCGAAGAGCTGCGGTTTCTTGATGCCCGGCATCGCGACGGTCGTCGCGACCTGCGTGCCGAGCTCGGTCAGGCGGCGCCAGGCGAGGAACGGGTAGTAGCCCTTCATCGGCAGGAGCGTGAGCGTGTCGAACAGGTTGTTCATGTTCGTGTTGACGCGCGCGTCGTAGAACATGAGCATGTCGAGCGGCGCGTACTGGCAGGTGATCATCACGGCGGCGACGGACGCGGCGCCCTTCTGGTTGAAGCGGCCGCTTTCGCATTCAAGCGAATAGACCCACTCGTCGCTCCAGCCGCGCACGTAGTTCCATTCGTTCAGATGGCTCTCCGTCTTCGTGAAGCCGTTCGCGTCGAGCAGCGCGCGGGCGCGGCGCGCGGCGTCGGCGGGCGCGGTCGCGTCCTTGTAGTAGCAGTGCCACGAATAGAAGTCGAGCGGCAGCTTCTCCTTCGCGCAGAACGGCAGGAACTCCTTCCCCCAGGCGCCCCACCAGCAGAAGGCCGGGCCGCCGATCTTGATCGTGTCGCCGAAGCATGCGCGCAGATGGCGCGACGTCACCTTGTAGAGTTCGAGGAACTGCGCGTTCGTGCCCGTCCAGGTCGGGCCCGGCCGCCCGTCGGCCGTCGGCTTGTTGCCGTCCGGCTCGTTCCAGATCTCCCAGTACTTGATGTTCCACTTGTAGCCGTCCGCCCAGCCCTCGTTGTAGTGGCGCACGATGTGCTCGCAGATGCGCGCCCACTTGGCGAAGTCCTTCGGCGGGTTGACGCCGTACTTCTTGATCCAGTGCTCGATGGACTGGCCGAGGCGGTAGTAGGGCTCGGTGCCGGCGGCGCGGATGTTGCCGAGGTATTCGTCGGTGAGCGTGAAGTCGTAGCTCGCGGGGTCCTCCACGTCCGCGTCGAAGTCCGGGAACACGGCGCTGATGTCCACGGTGTGGTGCGCCCCGTAGGCGTTGCAGATGCTCGCGTCGTGGGTGCGCGCATACGGGATCTTCAGGGCGGCGTACTCGTCGAAGTTGCCGCGCGACTGGTCGCTGCGCGGCTTCGTGGGGCCGTTGTTGACCGCGTTCATCAGCTTGATCGGTCCGCGCACGACGTCCGCGTCGACCGCCACGGACCACTCCGGCGCCGCGACGAGGGCCAGCCCCGCGCATCCCGCCGCCGCCAGCATGAGCTTTTTCATCCCGCGCCTCTCCGGCCTAGGCGTCCGTTGCCTCGAACTGATCCTTTCCGACGCCGCACAGCGGGCACGTCCAATCGGCGGGAAGGTCCTCGAATGCGACCCCGTTGTTCGCGGCGGGATCATAAACATAGCCACAGATCTTGCATACGTACTTCTTCATGTCCTGACTCCTTTTCTTTGGTGTGAACGTTCATTCGCAGTGGGGAGCAGTCTACCCCGTTCCTCCCCGGTTGTCAAGACGCGCGACAGACGCGCGACAACGCCCATCAAAGGCAAGGGGTTGCGCGGCGGGGCCGCTCCAGCCGCCCGCCGTCACGCGAAGCGGAGGCGGAGGGCGAGAACGGCGAGCGCGAGGGCGGGGCGGCGCGCGGAGAGCGGGAACGCGCACAGGGCGGCGCGCACAACCGGATCGCGCCCGTAGGCGTCGACGAGGCGCAGACCCTCGCCAAGCGGCGCCCGCCCGGAGAGGACGATCCGCAGCATCTCCAGGAGCGAGAACACGCACGACCCCGCGTACATCGGCCCCAACCGCCCGCCCCGCGCCGCGTCAAGCGCCTTCCGGGCCCGCAGCAGCTCCAGCTTATTCCGCAGTTCGCGCACGCCGCCCCGCAGGCGCGCGACGGCGCCGCGCGGCGAGAGGATGTAGTCGTAGAGCGGTTCCGCCACGCACGTCATCCGCTCCGTCTCCAGCATGTACGCGCAGTTGAAGAGCGCATCCTCGTAGAGTTCGATCCGTTCGTCGAAGCGCACGTGCCGCGCCTCGATGAGGGCGCGCCGGTAGACACACCGCCACACGCCGCCCTGCAGGCGGTGCGCGGCGAGCGGCGCGCCCGCGTACCAGGCCCGCACGTGCGCGGCCGAGTAGCCGAAGAGGCGGCTCATGTGCGCCTCGACGATCTCCGCGTTGGAGAAGTGGCGGCAGGGGCCTTTCAACGGCACGGTGTGGAAAGCGGCCGCGCCCTCCTCCTTCTCGCGATAGGGGAAGACGCAGTAGTCCGCCCGGTCCGCCTCCATCGCCGCGACGCCCTTCGCGATCAGATCGGGGGAGAAGGCGTCGTCGGGATCGGCGAAGAAGACGTACGTGCCGCGCGCGGCGTCGAGGCCGGCGTTGCGCGCGGCGCTCACGCCGCGATGCGGCTGCGTGACGACGCGGAGGCGCGCGTCGGCGCGGGCGGCGGCGGCGAGGCGCGCGCCGGTCGCGTCCGTCGAGCCGTCGTCCACGAAGATCGCTTCGAAGTCCGAATGCGTCTGCGCACGCACGCACGCAAGGCAGCGGTCGAGCGTCGCGGCGCAGTTCCAGCAGGGGACGATGAGCGAGGCCGTCATCCGCTCCCTCCGTCACACGCCGACGCGCTCCCGCAGGAAACGCTTCACCGCCTCGCCGTCCGGCATGCCCGCCGCGAACGCCGCGACGTCCTCGTAGGCGACGTCCCCGCCGCGCCCCGCCGCCGTGCAGACGAAGATGCGCGCGTGGCCGGTGCGGCACGCGCTCTTCTCTCCCACATCCAGTTCCTCGAACAGCTTCTCGCCCGGACGGATTCCCGTGAAGACGATCGGCACGTCCACGTAGGGCTTGTAACCCGCCTGGCGGATCATGTCCTCCGCGAGGTCCACGATCCTCACGGGACGCCCCATATCGAGCGTGTAGATGCAGCCCTTCCCCATCACGGCGGCCTCAAGGACGAGCCCCACCGCCTCCTCCACGCTCATGAAGTAGCGCCGCATCTCGGGGTGCGTCACCGTCACCGGACCCCGGTGCGCGATCTGCTCGCGGAAGAGCGGCACCACGCTGCCGCTCGACCCGAGGACGTTGCCGAAGCGCACGCAGGAGTAGACGGTTCCGTCCGCCCCGCCGTCCTTCTGCGCGTTGAGCCCCAGCAGCAGGACCTCGGCGAGGCGCTTCGTCATGCCCATCACGCTCACGGGGTTCACGGCCTTGTCGGTGGAGATCATCACGAAGCGCGCCACGCCCGCCGCGCCACACCATTCGCCGAGCCGCCGCGTCGCGAGCGTGTTGTTCCGGAGTCCGTCGAGCGGGTTCGCCTCCACCATCGGCACGTGCTTGTAGGCGGCCGCGTGGAGGACGATCGCGGGCCGCCAGCGCGCAAGCAGACGGCGCATCCGCGCCTCGTCCGCGATGTCCGCCAACTCCGGCACGCATTCCGCGTTCACGCCCGCGCCGCGCATTTCGCGGTCGATCTCGTAGAGGGCGTTCTCGCCGCGCTCCACCATGATCACGCGCCGTGCGCCGTTGCGCGCGACCTGCCGCACGAGTTCCGCGCCGATCGTGCCGCCCGCGCCCGTCACGAGCACGGTCTTCCCGCGCAGCATCTCCACGACCTCCGCGCCGCCGACGGTCTTCTCGCCGCGCCGCAGCAGCCTCTTCTCGTCCCGCCGCGCCTCCGTGTAGCGCCGCCACGCGAGGCGCACGCCCAGCGTCGCGCAGAAGGCGAGCACCGTCGAGATGAGCGTGATCGAATAGGGCGGGCGGACGTGCGCGAGGCTCAGGTCGGGCAGATACCAACGAAGCGCCGTCAGCACGGCGGCGCCCAGCGCGAACGCCCCCAGATAGCGCGGCACGTCCAGCATGCCCGTGCGGCGCCACGGGAGGCGGTAGCACCCCGTCACCACGAGCGCGAGAATCTGCACGAGCCAGACCGTCCCGAAGCCGAGCGCCGTCGCGCGCCAGCCCCACATCGGCTCGCGGAAGTCGAAGCGCAGCATGACCGCAGCCAGATACGCCGCCCCCATGAGCGCCGTATCCGCCACCAACCCCACGAGCCGCGTGAGGACAAAGAGCATCCACTGTTTTCGCATCGCCCGCATTATACCCTTTTTGCACACAGCCCTTCAACCCACGCCACGTAGCCGCCGTAGACTTCATGCGCGTCGAAGGCCGCCGCCAGGCGCCGCGCGCCGTCCCGCAGACGTTCCCATGCGGGCGTGCGGACACATGCGCGCCATGCCTCCACCATCCGCCGGAGCGCGGCCGCGTCACCGGCCGGGTACGAGACGCCCGCGCCGTAGTCCCGAAGGAGCCGCGCCGTCTCGCCGTGAAGCGTGTTGAGGATCGGCAACCCCGCCGCCGCATAGTCCGCGATCTTGTAGGGGACGCCGACGCACGAGGCGTCGAACATCGGGATGACCGCCGCGTCGCAGGCGGCGAGCATCTCCCGGAGCGCCCGGTCCCCAAGGTAGCCGTGAAAACGGATGCGCGTGCAGCCCGCCGCCCGCGCGCGCAGGGCCGCCTCGCCCGGACCGCTCCCCGCGAGGTCAAGTTCCACGCCGTCCAGCCCCTTCACCGCCTCGACGACCGTGGCGAGGTCGTAGGACGCGCCCATGTTCCCCGCGTAGGCGAGGCGGAACGCACGGTCCGTGCGGACGGGTGCCGGCGCCGCGTCCACACGCTCGATCCCGTGGTGGAAGACCCGCGTCGGGCACGTCGCGCCATACGTCCGCGCCAGTTCCACGTACCGCTCCGCGACGGCCGTCACTGCGTCCGCGCCGCAGTAGATGCGCCGCGCGACGCCCCGGAGCGGCGCGAGCAGGGCGCGCGGCACGATGCGCTCGAACGTCTCCGGCCAAGCATCCATCACGTCCACGATCCAGAGCGTCCGCGCGGCGCGGGCCGCCCCCGCCGCCTGTCCGAGTGCGAGGGGCGGCAGCGACGTGACAAGTACGTCCGGCGGCGGTTCGCCCCCTGCCAGTTCACGCCAGCGCCGCGCGAAGGCGCGGTGCGACCAGATGCGCCGCAGGCCGATGTTCGCCCGATAGGCGGGCGTCTCCACGAGGACAACGCGGAAGTCCGGCGTCTCCCCGCTCGACCGGGCGACGGCGCAGCGCCCCAGCTTCCGCTCCCCGCCGCCCGGCCCCCGCAGCACGCGCTTCGCCTTGCGTGCGTGGGAGAAGTCGCTCGTCCAGAGCGTGACGTCGTGCCCGGCGCGCGCGAACGCGCGTGCCAGAAGCCAGTACCGTTGGGGGCGGTTGCCCTCCAGCGGCAGGTTGTCGAACGGATTGACGATCCAGGCGGTCATCGCTCATACGCGAGCGACGGATCGAGCGGATAGCGGCCGAAGTTCGCGCCGTACACGGCGAGGCCGCCCTTCTCCGTCTCCAGCCGAATCGTCACCTTGCCCTCCTTCGCGAGCACGTCGGCGGGAATCGGCGCCTCCACGAGCCAGCCGTAGCTGCCGGCCTCGTGGAGCGTCCGGTCGCGCGACTGTGCGAACCAGGAGAGGATGCCGCGGTGGTCGGCCGGGTCGTCCTCCAGCTTCTGGGTCTTGACGAGGACGCCGTTCGCGTACACCTTCACCTCGCTCGGCCACGTCTCGTCGCTCGTCATCGGGTAGGCGTTCGGGTTCTTCGAGCGGCTCGCGAACCCGCCGCCCAGCATGCAGTCGAGGTCGCGCACGCCCTTGTCGAGGCCGTCCGCGTCCTTCGCGTAGAGGCGCTTGGCGGAGAGTTCGGCGCGGAACGTCGCCGCCTTCCCGTCCGGGACGCCCGTGAACGTGTACTCGAAGAAGCCCTTCCCCGCACCGTTCGCCTTGAGGCCGCCGAGGACGTTCCACTGCTTCTGGCTCCACGCCGCCTTCGAGAAGGCGGACGGCGGCATGGAGACGACGTTCGCCGGCGCCGCGCCGCGCGTGACGAAGCAGGCGAAGTTGCGCGCGACGACCTTCTCGCCGTCCTTGAGGGCGAAGCAGACCGCGCCGCAGGCGGTCGTCGCGGGCAGGGCGACGGGGACCTCAAAGAGGCGACCGTTCTGCCACGAGGCGGCCGTGAACGCGCCCGCGTCCTGCCAGCCCCCCTCCACGAGTCTTCCGCAGGCGTCCCAGGCGCGCACCCGGTAGGCGACGGCGAGGCGCCGGCCGGCGTAGCGGTCCGTCGTGAGCGACACGTCCACCGGCATCGTCCAGGTCTCGCCCGCCTTGAAGGCGCGGCAGAGCTCGGCGTCGAGCGGCAGGTAGGCGTCCGCATGCCAGTCCGCAAGCGAGCTGCCGGGGAACAGGTCCTCGATGCCCGTGTACTTGGGCGTGCGGTCGAAGCGGACGTAGCCGTTCCACTCGTTGACCACGTCGTGGTGTTCGGTGTAGAGCCAGCCCCCGCACTGGAGGCGGCGGCGGAAGGCGTTGATCATCATGTGGTAGTCCCACGACCAGTCGCAGTCGCCCGTCGAGCCCTTGTAGCCCCAGACGTTGCCGCACTCGCTGTTCAGCATCGGCGCGCTGCCCTGCACGAAGCCGCCGACGTAGTTCGCCTTCGAGCCGGGGAACGTGTCGCGGCACCACGCCTCGACGCACGCCTCCCAGGCGTAGCCGGGGAGGTAGGCGTGCCACGTGTTGAGGTCGGTCACGACGTGGTCGCGGTTGCAGGGCGAGTTGTCCTCGACGAGGCGCGTCGGGTCAAGCGCCTTCGCCTTCTCGTAGGCGCGCGCGACGGCGCGGCGCACCCACGGCGCGTAGCGCTTCGCGCGGTCCCCGCCCCAGTTCTGCCCGTCGGCGAAGAGGCCCCACGTCTCGTTGAAGAGGACCCACGAGAAGATCGAGGGGTGGTTGAAGTCGCGCTTGACCATGTCCTCGAAGCAGCGCCCGTGTTCAAGGAACATCGCCTCGGAGGCGGGGCCCCAGGCGCACGGCACGTCGGCCATGATCAGGAGGCCGAGCCGGTCCGCCCAGTAGAGCTTGCGCGGCACCTCCACCTTGATGTGGATGCGGTTGCCGGAGAGCGCGAGCTTCTTCGAGAGGAGGATCTCGTCCTTCATGAACGCATCCGACGGGAACGTGTAGAAGCCCTCCGGGTGGTAGCTCTGGTCGAGCGTCAGCTGCAGGTAGAGGGGCTTGCCGTTCAGCGTCACGTAGGGGTGCGCGCTCCCCGGCAGCCGCCCGACCGAGATCTTGCGCATGCCGAAGTAGGTGCGCACCTCGTCCGCCTCCGCCGCGCGGCCCTCCGGCGCGAGCGCGCAGACGACCTCGTAGAGGTAGGGGTTCTCCAGGTCCCAGAGCTTGACGTCGCGCAGGGCGACCTTCACCTTCGCGCGCATCTGCCCCGGCGCGAAGGCGACGGCGGCGGGCCTGGCGCGGTCTTCCTCGCGGAAGCGGATCTCGAAGGCCAGCGGCTCCTTCGCGGGCGCGCCGAGGCGCACGTCCGCGAACACCGAGCGGTTCTCGATGTCCGGCGTGAAGTGGACGCTCTCCAGGAACTCCTGCCCGCGCGCCTCCAGGTAGACGGTCTGCCACACGCCGCGCGCGTTGCCGTAGCCCTGCTTGCCGTAGAGCCGCCAGCTCGTCCGCGCCTGCGCGGCGGGCTCGTCCCACGCGCGCAGCGTGATCTTCTGCGCCTCGCCCCACTTCACGAGGTCTGTCAGCTCGAACTCGAAGGGCGTGTAGCCGCCCGCGTGCGCGCCGAGCGGGCAGCCGTCGAGCCAGCCCGCCGTGTCGTGGTCGCTCGCGCCGACGACGAGGAAGACGCGCTTTCCCTTCCAGGTCTCCGGCACCGTCACCTCGCGCCGGTACCAGCCGATGTCCGCCTCGTCCTTCACGCCCGAGAACGCGCTCCCCCACGGGAAGGGCACGACGATGGAGCGGTCGAACTTCGCGTCGTCCGCACTGAACCACTTCTCGCCCAGCCCGGCGTCGGCCTTGTCGAACGCGAAGCGCCAGGGCCCGTTGAGGTTCAGCCATTCGGCCCGCTCCCAGTCCGGGCGCGGATGCTCCGGCAGGGGAATCGCGGCGCAGACCCCCAAGGCCGCGCATGCGGCCACCAGCACCGTCCGTCTCTTCATGTCGTCTCCTTTCGTGCGTCTTGGCCATCTCGGCACGCCGCAGGGCATGCCGCGCACAAGTCTACCACATCCCCGCCGCCTTCGCCACCGGACCGCCGCCTGCTGGGCCTTGACGCGGCGCAGCACAGCGGGGTATTCGGGGAGCGTGGCCGTTTCCGCGCAGGGCCGAAACCGTGCAAAAGGCGCGTTTCCCGCCCGATTCCGCGACAGGGCGCACGGCTCCGCCGCCGCGAAGTCCGCGTCCCCCGGCCGGTCAACACCGAGCGCGCGGAGATTGTTTTTCACGGTTGGCGCGCGATTTCACTTCGGAACAGTTCCGCCGGACAGTGTTGCGGCCGCGCTCTTCCCACACGGCCAATTCCTCAATCGATCGATTCGGCAACGAACCATGGCATTTTTCGCCACAAAACGCAAAAACGCAGAGAATCTTTGCGGCCTTTGCGTCAGAATTCTTTGCGAACTTTGCGTTGAAAAAAGGGTGCGGGATGTTTTGACGCAAAGAACGCAGAGGGAACGCAAAGACCGCAAAGGCTTTGTGAACGTTGTGTCCTTTGCGTCCCACACGATTTGATTGCCGGGGCGATGACGCTTGCGGAGATGACGCTTTCGGAGATGACGGTTCTGGGCACGGATGAGATTTTATTACGCATTGAAATCTCACGCATGAGGAAGGAGGGAACTCGGCGCAGGACGTCCGGACGGACCCAGCCGCGACACGCGCGGCCTTCCCGCATGACGCCGCGCGATTTCACTTCGGAACGGTCGCGCGGGAGGGTCGCGACGTGTTGCGACCGCGCCTCTTCTGCAATTCTACATCTCTACACGAAAAAAATCGCCAATTTCTAGATTCTGCAACGAAACATGGCATTTTTGCCACAAAGAACACAAAGACCGCAGAGAATCTTTGCGGTCTTTGCGTCAGAATTCTTTACGAACGTTGCGTTGAAAAAAGGGTGCGGGATGTTTTGACGCAAAGAACGCAGAGGGGACGCAAGACCGCAAAGGCTTTGTGAACGTTGTGTCCTTTGCGTCCCACACGATTTGATTGCCGGGGCGATGACGCTTTCGGAGATGACGGTTCTGGGCACGGATGAGATTTTATTACGCACTGAAATCTCACGCATGAGGAAGGAGGGAACTCGGCGCAGGACGTCCGGACGGGCCCGGCCGCGACAAATTGCAGCCCTGATTGAACCTAACTGTCGCAGTTGAAGCCGCCAAAAGGCGGCTTCAGCCTTTATTTGCAGGGGTTTGAGCGTGCGATGCCTTCACCATCTGGGTGAAACGCGGCTTCGGCGGGATGTCCGCCGCCGGCGCCGCCATGCAAAGGAAAAGTCGTTCGTGCCATGCTTTCAGCTACCAAGAAGAAAGGAAGAACGAACGACATGG
>CAKUCX010000037.1 GCA_934643865.1 uncultured Kiritimatiellota bacterium
GCCGCCTTCCGCACGGCCGGCGCCACCTGACCGCGACCGCCGCCACGACCGCGACCGCCGCCCCGATTCCGGCCGCCGCCCGGACGGGCCGCGTCCTCGCTAGGGCGGGCGCGCGATGCGTCTGGCGCTCACCCGGCTCTCCTGCGCCTGCGCGCTGGGGCGGACGAACGACGAAGTACACGCCGGCGCCCGCGCGGGCTCGACGGACGGGATGGCGCCCCTGGACGGCGACATCCCGGGCCGCCGCGTCCTCTTCGGCGCGGTTCCCGGCGATCTGCCGCCCGTGGCGGAGCCGGAATTCGACATGCGCGCAAACCGCCTTCTCCTCCACGCGGTGCGGAACATGCGCG
The DNA here is from genome assembly GCA_934643865.1 of uncultured Kiritimatiellota bacterium. Lineage (GTDB taxonomy): Bacteria > Verrucomicrobiota > Kiritimatiellia > RFP12 > UBA1067 > RUG572. Next base: position 351 of record CAKUCX010000037.1, read on the forward strand.
CCGGACTGGACGCTTTTCTCGCGCGCCACGCGCCGGAGCGGGTGGCGATCGTCCTGGGCGCGTCCAACACGGGGATCGACGAGGCGCAGCGCCATGTCGACACCTGGCTGGAGACGGGCGGCAAGCCGTCCGCCTTCCACTTCTCGCAGATCGAGCTCGGCACGCCCTCCGCCTACCTGAAACGCCTCCTCGGCGTGAAGGGCCCCGCCTACACGGTCTCGACGGCGTGCAGTTCGGGCACGAAGGCGTTTGCGGCCGCGCGACGCCTTGTCGAGGCGGGCGTCGCGGACGCCGCGCTCGTGGGCGGCGTCGACGGGCGCTGCCGGCTGGCGCTGAACGGCTTTCATGCGCTCGGCGCGCTCGCCGCCGGCCCGTGCCGCCCCCTCGCCCCCGACCGCGACGGCATCAACCTCGGCGAGGGCGTCGCCCTCTTCACGCTTGAGCGCGCGCCCGTCCCCGAGGCGCGCCACCCCGTCTTCCTCCTCGGCTGCGGCGAATCGAGCGACGCCTACCATGCGACGGCGCCCGACCCCGAAGGGCGGGGCGCGGAGGCCGCCATGCGCGCGGCCCTGGCGGATGCCGGCCTCGCCCCGGCCGACATCGCCTACCTGAACCTACACGGCACGGGCACGCCGGCGAACGACGAGATGGAGATGCGGGCCGTCCGCCGCGTCTTCCCGCGCTTCGTCCTCGCCTCCCCCGCCGCCGCCCGGACGGCGGCGGACAGGCCCGGGCCCCTCGTCGAATCCACCAAGGGCCTCACGGGGCACTGCCTTGGCGCGGCGGGGGCGGTGGAGGCGGCGATCTGCTGGCTGTATCTCGCGTCCGGGGACGTGAAGGGGGCGGCGATGAGCAATTCGTTCGCGTTCGGCGGCTCGAACGCGAGCGTGGTGCTGGCGACGGAGGATGGACGATGACGGTGCCGTGGACGCTGGATGAACTGCTGCCGCACCGCCCGCCCATGCGGCTCATCGACGCCATCGAGGCGTTCGACCCCGAGGCGAAGACGCTCACGGCGACGGTGACGGTCACGCCCGGGCAGATCTTCTTCTTCGGCACGGAGGAGGGCGTGCCGAACTGGGTGGCGATCGAGTACATGGCGCAGGCAAGCGCGGCGCTTGCGGGATGCTACGACCGGCATGTCGCGCCCGACCGCCCGGCGCGTCCGGGTTTGCTTCTGGGCACGCGGAAACTGGACCTGAAGCTGGAACGGTTCGAGGCGGGCAAGACGTACCGCGTGACGGCGACGAATGCGTTCTGGGATGCGGACGCGGCGGCGTTCGCGTGCGAGATCCGCGACGCGGCGGGGGACGTGGTGGCGACGGCGACGCTGAACGCCTACCGTCCGCCGGATTTCGAGGGCTTTCTAAAGGAGCAGGCAACGGCATGAAGCGCGTATTGGTGACGGGATCGTCCCGGGGCATCGGAAGGGCGGTGGCGCGGCGGCTCGCGCAGGACGGTTTTGCCGTCGTCACGCACGCGGTGCGGAACGCGGCGGCGGCCGGGGAGACGGCGGCGGACTGCGCGCGCCTGTCCGGCGCGCCCGTGCAGCCGGCGCTCGTCTTCGACCTCGCGGACCGCGCGGCGACGGCGGCGGCGCTGGAGGCCGACATGGCCGCGCACGGCCCCTACTTCGGCGTCGTCGCGAACGCGGGCGTCAGTGCGGACGCGCCGTTCCCGATCCTCGAAGGCGACGCCTGGGACAAGGTCATCGACACGGACCTCACGGGTCTCTACAACCTCCTCAAGCCCATCGTGATGCCGATGGTCTCGAACCGCATCCGCGGCCGCATCGTCGCGCTTTCCAGCGTGAGCGGCGTCGCGGGCAACCGCGGTCAGGTCAACTATTCCGCCGCGAAGGCCGGCGTGATCGGCGCGGCGAAGGCGCTTGCCGTGGAGCTTGCGAAGCGCGGCATCACCGTGAACGCGGTCGCGCCCGGCGTCATCGAGACGGAGATGGCCGCCACCATCGAGGAGCCGGAGCTTGTGAAGCGCGCGATCCCGATGCGCCGCTTCGGCACGCCCGAGGAGGTGGCGGGTCTCGTCGCGTTCCTCTTCCGCGACGAGGCCGCCTACATCACGCGCCAGGTCATTTCGGTCAACGGAGGACTGTTCTAGAAGATGAAGTCGCCGCTTCGCGGCTTTAAATTTATGGCTAGGAGGGTACGCAACGGGAGGGACGCGCTTGCCGCGGCCGTCCCCACGCCGCCCTCGGCGCGGGGTGTCCGCACGGGCCCCCACGTTGGCCCTGGCGCATGAGGACTCCGACGTTGGTAGGGGCGCGCGTCCCGCGCGCCCGTCCGGCCCTACGCATCAGGTCCGACTGCCGGACATCCCGCGCCGAGGGCGGGCCGCCGAGGACGTCGGCCCCTACCACAGATTCCGACCACAGGTTCCGGCCACAGATTTCGGACACAGATTCCGGCCACAGGTTCCGGCCACAGATTCCGGCCACAGGTTCCGGCCACAGATTCCGACCGCCGTCCCCGACCGCCCCCCCCCTGTGTGCTGCGTGATCCGGCCACGTTCCCGCAACAAGTCGCGACCTTCCCGTTGCGTCCCGTTCCGAAGTGAAATCGCGCGGCGTCATGCGGGAGGGCCGCGCTTGTCGCGGCCGTACCCGCGCCGAGCCCGTTCGCGCGCCAACGTTGACGCACGACACCCCCTTGCGGAACGCCTTTTGAAATGATAGAATGCCGATGTATGGCTTCTTGTCTGCGGAGGGCCGTGCCGTTGGTGTCAGCAGGTCGCGCGGCTTGCCCCGCCGGCCGCGCGGACGAGGGGTTGTGCCGCCGAGGGCCTTCAAATGGGGCTTCTTCCGCACGGCTGCGGAGAAGGAGTTTGTGGACGGCCTCGGCGAAAAAGACAGAAAGGCTCGCAATGACCAACACGCTCAACGACCTGCGCCTCCGCACGTACTCCGTGTCGAAGGGGGCCTTGTGGGCCCTGTTCGCCCCCCTTGCCGCCACCCTCGCGGCGCTGGCCGCCCCGACGGCCGAGGAGGTTGACGGTCGTTGGCAGTTGACCGTGCCAGAGGGCGAATCCTACACGATGACGGCCGAGGACGTCGCGCAGATCGGGAACCGCCCCTTCCAGAAGGCGGGTGGCGGCCTCCTCGTCACGGGCGATGAGATGGGCGTCCATGCGGGGGACGTCTACATCCTCGACGGCCTCTACCGGAACACGTCGAATCTCTCCTTCGGGTCCACCAATGCGCCGATGGGCCACGTCTACGTCCAGGGTGGGACGCTCGTCAACACCCTCCCCGGCAATCCCCACGTCAATAAGATGGCCATTCCCCGCGCGCTCTACCTGCAAGGGGAGGGATATCGCGGGCTCGGCGCGATTTCAAACGTCGTCTTCTGCCAGAACATCGGGAAGGACATCGTCTTCCAGGGCGACACAAAGCTTGCGGGGACCGCGACGTTCAACTTCCGCTACGACACCGTCGACATGGCCGGCCACACGATTGTCACGGCGTTCCCGTCCGATTCCGGCCTGGCGTTCGTGGCGACGAAGGTGCGCCACCCCGGCGACATCGACGTCCGCAAGGGGTTCTTCTGCTTCGAGAGTGGCACGGGGGACGACGGCACGTCCGCGCAGAAGATAACGTTCGCCGAAGGGGCCTTCCTGCGCCTCACCGTGCAGGCGCTGCTGGAACGGACCTTCATCTTTGCCGACAAGGCGCGCGTCGAAAACGACAGCTGGGACGGTCTGATGTTCATCCCCGCGACCGGCTACCACGGCAGCAAGAAGACGGGGATGCTCGCCGGGCCCACGATCCTGCAGGGCGCGCTGGCGTGCAGCAGCCGGGTCGGCCAGGGCGTCAGCTTCACGGGCCCTGTCTCGGGTCCGGGCGGGTTCGCCTTCGACAAGCCCGGCTGCTGGCTGCGCCTGACGAACCTCGGCAACTCCTTCGCGGGCGGCGTCCGGGTGACGGGCATCTCCGGCACGGGCGACCTCTGCGTGACGGGCGGCCTCGCCCTCGCCGCCAACGGCGCGCTGCCCGTCAACGAGAAGCCCCTCAAGCTCACGAATGCGCTGCTCGGGCTCTACACGGACACGGCCGTCGACCTCCCCGCGCTGGAATTCGACGGCAAGGTCGTGGTGACGGGCGATGTCGGCCGGACGTCCAGCCGCGCCGCCTCCCTGACGAAGACCGGGGAGGGGCCGCTCACGGTGTTCGGCCCCCTCGCGATCGCCGGCGCAACGGACGTCCGAAAGGGCACGCTGCGCTTCGCCACGCGGGTGCCGGACTACCTCCCCGGCCTCCACTATGCGTACGATACGGCGTCGCGCATCTACAACCAGGATAAGATCTATACGCCCGAACAGCTTCAGGGGCTCTCCTTCTACCGAAACATCGACCCGATGGGCGCGTCGAACGCCTATCGGCCCTGGCAGAACACCGTCGCCACCACGAATGTGAATCCCCAAACTGGGGAGAAACGCATCGACTGGCACTACGACCACTACTACGCGGGCTACATCAGGATTCCCGGCGAAGAGGGGGCGGACGTGAATTGCCGCTTCATCTCCTGCATCCACCGCTGCCAGAAGATCGTCGTCGACGGGACGCCCGTCTTCCACGTGAGCGACGCTAGAGTCGTCGTTCCGGCTGACTTCGTGGATCCCGGCGCGAACCTGGGCTGGACGCGCCATGCCTGGAGTGCCGTCGTCCCGTTGAAGGCCGGCTGGCACCAGATCTACATCTACATGGGCAACCACTATCAAGACGGCGGCCCCAAAGGCTGCTCAGACCCCGCCTACGGGCTCTGGCCGAAAAACTTCGGCCTCGGCGTGAACTTCAACGCGCACGAGGTCGACGACTGGAACACGAAGACGAACGCCCAGTTCTACGCGAAGTTCCTGGGCACGGGGGACGAATCGTTCTTTCGGACGAGCACGAACGTCCTCGACAAGCTCGCGCGCGACCCGGCGGCCTTCCGCCCGACCTTCGAGGGGCCGGTCGCCTTCGCGTCCGGGACGACGCTCGACATCGGCGACGCCGTTCCCTACGTGCCCGTGACCGCGCCGTCCCTTACGGGGGTGCCGACGATCCTGAACGGGCGTCTCGCCGTGGCGTCCTCGACCTGGACGCTTCGGGCTGCGGACGTGACGGGCGGCACGCCGCTCACCATCGGCCCGGCGGCGGAGCTCGCGTTCCCGGACGGCGACGTCGTGGTGGAGATGCCCGCGTCGGAGCTTGAGCTGCTGGAGGCGTCGCGCCGCGACGCGCCTTTTGTCCTGATGGCCGCGGCGGAGGGCGCGGCCCTGCCCGCGAACGGCTTCAAGCCGTCGGCGGCGCTCAAGGCGTCCGCCTGGCGCCTCGTCCGCGAAGGCGGGCGCCTGTCCCTGGTCAGCGGCAGGGGACTCGGCCTCATTCTCCGCTAGGGCGGACTGCCGCCGCTTCGGTCGACGGCCGGCCCTTCCGAATTGACCCACGAGATTGTACAACTGTGTGATAAGATTGCTATCCGCAACCGTTTTTGATATATTTGCGTTGCGTTTGCGATATGTAGGTTTTATTTGACCATGACCAGAAAACAAGAGTCTAAGAATGTCCTGAATTCGCTCGGCATGCCGACGCGGCAACAGAGCGATATCTGTTGCCTTTCCCTATTGGCGCTCTTGAATCTTTCGCCCTCTACCTCATGGTCGGTGGCGACAAATGAATGGAGGCGCATTCATGACCTGTTGGTCTTTCTGCGTGCGAACTATCGTGGTGCCAAATACGCGGAGAACAGCCGTGAGACGTTTCGCAAGGAAGCCATGCACCATTTTCGTACGGCGGCGCTGATTGAAGATAATGGCGTGGCGACCAATTCGCCGAATTACCGTTACCGCGTGACGGCGGAGGCGTTGTCTCTTTTCCAGTCCTATGGAGGGCCTCTTTGGGAGATGAAGCTGGCGGCGTTTAGGGCTGCACATAAATCGCTGAAAGAGGTCTACGAGTCCAAGAAGCGCGTCTGCAAGGTGCCCGTCAGGGTGGATGGCGTGGACTATGCGCTTTCAACGGGCGGGCATAACCAGTTGCTGAAGGCCGTTGTCGAGGAATTCGCGCCGCGTTTCGCTCCCGGTTCGAAATGCCTTTATTTGGGTGATACCGTCAACCGCGATCTCATCAAAGACGTGGACGGTCTTCGTTCGCTTGGTTTTGAAATCACCCTGCATGACAAGATGCCGGATGTCGTTCTCTATCGTGCGGATCGGAAATGGATTTATTTCATCGAATGCGTCACTACGGTCGGACCGATGTCTGCCGCCCGCCTGCTGGAAATCAAGCAGATGACGTCTGCGGCGACGGCGGGAAAGGTGTTCATCACTGCGTTCCTCGATTTGAAAACCTACAAGAAGTTCTGTGACCAAATAGCATGGGAAACCGATGTTTGGATTGCGGAAAATCCCGACCACATGATACACCTCAATGGCGACCGCTTCATGGGCCCTCACACGACTGCGACATGACGAAGCGTACCGTCCAGACCTCTCTCTTTGATTCACCTTACGCCGCGCGTGGGTGGATTGCCCATCTCAACGAGACCCTGCGGTTGCCCCAGGAACGGCCCTACCTCGCCCTTGACCTTTTTGCCGGATGTGGCGGCTTGTCCCTTGGTTTTGAATGTACAGGCGTGAAGACCATCGGCTATGAAATGAAGCCGGAATGTTGTGAGACCTATCGGATCAATCTCAATTCAGAATGCCGTAACGAGATGTTGACCGAGGCGACGGACTACCCTGTGGCAGACATCGTCCTGGGGGGACCGCCCTGCCAGCCGTTCAGCCGTCGAGGCAAGCGCAAGGGCAAGGACGATGCGCGTGATGGCTTCCCGGCCTACATCGCGGCGATTCGCAAGCTCCAGCCGAAAATCTGGGTCTGTGAAAATGTCAAGGGGCTTCCCGAACTGGACGTGAACTATTTTAGGGCGATTCTCGCGCAGTTTCACGAACTTGGCTATCGGGTGGACTACAGGGTCATCCGCATGTCAAACTACGATGTGCCGCAGAAACGCGAACGCCTTGTCATCGTCGGCCACCACGGCGGCTTCGTGTTCCCGGAAGAGACGATGTACACTGTGACGGCCGGCGAGGCGCTGGCGGACAGGATTGCCTCGGTCCCTGACGATGCCGAATTTCTGACGCCCTCGATGGATCGTTATATCGCCGCATACGAAAAGGCGTCGCACTGTAGCCGTCCGCGCGATCTGCGGCTCGATGAACCAGCACGGACGCTTACCTGCCGGAATCTTGCGGGATGTACAAGCGACATGCACCGTATTCGCCTTGATGATGGCCGACGCCGTCGGTTGTCAGTCCGCGAGGCGGCGCGTCTCCAGAGTTTCCCCGACTGGTACCAGTTCTTTGGCACAAGGGAACAACAGTTTACGCAGATCGGAAATGCCGTCCCCCCGCTTTTCGCCTATCGGCTCGCACAGTCGGTCATCGCCTATCTTCGTTAACAGACAAGTAACAGACAAGCCGAAGCCGCTCCGCGCTCGGCGGTTTTACCCAGAAAGTCATCGACGCGGCGACGCTCCAGGGCGGCCGCACGGGCGTCGCCTACGGATCCTGCTCGGGGTCGATCCCCCCCCCCCCCGCTTCTCGACTTCTACGCGATGCTCAAGACGAAGGAGATCGCGGGCATCACGAGCGGCACGTACATCAAGCTCATGCCGCAGACGACGGCCTGCAACCTCTCCGTCCACTTCGGGACGCACGGTCGCCTCGTCCCGACGAGGCCGCCTACATCACGCGTCAGGTCATTTCGGTCAACGGAGGACTGTTCTAGAAGATGAAGTCGCCGCTTCGCGGCTTTAAGTGGTTAAGTCGCCGCTGCGCGGCTTTAAATTTATGGCTAGGAGGGTACGCAGCGAGAGGGACGCGCTTGCCGTGTCCGGCATCTCGGACGGCTTCGGACTTTTTTGCTATAATGGCGGCATGAAAGCCGTTTCCATTGCTTGTTTTGTGGCGGCGGCGCTCGCCGGCGCCGCTGCGAACGATCCCACCGACTACAAGAAGACCGTCCAGCGGCGCGTCGCGCCGGTGGCGGTGAAGGGCCTTGCGGCGGGCGGCACGCTCGCCGACTTCGGGCAGGAGGCGTTCGGCTTCCTGGAGTTCACGCCCCCGAAGGGGACGCGGGGGGCGTACGAAGTGTGGCTGGGCGAACTCGTGACGCCGGAGGGGGGCGTGAACCGGAAGCCGGGGGCGACGATCCGCGCCGTGCGCGTCGCCGGGACGATCGCGGCGGACGGCGTCCACCGCGTGCCGCTGCCCCCGGACGCGCGCAACACGTCGGGCGGACGCGAGGGCGGGGCCATCCCGATTCCGCCCGAGCATGGCGTCATTTTGCCGTTCCGCTACGCCGAGGTTGTCCGCGCGCCGTTTGCCGTCACGCGCGAGACGGTGCGCATGGTGGCGGTCAACTACCCGATCGACATGGCCGCCTCCGCGTTCACCTGCGACAACGCGGACCTCGTGAAGGTCTACGACTTCTGCAAGCACTCCATTCGCGCGACCTCCTTCGCGGGGCTCTACGTGGACGGCGACCGCGAGCGCATCCCCTACGAGGCGGACGCCTACTTGAACCAGCTCGGCGACTATGCGGTCCACCCCGACCCCTCGCTCGCCCGCGCGAGTCTCGTCTACCTCATGGCGCATCCCACCTGGCCGACGGAGTGGAAGCAGCACGCCATCAAGATGGCGTGGGCGGACTGGATGTGGACGGGCGACACGCGCGCGCTCGCGCAGTTCTACGACCAACTGAAGGGCGAGAAGCTGCTCACGCGCTTCCGCCGCGCGGACGGCCTCCTCCGCACGGGCGGGGAGCGTCTGCCCCACGCGCTCACGAACGCCTGCGGCGCGGCGGACATCGTCGACTGGCCGCCGTGCGAGCGCGACGGCTTCGTCTTCCGGGACGTGAACGCCGTCGTCAACGCCTTCCACTACCGCAACCTGCTGGAGATGGCGGACATCGCGCGCGCGCTCGGACGGACGGCGGACGCGGCCGCCTTCGCCGCCGACGCCCGCACCGTCCACGCCGCCTTCCAGAAGGTCTTCTTCGACCCCGCGCGCCGCGTCTACCGCGACGGCGAGGGGACGGACCACGCCTCGCTCCACGCGAACGCGGCCGCGCTCGCGTTCGGCCTCGTGCCGCGCGCCCATCGCCGGGAGGTCGTCTCGTTCTGCGCGTCGCGCGGGATGGCGTGCAGCGTCTACTTCGCGCAGTACCTGCTGGAGGCCTTCTTCGAGGCGGGGCGCGCGGACCTCGCGCTCGCCCTGATGACGGCGACGGGTGACCGGTCCTGGCTGGGGATGCTCGACCAGGGGGCGACGATCACGATGGAGGCGTGGGCGCCGAAGTACAAGCCGAACCTCGACCTGAACCACGCCTGGGGGACCGCGCCGCTCAACGTCCTCGCGCGCTACGTCCTCGGCGTGACGCCGCTGGAGCCGGGATTCGGGAAGATCCGCATCGCGCCGCAGGTCGGGGACCTGAAGCACGTCGCGGGCACGGTGCCGACGGCGCGGGGGCCCGTGAAGGTGAGCGTCGTGGACAACGAGGTGCTGACCGTCGAGACGCCCGCGCCGGCGCGGATCGAGTTCGCGGGGCAGGTGCGGGAGGTCGGCGCGGGGCGGCACGTCGTGCGCCTCCTGGAGGCGGGGCTCGACCCGGCGGCGGCGTGGCGTCCGTCCGTGCGGTGGCGCGGCTTCAACCTCCTTGAGATGTTCATCAAGGGCGGAAACGCGAAGCCGAGGGAATTCCGCGAAGAGGACTTCCAGATGATGCGCGACTGGGGCTTCAACTTCGCGCGCCTGCCGATGGACTACCGCTACTGGATCAAGGACGGCGACTGGGAGCGGTTCGACGAGGACCACCTTGCGTACATCGACCGCGCCGTCGCGCTCGGGCGGAAGTACGGCATCCACGTGAACCTCTGCATGCACCGCGCCCCCGGCTACACCGTCGCGCGCCCGCCGGAGGAGACGGACCTCTTCACGGATCCCGAGACGCAGCGCGTGTGCGCGAAGCACTGGGCGATGTTCGCCCGCCGCTACAAGGGCATCCCGAACGAACAGCTGAGCTTCAACCTCTTCAACGAGCCGCCGAACGTGGCGGACGCGGCCTACGGGCGCATCGCGAAGATCCTCATCGAGGCGATCCGGCGGGAGGACCCGGCGCGCTTCATCGTCGCCGACGGCCTGTCGTGGGGGCGGCGGCCGGTGAAGGCGCTCGCGGGCATTCCGGGGGTGGGGCAGTCCACGCGCGGCTACACGCCGATGAGCGTCTCCCACTATATGGCGTCCTGGGTCGGCACGCCGACGGCGAAGCCGGTGTGGCCGATCCGCCTGGATGCGCCGAACGGGATCCTCGCCGGGCGCGGGAAGGGGGAGATGCACGCGGCGCTCGTCGTCTCGAACCTGCCGCCCTGCCGCCTGCGGCTCTCCTACGGGCGCGTCTCGGGACGGGTGAAGGTGCGCTTCACGGCGGACGGGACGACGGTGACGGAGGACGTGTTCGCGCCGCAGACGAACAGCCCGCTGTGGACGTCGGTGCAGTGGTATCCCGAGTGGAAGATCTTCCAGGGGAGCTACCGGGGGGAGAGCGTGGTGGCCCTGCCGCAGGGGGCGCGCGGCCTTGAGGTGCGGATCGTCGAGGGCGACTGGGCGACGCCGGAGACGCTGACGGTGACGGCGGGCGCGCACGCCGCCGCGCTGGCCTTCGGCGCCGACTGGTGCAGGCCCGTCAACTTCGTGCAGGACTTCCGCGGGTTCGACGCGCCGGCGCCGTTCGTGGCGGTGGGCGCCGCCGTCGCGGCGCCGCGCTATGCGGACGCCGGCATGGAATACCTCTATCGGAAGCTCATGGCGCCGTGGGACGAGGCGTGCGCGGCGGGGACGTTCGCGTTCGTCGGCGAGTTCGGGTGCTACAAGTACACGCCGCACGCGCTCGTCCTCGACTGGCTGGAGGACTACCTGCGCCTCTGGAAGGAGCGCGGCATGGGCTGGGCGATGTGGAACCTGCGCGGCGCGATCGGCATCCTCGACTCCGGGCGCTCCGATGTGGAGTACGAAGATTTCCGGGGGCACAAGCTGGACCGCAAGATGCTCGACCTTCTGCTGAAGTACTGACGCCGCGCGTCCCACCCATCCCGTCCCGTTCCGGCGGTTCAACGTCAACGTTCTTGCCATGGTCTTGGAGGATATGATGAAGAGACATACGTTTGGTCTTGCGGGCGCCGCGCGCCGCGCGGGCGCAACGCGCCTCGGCACGAGCGCGGGCGTCGCGCTCGTCGAGGCGCTGCGGGCGCAGGAAATTGCGCCGGCCCCAATCCCCCGAAAGGTTCAAGATTCACAATTGACAGGCGAGGGTTGTGACAATGTTCAGACATGAGAGGCGGACGAGAAATGCATCGAAGAGGGGAAACGCCGTCGCTTGAAGTCCGCAGAGGCGGTCCGTGACGGCGTGGGCCGCATGGTCGGACAAGGGAACCGCGCTGATCTTCAGGTAAGGAGGCCATGCCATGACGACAAGCCGAAGACATTTCATCACATGCTCCGCCGGCGCGGTCGCCGCCGGGTTCGCGCCGTGCGCGCACGGCGCCGCCGACGGGGACTGGAAGGCCGCGTTCCGCCGGGCGGGCGCCGATCCGGATGCGGACGGCTTTGCGGTGGTGGCGGTCATCGGGGATCCGCACGTCGCCATCTCCCCGCTGGAGACCTTCCGGGCGGCGGTCGCGTTCTGGAACGGCATGGGCGAGGCCCTTCGGTGCGTGGTTTCCTGCGGAGACCAGATGTGCCGCTTCTCCACCTGCTTCGGGCAGCGCCCCGACACGGCGTCCCCGGCGTACCTTGCCGCGTGCCGGGCGGAGGCCGACGCGCTCAAGGCGCTGATCGCCCCGCTTCGCGCGCCGTTCCGCCACGTGATCGGCAACCACGACACCTTCCCGGAGGAGAAGCCGTATCCGGGCGCGCTGTACGGGTCGTTCTTCCCCGGCTGGAAGCGGTACGACCTGATCGAGGTCGCCGGCGTCCAGATCATGCTGCTCGATTCCGGGCACGACGGATCGTTCGACGAGGAGCAGGTCGCGTGGATGCGCGAGACAAAGGCCGGGCTCGACCCGAACCGCACGCTGGTTCTCGTCGCCCACCAGCCCACCATGGGCTGCGGCTGGGAGAACGGCATCGCCCGCACCTTCCGCCGGGTCTTCGGCGACTGGACCGGCGACTTCTGGTATTGGGCGGGGCACAACCACCTCAACGCCGAAAGCCGAGTGCGGCTTCCCGGCGGCGGATCGCTCGCCGTGATGGCGCACACCCGGATGGCCGAGGGGTTCTGGCTCTACGGCATGGCGGGCGGGCGGATCGTCGCGCGCGTGTTCGTCAAGGCGGAGGGGTATCGGTACACGGCGTTCGGGCAGCGCAAGGACATGGTCGGGTTCACCGGCTTCTCCGCCCCGGCGGCCGGACGGATGCCCGGGGACGTCGCGCTGGGGAAGATGATCCCCGAGCCCTACGCGCGCACGCCGGGCGTGATCTGGAAGCTCTTCATCGGCGAGGGCGACGAGCGCGCGCGCTATCGCGTCTTCACGCAACGGCACTGCGACGCCGGCCGCGGGCTCGTCTACCTTGGCGACACCCAGTACCGGCTGCCGCTGAAGGAGAAGGCGCCGACGGCGACCCGCTTCGCGATCCTCGGGCGGCTCGCCCCGCACCGCAGGACGAAGCAGCCGAACCAGGTGTTCGCCTCCGCCGACGGGCGCGCGTGGATCGAGCTGCCGCTGCCGGCCCGGCGGGACGACCTGTACGTCTTCGAGATCCCGGCCGAACTGCGCGGGAGCGAATGGCTGCAGGTGAAGATCCACGCCTTCGGCTACGCGAACGAGAGCCAGATCGCCGGATTCGCCTTGCTGGCGTGACGCGGGGACGCCATGCGGATTACCGTCTGCCACGTTGCGCTCTGCGCCGCCGCGCTCCTGTCCGTCCGCGTGGCCTGGGCCTGGGGGGCCGGGCATGACACGGTCGCCCGGTGCGTCCTTGAAAAGCTGCCGGCCGCATGGAAGAGCCGGTTCAGGCCGGAGTGGCGCCCAGCGTTTCTCGCGGCCGCGCATCTGCCGGACAACGGCGACGCGCGCGTGCTGGGGCCGGACGAGCTGTCGTGGCTGCGCGAGAACGGCGGGCTGGGGGCGTCCCTGTATGCCCTGCATGCGGGCCCTCCCGTCTATGGGGAGATCGAGCGGCTGGTGGACGCGATCCGCGCGGACGACGCCTATCGGGCCTTCGTCTACCTCGCGTCGCTCTCCCACGCGCTCGCGGACGGTGCGGCGTGCAACCACGATCCAATTGTCCACCTGCTGACGTACACGTGGTCGGTCCGGGGATCGCCGCAGGGCCGCGGGCTTCCCGTTCTGCCGAAGACGGGGCGCGCGTGGCCGGTCGACTTCTCGTTCGTCGAGTTTGACGCGGAGACGAAGGCCGTCCTCTCCCGGCGCCTGGAGGCGCTTGTCGTCCCCGAGCCGCCGGCGGACATCACGCCCGAGCGGCTCTTTGCGCTCGTCGACCGCTGGGACGTCCTGTCGATGGAATGCTGCAGCCGAAGCTCCGGGCGCATCGTCGAGGCCGGCGCGAAGTGGGTCGGGACCGGCGACGCCGCCGCGAAACGCGAGGCCGCAGACGCGCTCTGCGATCTTGGGCTGTGGGCTGTTGAACGCACGCTGTACGTCTTCAAGGCGGCGCAGGCCCTGGCGGCGCGTCCCGATTTCGCGTTCATGCCGCTTGAGGCGAAGAGGCGCCTGTTCGCCCGGAAGGCGACGAACGAGGTGGAGATCCTGCGCCGTCCGATGGCGAACGATTCCTTCGCCCGCCCGTACTTCGCCGAACCGGGCCGCCCAAGCCGCGTGCGGGTGCTGTATTCGCCGATCGATCATATGGACGGCTCCGTCTTCGACGTGGTCTCCCGTCCGATCGGCTGCCAGATCGTCGGCTCGCTGAAGAGCCGCCGCCCGGGATTGAATGCGTCGCTGATGGACGCGAGGCAGTTCGCGGCGAAGGGCGTCGATGCCGAGGAGACGCCGGCCCTTGTCGTCTTCCGCCGCGTCTGCGGCTACCGTGGCTTTGACGTCGCGGGCTTCGAGAGGAACCTCCGAAGGTACGTCGCGGCGGGCGGGAAGGTCGTCTGGATCAACGGCGAGCCGCCGGCGTGGCTCATCGGCGCGGATGTCCTCCGCGCGCTGCGCGATGCGAAGAGGCGAGACGGCTACTGCGACCCGAAGTACCCGGTGCCGCTGGACGCGCTTGCGCGCGCGTCCGTCGCCTGGACGGGGCCCGGCGCGGCGAAGGCATGGACGTACGTGAACAGGCCGCTCAACACCGCCGGCTGGCACTGGGTTGGCTCGCCGCAATGGTTCGACGTGCCGGCGCTGCCGCCGGACGCCGTGCCGCTCATCGAGCTGAGGACGCCGGAGAGGGTCTACCTGACCGGCGTCGCCTGCGGCGGCTGCGCCTATCTTCCGCTGAACGCGCTCTATCCCTATTGCCTGACGGACGAGGGCCCCGCGCTCGACCCGTTCTTCCTGCGCCTGGATTCCGCTGGCGAGGCGGTGCTGCTTTCGACGCTTGACGTGCTGCTAGGCGGCAATGGAACGGACGTATGAGCGCGCACAACACCATCTGCACCGCCGGAGTCCCCAGCTACCTGTGGGGGCTTTCCCTGCTCGTCGAGGCGCAGCGGGCGGAACGGGGTTGCTGACGGGGCGGCCGCGCGGGAGCGCGGCCCTCCCGGGAGGGACGCAGTTTATTGCGTCCACCTCCCTCCTAGGCGATTTTTGCTATACTCGTTGCCGATGGAAAGCAAGATGTTTCGTTTGATGGGGGGCGCGCTCGCGCTCGCGGCCGCCGTCGGCGCGGCGGAGGTTCCCGTCGCCCGCACGGCGGACGTGGTGGTGGTGGGCGGTTCGTCGGCGGCCGTCTCGGCGGCGATTGCCGCGAAGGAGGCGGGGGCGGAGGTGTTCCTCATCGCGCCGCGTCCCTACCTCGGCGAGGACGTCGCCGGGACGCTGCGCGTCGTCCGCGACCCCGGCGACGACGCGCGCGCGCCGCTCTTCCGCGCCCTCTTCGACCCGGCGCAGGTCGGGCGCAAGGGGCTGCCTTACGCCTACACGACGGACGTGCGGCCGAACGCGAAGATCCACTCCGACCCGAAGGGCGTCTGCCTGAACGACGGGCGCACGGGCCACGCGGCGCAGGACAGCGTGCAGTTCGACGGGGACGTGACGGTGACGGCCGACCTCGGCGCGGAACAGGACCTCGCCGGCGTGCGGCTCGACTTCTACGTCCGCCTGCGTCCGCGCGAAGGCCACTGGCGGAAGGGGCCGCTGGACGGCGGCTTCCTGACGCAGGCGATCCGGGTCTCGACGAGCGTGGACGGGCGCGCGTGGTCCGAACCGGTCGCCGCCGCCGAGCCCGAGGACGCGGGCGAGGCGATGCGTACGCTCGCGGCCCCGCTCGCGGCGCGCGCGCGCTACGTGCGCGTCACGTGCGTCAAGGACCCCACCTACCCGCGCCAGCTCCTCGCCGAGCTGCGCATCCTCCCCGCCGTGGCGTCCGCCGCCCTCGCCGCGCGCACGACGCCGTTCCTCGTGAAGCGCGCGCTCGACAAGGCGATGCTCGCCGCCGGGGTCCCCTACCTGACGGGCGCGCCCGTGTGCGACGTCGTGAAGGACGCGGACGGGCGCTTCGCGGGCGTCGTGATGGCGAACCGCAGCGGGCGGCAGATCGTCCGCGCGAAGGTGCTTGTGGACGCGACGCCCCGCGCGCGCGCCGCGCGCCGCGCGGGCGGCCGCACGGCGCCGTTCCCGTCGGGCGTCTACCGCTTCCGCCGCGTCGTCGTCGCGGGCGCGGCGCCGACGGGCGCGGGCGTGACGGCGACGCCCCTCACGGAGCCGTTCCCGGTTTCCGCGAAGAACCACCTCAAGCCCGACTTCCCGAACGCCATCGAGGCGCGGTTCTGGGACTGCGCGCTCGAGATCCCGATGAAGGACGGCTCGGCGCGCGCGTTCGCCGAGGCCGAGCAGGTCGCGCGCGACCGCACGTTCGTGCCTACGCAGGTGGACGCCGCGAACACGCTCACGCTCCTCGCGCCGGACCATTTCCTCTGCCGCGCCTCGGGCGGCGCGTGGGCGGGCGCGGGCGCGCTCGACCTCGCCTGCCTGCAGCCGAAGGACGCGGCGGGCGTCTGGGTGCTTGGTCCGCTCGCCGACCTCCCCCGCGACGCGGCGGAGAAGATGGTGAAGCCCGGCGCGTTCCTGATGGTGGGCGCGCGCGTGGGCCGTGCCGCCGCCGCCGAGGCGAAGGCCCTCCCCGCCGCGCAGGGCGCGCTCCGCGTCGCCGCCGAGGGCGCGCCCGTCGACGGCACGCTCGGCGAACACCACGGCGCGCTGCCCGCCTACCTCGTGAACGCGACGGGGTCCGTCGCCGTGCCTGATTCCCTCCCGGTGCTGGCGGACTGCGACACGCTCGTCGTCGGCGCGGGGACGGGCGGCGGCCCCGCCGGCATCGCCGCCGCGCGCCAGGGCGCGCGCACGCTCGTCTGCGAATACCTCTACGTGGAGGGCGGCGTGCAGACGGACGGCCTCATCGGCTACTACTACTTCGGCAACCGCATCGGCTTCACCCAGGAGGTCGACGCCGGCACGCGCGCGACGGGCAGCGTCTTCCCCCAGGCGAAGGGCGAGTGGTACCGCGCCGAGCAGCGCAAGGCGGGCGCGGAGATCTGGTTCGGCGCGTTCGTGAACGGTGTCGTCGTGAAGGACGGCCGCGTGGCGGGCGCCGTCGTGGTGATGGACGACGGGACGCGCGGGCTCGTCGCCTGCCGCACGGCGATCGACGCGACGGGCAACGCCGAGCTGCCCGCGATGGCGGGCGAGGAGACGGAGTTCATCACGGACGACGAGCTTTCCGTGCAGGGCGTCGGCCAGGCCCAGAACACGCTCGGCGTCGGCTACGCGAACTCCGACATCGGCTTCGTCGACGACACGGACGCCGCCGACCTCTTCTACTTCGCGCTCCGCTCGCGCCTGAGCCTCCCCGCCGGCACATGGGACCAGGCGCAGGTCGTCAACAGCCGCGAGCGCCGCCGCATGGTCGGCGCGTTCTACATGAACGCCTGTGACGTCGTGAACGGGCGCACGTACCCGGACATCATCGTGCGCACCTACTCGAACTTCGACTCGCACGGCCAGACGCGCGACGACCTCTTCTTCATCCAGGACCCCGGCCACAAGCCGATGTACGTGAACCTGCCCTACCGCTGCCTCCTGCCGAAGAAGCTCGACGGCCTCCTCGTGACGGGCCTCGGCATCAGCGCGCACCGCGACGCGATGCCGATCCTGCGCATGCAGCCCGACATCCAGAACCAGGGCTACGCCGCCGGCGTCGCCGCCGCCCTCGCGCTCAAGGAGGGGAAGACGGTGCGCGACATCGACGTGAAGGCGCTCCAGCGCCACCTCCTCGCAAAGGGCATCCTGCGGGAGGAGGACCTGTCGACACCCGACAGCTTCCCGCTCCCCGACGCCGCGTTCGACGCGGCCGTCGCGGAGCTGGCGGACAACTACAAGGGCCTGCCCGTCCTCATGACGGACCGCGCCCGCGCCCTGCCGCGCATCCGGGACGCCTTCCACGCCGCCGAGGGCGAGGCCAAGGTCATCTACGCCCACGTCCTCGCGCTCCTCGGCCAGCCGGACGGCGAGCGGCAGCTCCTCGCGAAGTTCGCCGCGATGGACTGGGACAAGGGCTGGAACTACCGGGGCATGGGCCAGTTCAACCGCAGCGTGAGCTGGGTGGACAGCTACGCGATCGCCCTCGGCCGCTGCCGGTCGAAGGCCGCCGTCCCCGTGCTGGTCGAGAAGGCGAACGCGCTCACCGAAAAGAGCGAATACTCGCACTTCCGCGCCGTCGCCCGCGCGCTGGAGGAGATCGGCGACCCGCGCGCCGTCCCCGCGCTCGCGGACGTCCTGAAGCGTCCCGGCATCGGCGGCCGCTGGCAGACGATGGGTTCGGAGCCGCCCGTCGTCCCCGGCTACCAGAACACGGCCGGCGACTGGGAGCGCACGCTCGCCCTCCGCGAACTCTGCATCGCCCGCGCGCTCTACCGCCTCGGCGACACGCCCGACGGCCTCGGCCGCCGGACGCTCGAACGCTACGCCGCCGACCCGCGCCGCGTCTACGCGAAGCACGCGCAGCTCGTGCTGGGGCGCGCGGATCGCGCGCGCTGAGGGATTTTTCGATTTTGCCCTCTTGCCATTTTGGGAAAAATGAGATATCATATAAACTCGATTTTTGCGAAAGGTAGAAGCATGAAAGACGGTATCCATCCCCAGTACGGCGACGCCACCATCACGTGCGCGTGCGGCAACGTCATCCACACCCGCTCCACGAAGCCCGAGATGCAGGTGAACACCTGCTCGGCGTGCCATCCGTACTTCACGGGCCAGAAGACGATGGTCGACACCGAAGGCCGCGTTGACATGTTCAAGAAGCGCTACGCGAAGTTCGCGAAGTAGGCCTTGGTCGCGAAGGAGCAGATCGCGAAGGTGCTGGATCGTCTGTCCGCGGCTGAGGCCGCGATGGGCGATCCAGATGTCATTTCGGACGCGAAGCGCTACCGCGAGGCGGTGCGCGAGCATACCGCCCTCCGAAAACTGGAGGCGGCGGCGAAGCGCTACTTCAAGATCCTCGACGACATCGAGGGCAACGAGACGCTCGTGGAGGACCCCGACTTCGCCGAGGAGGCGAAGAGCGAAATCGAGCGGCTGAAGGGCGAGATCCCGGACGCGGAGCGGGCGGTACTCGCCGGGCTGCTCCCGCCGGATCCGCTGGAGGGCCGCAACGCCGTCTTCGAGGTGCGCGCCGGAACGGGCGGCGACGAGGCGGCCCTTTTCGCGGGCGACCTCTTCCGCATGTACGCGCGCTATTGCGAGGCGAAGGGCTGGAAGGTGAACGTGATGGGTGCCTCCCAGACCTCGCTCGACGGCTACAAGGAGATCCTCTTTACGGTCGTCGGCGACGGTGCCTACGGGGCGTTCCGCTTCGAGAGCGGCGGTCACCGCGTGCAGCGCGTCCCCGCGACGGAGGCGCAGGGGCGCATCCACACGTCGGCCGCGACGGTCGTCGTCTTCCCCGAGGCGGACGAGACGGACGACGACTTCGAGATTCCCGAGAAGGATCTGCGCATCGACATCTTCTGCGCGGGCGGCCACGGCGGCCAGGGCGTGAACACGACCTACTCCGCCATCCGCATGACGCACCTTCCCACGGGCCTCGTCGCGCAGTGCCAGGACGAGCGCAGCCAGCAGCGGAACAAGGAGAAGTGCCTTGCGACCCTCAAGGCGCGCATCCTCGACCAGAAGCGCCGCGAGGAGGAGGCCAAGGCGGGCGCCTCGCGCCTCTCCCTGCGCGGGAGCGGCGACCGCAGCGAGCGCATCCGCACGTACAACTTTCCCCAGAACCGCCTGACGGACCACCGCGTTGACCTGACGCTCTATTCCCTGGACCGCATCATCGAGGGCGAGATGGAGCCCGTTCTCGCCGCGCTCCGCGAGAAGGACCTTTCGGACCGCATCGCCGCCGCGCTCGGCAAGGCGGTCTAGAGGGGGATTGAATCGCCGCTTCGCGGCTTTAAGTGGTTAAGTCGGCCTACGGCCTTTAAGTGGTTAAATAGTCGCTTCGCGGCTTTAAATGATGCGGTTGAGGACGGTTCTTTCGCGGCGGCGCGCCGAGGACGTCGCGCCCTACCAACGAATCGGGTGTTGATCGGGCATCCCATCGGGCGGCCCTTGGTAGGGGCGGACGTCCCGGCCGCCCGCGTCGGTTCGGTCGGCCGCCCGCATCGGCCCGGACGGGCGTTCCCTTGGTAGGGGCGGACGTCCCGGCCGCCAGCATCGGCTCGGTTGGCCACCCGCATCGGCTCGGTTGGGCGTCCCCTTGGTAGGGGCGGACGTCCCGGCCGCCCGCGTCGGCTCGGTTGGGCGTCCGCGTCGGCCCGGCTGGGCGTTCCCTTGGTAGGGGCGGACGTCCCGGCCGCCCGCATCGGCCCGATTGGCCGTCCGCGTCGGTTTTGTAGTTGTTGAGTCAAATTGTTGTTTTGTGGTTTAAGATGTATTCTGAAGATCAGATTCTGGTTCGGGTAAAGGGTTCCGCGAAAGGGTTTCCCTATCTTGACTGGTCGTTTGCCGAAGGGCGCCAGTGGGCGCTCATGGGTTCGGCCAGTGCGGTGAAGGCGCGGTTGTGTGCATGGGTGGGCGGGCTTGTGCCGCCGCCGCACGGTGTTTCCGTTGCGTTCGCCGAGGGGCTGGAGGACCACGTGGAGGTCGTCTCCTTCGCACAGCAGCGCGCTGCCGCGCAGAAGGGGGGATTCCTGCAGGCCCGCTACCATTCTCTCGTCGACGAGGCGGGGCCCGGCGACACGGTGGCGGAGGTGTTGTCCTTCAACCGCATCTTCGACGTCAATCCCTTCGAGGTGGGACGCCCCTTAACGAAGGAACGCCGCGCCTATGCGCCCGCGTTGCGCCGTGTGACGCGCCTCCTGAATCTCACCGACCTTCTTGACCGCGACTTCCTCGCGCTTTCGAACGGCGAGACGCGGCGCGTGTTGCTTGCGCGGGCGCTTCTCGCGCATCCGCGTCTCCTCATTCTCGACGACCCCTGCGCGGGCCTTGATCCAGAACGCCGCGAGCAGGTGAAGAAGATCTGCGACGCGCTTGTTGCGCGGGGGCTTTCGCTCCTCGTCTCCGTCCGCCACGCCGACGAAATCCCGTCCTGCGTGACCGACGTGCTGACGGTCGAAGAAGGGCGGGTGACACGTTCGCCGCATCGTGCCAGACCTTCTCGGACGGTACAGGCGGAACCCCCGGTAACGTGGGTGGCACAGGAGAGCGCAAAGCCGGACGCGCAGGCCGCGCCCGTCGTGGAACTGCGCGACCTCCACATTGCCTTCGGACGGCGGACGCTCTTCGACGGTTTCTCCTGGACTGTGCGGGCGGGCGAGCGGTGGGTGCTGCGCGGACCGAACGGCAGCGGCAAGACGACGCTGCTCGCGCTCATCACGGGGGACAGTCCCCTCGCCTACGCGAACGACGTCGCGGTGTTCGGCCACAGGCGGGGCGCGGGCGTCGCGCTTGCGGAGATCCGCCGCCGCATCGGCATGGTCTCGCCCGAACTGCAGGCCTACACGGGGCTGGGCGCGGAGGAGCTTCTGGAGGCGGCGCTGCGGCGGAAGCCCGACCTGCTGCTCCTCGACGAATGCTGCCTCAACCTGGATGCGCCGGCGGCCGCGCGCGTGCGCACCCGGGTCGATGCCTGGCTCAAGGCGCACCCCGCCTGCGCCGCGATCTGCGTGGCGCACCGTCCCGGGGATGTGCCGCCCGGCTTCACGCGCGCATGCGTGCTGGGGGGTTGACGCGGCCGGCGGGGTGTGGTAGACTACGCGCCGTTTTCCCCAAAAGGGGAGACAACGGAAAAATGAATCGCAGCACGTTCAGCAGCAATTGGTGGTGGCGCCACGGGTCTTGCATCCGCGGGCCGGCTGTCGTGTAGTTGCGAAAAGCGAAGCTGAATCCCAGTACCCCATCTTAAAGGCGGATCGTCAGGTGAAGACGGTCCGCTTCTTGTTTTTTCCCCTCCTGTCGCTCATGCAGAAACCAAGGAACCAAGCCATGCTCAAAAAACTCAGCGAAAGTGCATTCGCCCGCCGGACGGCCGGCGGCGCGCGGACGCCCGTCTACCGCGAGTTTCTCGCCGACCGCGAGACGCCCGTCGCGATCCTGACCCGCGCGGCGGACGACGCGGACGTCTTCCTCCTCGAAAGCGTCGCGGGCGGCGAGAGCCCGGGCCGCTACTCCTACCTCGGCGTCGATCCCTACGCCGTCGTCGAGGCGAAGCCGGGCGAGCCGCCGCTCGCGAAGGTCCGCGCCGCACTCCGGGCGCGCCCCTTCGCGGCCGCGCCGGAGCTGCCGCCGCTCCAGGGCGGCGCGATCGGCTATCTCGCCTACGACGCGGTCAGGGCGTTCGTCCCGCGCGTGGCGCTCACGCCGGCGACGGGCACGCCCGCAAGCGCGTTCCTGCTCACGGACACGCTGCTCGTCATGGACCACGTGCGGCAGACGGCGCTCGTCATCCGCGTGACGGGCGTCGAGGCGGGCGAGACGGCGGCGGACGCCTACGCCCGCGCGCAGCGCGAGATCGCCGCCGTCTACGCGCGGCTGCTGAGCGCCGAGTCGGTCGCGCGCCTTGCGCGCACGGCCCCCGCGCCGGCGCCGCGGCGCCTCTCCCCGTTCCGCCCCGAGATGCCGGAGGAGGCGTTCGAGGCGATCGTCGGCAAGTGCAAGGCGGCGATCCGCGCGGGCGAGGTCATCCAGATCGTCCCGTCGCAGACGTTCACGGCCGAGACGGACATCCCGCCGCTCGCGCTCTACCGCGCCCTGCGCATGGTGAACCCCTCGCCCTACAACTTCTTCCTCAGGGTCGGCGGCAAGACCCTGATCGGCTCGTCGCCGGAGGAACTCGTGAAGCTGCGGGGGCGCACGGCCTCGACCGCGCCGATCGCGGGGACGCGGCCGCGCGGCGCGACGCCGGAGACGGACCGGATCCTGGAGGCGGAGCTTCTGGCCGACCCGAAGGAGCGCGCGGAGCATGTGATGCTCGTCGACCTGGGGCGCAATGACCTCGGGCGCGTCTCGAAGACGGGGAGCGTGGCGGTCGACGCATTCGCGCACGTCGAGCGCTACTCGCACGTCATGCACCTCGTCTCGCACGTGACGGGCGAGCTTGCGCCCGGCAAGGACGCCTTCGACCTCCTGGAGGCGGCGTTCCCGGCGGGGACGCTCACGGGCGCGCCGAAGGTGCGGGCGATGGAGCTTCTCGCGGCGTTCGAGACGTCGCCGCGCGGCCTCTACGGCGGGGCCGCCGGGTTCTTCAGCAACACGGGCGACATGAACTTCGCGATCATCATCCGCACGATGCTCCTGGAAAAGGGCGTTCTGACGATGCGTGCGGGCGCGGGCATCGTCGCGGACTCCGACCCGGCCAAGGAGTACCAGGAAACGATCAACAAGTCGAAGGCGATCTTCGCCGCCGCCCAGTTCGCCGCCACGCTGTAAGCCCCCCCCCCTCTCTCACCCACCCCTGCTAAAACCTGAAACCTGAAACCTAAAACCTAAAACCTATGATCCTCCTGATCGACAACTACGACTCCTTCACCTACAACCTCGTGCAGGCGATCGCCTCGCTCGGGCGCGAGGTGAAGGTCGTGAAGAACGACGAGGCCGGCGTCGCGGACCTCGCGGCGCTGAAGCCCGAGGCGCTCGTCCTCTCGCCGGGGCCCGGCAACCCCGACGCGGCGGGCGTCACGCTCGCGGCCGTGAAGGCGTTCGCCGGGAAGGTGCCGATCCTCGGCGTCTGCCTCGGCCACCAGGCCGTCGCGCAGGCGTTCGGCGCGCGGATCGTGCCGGCGAAGCGGCTCATGCACGGCAAGACGAGCCGCATCCGCCATGACGGCAAGGGCCTCTTCGCGGGGCTTCCGCAGGGCATGGCGGCGATGCGCTACCACTCGCTCGCCGTCGAGCGCGCGACGCTCCCGGCCTGCCTTGAGGTCACGGCCGAGGCGGAGGACGGCGAGATCATGGGGCTGCGGCACCGGACGCTGCCCATCGAGACGCTGCAGTACCACCCGGAGTCCATCGGCACGCCGGAGGGCGTCCGCCAGCTCAAGAACTTCCTCGGCATCCGCACGCCGGCGGCCTCGACCGAGGCGGCGCGCGCCCACCGCGCAATGGCGTCGCTCATGCGCGGCGAGATGACGGAGCGCGAGATCGCCGCGCTCCTCAACGACTACAACGCGCGCGGCGTCTCGCCGGACGTCCTGGCGGGCTCGGTGCGCGCGATGCGCGAGGCCGGCGTGAAGGTCGACCTCGGCGGCCTCGACGCCGTCGACATCGTCGGCACGGGCGGCGACGGGCGCCACACGTTCAACGTCTCGACGGCGGCGGCGTTCGTCGCGGCGGGCGCGGGCGTCCCCGTCGCGAAGCACGGGAACGTCGCGGCGACGTCGCGCTGCGGCGCGGCGGACGTCCTGCGGGCGCTCGGCTGCGATCTCGCGCTCCCGCCGGAGGCCGTCGCGCGCGCGGTGCGCACGCTCGGCGTCGGCTTCCTCTTCGCGCGCACCCTCCATCCGGCGATGCGCCATGCCGCGGCCGTGCGCCGGGCGATGGGGTGCAAGACGATCTTCAACCTCCTGGGGCCGCTCACGAACCCGGCCGGCGTGCGGCGGCACGCGATCGGCGTCTACGACCCGAAGCTCGCGCCGCTCTTCGCCCAGACGCTGCGCGACCTCGGCAGCGCGCGCGCGCTCGTCTTCTCGGGCATGGACGGCCTCGATGAGATCTCCCCGGCGGGGCTGACGTTCGTGACGGAGCTGAAGGACGGCGCAATCGCCTCTCGGCTCGTCTCCGCCGCCGACCTCCTCGGCGAGACGTTCCCCCTCGACGACCTCGCGGGCGGCGCGCCGGAGGAGAACGCGGCGCTCCTGCGCGGCGTCCTCGCGGGGCGCATCCGCGGCGCGAAGCGCGCGGCGACCCTCCTCAACGCGGCCGCCGCCATCTACGTCGGCGGGCGGGCCGGCACGCTCGCCGAGGGCGTGGCGCGGGCGCGCGCGTCGCTCGACGCCGGCGCGGCGCTGGAAAAGCTGGAGGCCCTTGTGGCGTTCGCGTCATGAAAGCGGACATCCTCGAAGAGCTGTGCGCCCGCCGGCGGGCGGACGCGGCGGCGCGCGCGCGGGAAACGCCCCTTGCCGCGCTGATGCGGGAGGCCCGCGCGATGCCCGCGCCGCCGGACTTCGCGGCGGCCTTCCGGGGGCCGGGCGCGCGGATCGTCGCCGAGCTCAAGAAGGCGTCGCCCTCGGAGGGGCTGATCCGCGCGGCCTTCGACCCCGCGTCGCTGGCGCGGGAGCTGGCGGCGGCGGGCGCGGCGGCCCTCTCCGTCCTCTGCGAGCCGCACCGCTTCCTCGGCGGCGAGGCGGCCCTGCGCGCGGCGCGGGCGGCCACGGCGCTCCCCGTCCTCTACAAGGACTTCGTGACGACGCCGTACCAGGTCGCCGCCGCGCGGGCCGCCGGCGCGAGCGCGGTGCTGCTCATCGCCGCCGCGCTGGACGACGCGGCCCTGCGCGACCTGCTGGGCCTCTGCCGCGCGCTCGGCTTCGCGGCGCTCGTCGAGACACACGACGCGCGCGAGATCCGCCGCGCCGTCCGCGCGGGCGCGCAGGTCGTCGGCGTCAACTGCCGCGACCTGCGGACGTTCAGGACGGACCCCGCGATCACCGCGCGCCTCCTCGGCGAGATCCCGGCCGGCCGCGTGCGCATCGCCGAGAGCGGCATCCGGACGGCGGACGACGTCCGGCGTCTCCGGGACGCGGGCGCGGACGGCTTTCTCGTCGGCACGGCGCTCATGCGCGCCCCGTCGCCCGGGCGGGCCCTGCGCGCGCTGAGGCGTCCCTCCCCGTTTCTTCGACAATCCACAGAAGGAAGGCAATGAACACACACTACGGAATCTATGGCGGGCAGTACGTCGCGGAAACGCTGATGACGCCCCTCCACGAGCTTGAGGCGGCCTACGCCGAGGCGCGGCGCGACCCGGCGTTCGCGGCCGAGCTCGACGGCCTGCTGAAGCACTACGTCGGGCGGGAAACCCCGCTCACCTGCGCGCGGCGGCTCTCGGCGCGCCTCGGCGGCGCGCGGATCGTCCTCAAGCGCGAGGACCTCAACCACACGGGCGCGCACAAGGTCAACAACACGGTCGGCCAGGCCCTGCTCGCGCGGCGGATGGGCAAGCGGCGGCTCATCGCCGAGACGGGCGCGGGGATGCACGGCGTCGCGACGGCGACCGTGGCCGCGCTCTTCGGCCTGGAGTGCGAAGTCTTCATGGGCGCCGTCGACGTCGCGCGGCAGGCGCCGAACGTCGCGCGCATGAAGATGCTCGGCGCGAAGGTGCGCGCCGTGAGCGAGGGCGGCGCGACGCTGAAGGACGCGATGAACGAGGCGATCCGCGACTGGACGGCGAACTGCGACGACACGTTCTACGTGATCGGGACGGTCGCCGGCCCGGCGCCGTATCCGGCGATCGTGCGCGACTTCCAGAGCGTCATCGGCAAGGAGGCGCGGCGGCAGTGCCTGGAGGAGTACGGGCGGCTGCCCGACGAGGCCATCGCCTGCGTGGGCGGCGGGTCGAACGCGATGGGCCTCTTCGCGGGCTTCCTCGACGACCCGTCCGTGAAGCTCGTCGGCGTCGAGGCGGGCGGCAGGGGCCTTGCGACGGGCGAACACGCCGCGAGCATCAACGGCGGGCGCGTGGGCGTCCTGCACGGCGCGAAGACGTACCTCCTCCAGACGCCGGAGGGCCAGATCGTCGACACGTACTCCGTCTCGGCGGGGCTGGACTACCCCGGCGTCGGGCCGGAGCACGCCTATCTCGCGGACACGGGGCGCGCCGAGTACGTGGCCATCGACGACGACGAGGCGATTGCCGCGTTCGACGCGCTCTGCCGCTGCGAGGGCATCATCCCCGCGCTGGAGTCGAGCCACGCCGTCGCCGAGGCGATCAAGCGCGCGCCGCGCCTGCCGAAGGAGGCGATCCTGCTCGTGAACCTCTCCGGGCGCGGCGACAAGGACATGGAGAGCGTGGAGAACTACAGGAAAGGACAGCGGAAATGAACAGGATCCAGAAGGCATTTGCGCGGTGCAGGGCCGAGGGCAAGGCGGCCTACGTCGCCTACCTCACGATGGGCGCGCCGACGATGGCTGGAAGCCTTGCGGCGGCGGAGACGCTTCTCGCCGAGGGCGTGGACATCCTGGAGCTGGGCGTCCCGTTCTCGGACCCCGTGGCGGACGGCGCGGTCATCCGCGCGGCGGCGCAGCGGGCGCTCGCGAACGGCGTCACGCTCGCGGACGTCCTGGCGGGCGCGGCGGCCATCCGCGCGCGCCACCCCGACACGCCGCTCGTCCTCTTCACCTACTACAACGTCCTCTTCAGCTTCGGGCTGAAGCGCTTCGCCGAGGCGGCGGCGCGGAACGGCGTGGACGCCGTCCTCGTCGTCGACCTGCCGCTGGAGGAGCGCGGCGAGCTTCTGGACGTCCTGCGCGGCGCCGGCCTCGCGCTCGTGCCGCTCATCGCGCCGACGACGGGGCCGGCGCGCGTCCGGGCGAGCGCGAAGGGCGCCGAGGACGCCTTCCTCTACGCCGTCACGGTGAAGGGCACGACGGGCGCGCGCGCGGCCCTGCCGCCGGAACTCGCCGCGCGCCTCGCCGAGATCAGGCGCCTCGTGGACGTCCCCGTCGTCGCGGGCTTCGGCATCCGCACGCCGGAGGAGGGCGCGCGGATCGCCGCGCACTGCGACGGCTTCGTCATCGGCAGCGCGCTCGTCGCGCGCTTCATGAAGGAGGCGTAGGGGGATGCGGCGCCCGGCGGTCAAGGTCTGCGGCGTGAACGACGCCGCGTTCGCCGCCGAGGCGGAGCGGCTCGGGGCGGACTACCTTGGCTTCATCTTCGCGCCGGAAAGCCCGCGCCGCGTGACGGCCGAGGCCGTCCGGGCGATGCGCGCGGGCCTCGCGGGCCGGGCGCGGTGCGTCGGCGTCTTCACGGCGGCGGGCGTCGCCGAGGTCCTGCGGACGGCGCGCGCCTGCGGCCTCGGGGCGGTCCAGCTCCACCGGCGCGCCTCGGCGGCGGACGTCGCCGCGCTCCGCGCGGCCGGCCTGGAGGTCTGGACGCTCGCGGGCGGGGCGGAGGGGGATGCCGTCCTCTTCGACACATCGCACGGGGACGGCGAGACGGCCCTGCGGCGCGGCGCGTTCAAGACGGTCCTGGCCGGCGGCGTCTCGGCGGCGAACCTGCCGCGCTTCCTCGCCCGGGCGCCCGACGTCCTCGACGTCTCCGGCAGCCTCGAATCCGCGCGCGGCGTCAAGTCCGTCGCCCGCCTGCGGGCCTTCTTCGGCGCCCTGCGCGCGCGCAACACCCGCTTGACGCACGGCTCCGTTTCCTCTATACTTGACGCCACCATGAGCATTCCACACATCCATGTGCTGTCGTTCGCGGTCTTGGCCGCGTGCTCCCTCGCGCCCTTCACGGCGGCGCGGGCGGCGGATGCGCCTGCCGGCGAAGCCGCCGCGATGAAGGAAGAGCTGGCGTACATCGGCGCGCTCGTCGAGGCGAACATGCCGGACCTCGCCGAGCCCGTCATCGACGCGGCGAAGAAGAAGTGGCCGCAGCTGGGGCCCAAGCTCAAGGTGCTGGAGATCAAGGGCGACCTGCGCCTCGGCAAGTTCGCCGACGTGCAGAAGGTCGTCGACGGCATCAAGGACAAGAAGAGCGGCGAGTACTGGGCGCTGCGCCTCTCGATGGCCGACGCCTACTACGACCGCTCCGAGATGGCGTCGTGCCGCAAGATCTACGAGGAATTCTTCAAGGCCGTGCCGCAGCCCGGCGCCGACCTGCTGGACTTCTACGTCGAGTCGGGCTTCAAGTGGGCGCAGATGTGCGTGAACGAGAAGAACTTCGACGAGGCCGTGAAGATGTACGCGGGCCTCCTCGCGAAGATCCCCGAGACGGGCGCGACCGAGGAGCGCTGGTGCGCCGTCGCGATGGAGGACGTCTCGCTCCTCATCCGCCTCGCGGAGGAGGCGAAGGACCCGAAGAAGGCGAAGGCGCGCGAAGGCTACCTCGCGCAGGCGACGAAGCTCGTGGACAAGCTCCTCTGGAAGAACGAGCTCATCATCGTCTTCGGCAAGGCCATCGCGATGAAGGCGCACATCGAGATGCTGCGCGGCGACATGGAGAAGGCGCAGGGCCTCGTCAACGAGTATATGCCGCAGCTCGCGCAGATCCACAACAGCCTCGTGGAGCAGGATCCGGACGGACGCCTCGGCTACGTGCGCATGAGCCCGATGCCCGAGTGCCGCTACCTGCTCGCGCAGATGCTCTGGGAGAGCGCGCAGACCGAGGCGAAGGAGAAGAAGCCGGACGAGGAGAAGATCAAGTCCGCGCTTTTGGGCGCCCGCGAGAAAGGCGGCAAGCGCAACGGCCTCGGCGCGTTCAACCACGCGGTCAACGTCTACGTGAAGTACCCCGAGTCGTCCTGCGCGGGCGCGGCGGGGCGCCTCTACGAGGACATCGCGGCGTTCGTCCTCGCGCGCTACAAGGCCGACTTGAAGAAGGCCGTCAAGATCTCGCCGGACCAGATGAAGAAGGTGCGCCGCACGCAGTTCGAGAACGCCTACGCCGTCTACAAGTCGGGCGACTGCGCGGCGGCCATCAAGGCCTATGCGCCGCTCATCGAGCAGTTCCCGGACGCCGAGGAGGTCCCCGGCGCCGTCGCGGTGCTGGCCGACTGCAACCTCTCGCTCTGGCACGACGCGAAGGACGCGCAGAAGAAGAAGGCGTACCGCGCGGCCGCGAGCGCGGCGGAGGACGACCTCGTCCGGCGCTTCGCGAAGACGGCGGATGCGCGGGCGCGCGCCGCCGGCGACGAGCTTCAGCGCCTCGCCGCGAAGGAGCGCGAGCTGGGCGCGCTCGCCCGCTCGCAGGACGTCTACGACCTCTACTTCAAGAACTTCCCGAACCACTACAACGCCGCGCAGCGCGCGCTCGCGCTTGCCGGCCAGGCGTACAAGGCGGAGGACTGGGAGAAGGCCGCGCGCTACTACGGGCTCGTCGCGACGGTCTACACGAACTCGCCGCACGTCGCAAGCTCCCTCCAGTTCCTCGCCCTCTGCGCCGCGAAGACGGGCGACGCGGAGGCGCAGAAGAAGTGGCTGCGCGCGTTCGCCGGCGCGACGAAGAAGCCGCTGGACCGCGTGACCTCGCACCTGCAGCTCGCGCAGATGGAGCAGAAGGCGGGCTTCGCCACGTTCGCCGCCGCAGCGGAGACGAACGACGTGACGGCCGCCGAGGCGCTGCGCAAGGCCGCCTACCGCGACGTCGCGGGGGCGATCAAGGACTTCCGCGCCGCCTCGTCGGAGGCGGCGAAGGAGCTGGAGGGGAACAAGGGCCTCCCGAAGGGCGACCGCGAGAAGTTCCTGCTCCGCCGCGAGCAGGCGCTCTTCCTCGAAGGCGACTCGTGGCAGCGCCTCGCGTGGCCGGAGGGCAAGGTGTCCGTCTTCCGCATGCAGGCCGTCAAGGCATACGAGCGCTACCTTGAAGCCTTCCCGAAGGGGGAGTGGGGGCCCGTCGCGCTCGTGAAGATTGGCACGATCTACACGGCCGAGAAGAAGATGGACGAGGCGCAGAAGGCGTTCGCGCGCCTGCAGGAGGCGTTCCCGGAATCCGACGAGGCCAAGAACTCGGTGCCGCGCCTCGCGAAGACGCTCATCGAGATGGGCCTCCGCCAGGAGGGCGTGGCGCAGTACAAGCAGATGCTGGAGACGCCGGGCGGCAAGTACACGGCCGGCCAGTTCCTCGCCGCCGGCGACGCGCTCCGGGACGCGAAGGGCTGGGACGTCGCGGGCGAGGCGTACACGAAGGCCGTCGAGCTTTCGAAGGCCGTCACGAACGAAGCCGCGCGGACGGCGATCATGGCGCGCGCGACGCTCGGCCAGGCGCAGGCGGCCGTCGGCCAGAAGCTCTACGCCGAGGCGCACCAG
Source organism: uncultured Kiritimatiellota bacterium (assembly GCA_934643865.1). GTDB lineage: Bacteria > Verrucomicrobiota > Kiritimatiellia > RFP12 > UBA1067 > RUG572. The sequence continues at coordinate 31,025 of CAKUCX010000037.1, forward strand.
AAGCTCGACCAGTTCGTCGAGAAGTACGCGAAGAGCAAGCTCGTCATCGACGCCTACGAACTCATCGTGGAGGTCGCCTCCGAGGAGGGCCGCGTGGAGAAGAACGACGAGCTGCGCACGCAGTACTTCAACGCGGCGGTGCGCGCGATCAAGCGCCTGCGCGCCTACTGCAAGGACCCGGCCGAAGTCGACGAGCTGGACCTCCGCTCGGGCGACGTCCTCGTGAGGAAGATGGAGGCCGAGGAGGCGATGAACCTCAGGGACAAGGCGAAGGAGACGTGCGGCCTCGCGGCGAACGCCTTCCAGTCGTTCCTCATGTCGCACGAGCCCACCGCCGAACACCCGGCGAAGGACATGACGCCCGCGCAGCTCGCGAACCTCGAACGCGCCTACTCGTCCGCGCTTCCGCTCATGGCGAAGCTCGGCAAGGAGCAGACGGAGATGATCCTCAAGTACGGCGAGACGTACATGGAACTCTTCCCGGACGGCAAGCACAAGACGGTTGTCCAGAACGCCGTCAACCAGGCCAAGGCCGATCAGTAACCAACAGGACTCTAAGGAGTGTACATGTCCATGCTTAAACGCATCGCAGCGGCCCTGACGGCCCTCGCGTCCGCCGCCGTCCTCGGCGACATCACGGGGACGATCACGACGGAGAACGGGATGGCCCAGAAGGGCGTCATCCGCTGGAGCACGCGCGACAAGGCGTACGCGGTCGCGAAGGGCAACACCGAGATCCAGATCAAGCCCTCCGAGGTCGCGGAGATCGAGATCGACAAGCCCGCCGGGTACGACGAGGCCGTCGCGCAGGTGCAGAAGGGGCAGGGCGCCGCCGCGATCCCCGCCCTGCGGAAGATCGCCGAGACGTACCGCCACCTCCAATGGGACAAGCGGGCGGGCCGCTACCTCGCCGAAGCCTACCTGGAGACAGGCAAGGCGAACGACGGCCTCCGCGCGTGCGAGGCCGTCATCGACGACGACGCCTCCGCCGCCTACATGGGCGACCTCGCGCCCGCCTACTGGCGCGCGCTTCTCGCGCTCGGGCGCAAGGCGAAGCTGGAGGCGCAGCTCGAAAAGGCCGCCAAGAGCGGAGACCGTTTTTCCGCCGGCGCGGCGCTCACGATGCGCGGCGACATCATCCTCAAGGAGGGCGCCGAGTCGAGCGACGCCGCGAAGAAGGCGCTCACGGACGGCTACCTGCGCGTCGTCTTCCTCTACAACGACCCTGAGATCGCGGGCCGCCTGCTGCCCGAGGCGCTCTACAAGGCGGCTCACTGCTTCGAGAAGCTTGGGCAGAGCGGGCGGGCGGATGCGATGCGCACGCAGATCCGGCGGGACTACGCCGCGAGCCCCTGGGCCGCGACCTCGTGGGGGGGGGGGGGGGGGGGGGGGGGGGGGGGGGGGGGG